>JAUMWQ010000078.1 GCA_030529565.1 Filifactor alocis | reverse complement strand
AGCGTGTAAGGTCATCTTCATAAATGTAAAAAAATATTAAAATAAAGTTTACAATGAAGGTTAAAGGGTGGAAGAATTGCGTTATAAATTACTATTTTCTTCCCCTAAAACGCTTTAATATTAAAAGTATGTGTCAGTTTCGAGGAAAAACATTGATTTTTTAAACAATTGAATGTAAAATAAGCTAAATATAGTTTTGTCAAAATAAGCTATATGCGTTGGCAAATCAAAAGGAATATGACACATGGAAAAAAGAACGAAGAAACGTCGAAAGAGGAGGTTGAGACCGAGGTTCGGTTGGAGACTTGCACTTCTTGCTATCATACCCTTTTTCGTCTATAACATCTTTGTTTCGATTAGGCTGATCTCCGTTCGTACCGAGGTCGTCGAGTTGGGGCAGATTTTGAATGCAGCTGAGAAGAAGGCTGTTATCATTCGTGATGAGGAGGTAATCAGTTCTCCTTACGAAGGCTTTGTCGAGTATATCGTCAGCCAGGGAGACAGGATTCGCAAAGGTACGGATGTAGCTGTGATAAAAAGCGGTTATGATACCGAGGATCTTCACGAGAGATTGAGACTGATCGATTATAAGATACAGAATTACTCCGGGGAAGATACTTCTGCAAATATTGAGGCCGAAATCAACAAAAAAAACTTGGAACTTCAAGTATTGTATGCGGATCTCCAAAAAAGGATATTGGCAGAGGAAGAGGAATATCTCCCATCTCTCAAGGAGGAGATTCTTAAGGTCAACGAAGAAAAGAAGTTTTTGAGAGAGACCGGACGAGGCGGACAGAAGTCTCTTGAAGAGTTGAAGAACGAGAAGCAGATGATCCTTTCACAGCTGAAGGGTACGAGCTATCGTATAAAGACACCGAAGAGTGGGGTCATCGTAGCGTATTGTGATGGATACGAAGGGATTTTTACCTTTGATAACAGAAACAAGTTGACAGTATCGGAGATCGAAAAGGTCTCGGATAAGAATAAGGTAGATTTGAAGAAAAGTGTTTCAAAGGACGATCCTATTGGAAAAACGGTATACAACTTCAAATACTATTTTGCCTGTCAGGTGGATAAAGAAGATATTGAACATATTCGTTCCTTCCAGCCGGTTCGTATCTACGTCGACTCGCATGAGTTGACCGGATATTTGGAAGACTTTCACAAAGGCGGGGATGGAAAGTTTTTAGGTTTGTTCTGTGTTGAGGACGAGACCTTCCGCTTCTATGAGAACAGGAGTTACAAGATAAGAGTGGAATACGACAATGAAAAGGGGTTGAAGATCCCCAGATCCGCTTTGGTCAAGAACAGCGAGGGAGAAGAGGGCGTCTATGTTGTTGATGAAGCCGGGACTGCAAACTTCAAGAAGTTGAGCCCGATATTGACACAGGATGATAAGTACATTGTTTGCAGATATCGTTTCGGAGAAGAAAAGCAGGAGGAAGAGATCGATCTCTATGATGAGATCGTAGTTAATCCCTCCGGTGTGTATCAGGGGCAGAGGGTGAAATAAGTGTCTGTTGAGAGAAATATAGATGAAGTCAAAAAAAACATAGAAAGAGCAAAACAACGGAGTCGTTATGATCAGGAAGTAGAATTGATCGCTGTAACGAAGACCGTTGATGATGAGAGGATGATGCAGGCATATCGATCCGGAATTCTCGATTTCGGAGAGAATAAGGTTCAAGAAATCCAAAAAAAATACGAGTCTTTTCCAAAGGAAGTTAGATGGCATTTGATTGGAACGCTACAAACCAACAAGGTAAAGTATATTATTGATAAGGTTCATATGATCCATTCCTTAGACCGGGATTCCCTGGCAAAGGAGATCGATAAGAGGGCAGGGGAGAGATCAAAGGTCATGGACTGTCTGGTTCAGGTCAATATCTCACAGGAGGATTCCAAACACGGGCAGACCAAGGAAGAAACCCTTGATTTTGTAGCACATGTTTGCAATTCTTATCCCCATATCAGGATAAGAGGCTTGATGGGAATGGCTCCCTTTGAAGAAGACAACGAGAGGACGAGACGTTATTTTGCGGATATGAAAAAACTTTTTGAGGAAGCGAAAACGTTAAACCTCGGAAAATCGGAGATGAAATATCTCTCCGTAGGAATGACGAATGACTATGAAATTGCCATAGAAGAAGGTTCAACCATAGTTAGAGTGGGTACAGGTATATTTGGAGAAAGAAATTATTAGACGGGGGTAATGACAATGGCAGAAAAGTTCACGGATAAATTGAAGGGTTATTTCTCGATCAGTACGGATGATGAGTACGAATACGGTTATGATGAGTTCGATATGCAGCCTGAGGAGCCTGTGAGCCTTCCCAAGTTTTCATCTTCGAACAAGGTGGTAAACATCAATACGGCAAACTCCGCTACACCGGGGCAACACAAGGTCATCATCTATGAACCCACACAGTATAACGAAGAGATCCCGGCTATCGTGGACAGTTTGAAGGCGAGAAAGGCCTGTGTAGTAAACCTCGAGAAGATCACAGATCCGAGCGTATCCAACACGATATTTCACTTTTTGAATGGCGCGATCTACGCCATGAACGGCAGTGTAGCCAAGATATCTACAGGGATCTTTATCTTTGCACCTCCTTCCGTTGAGATCGATGGAACAGTGAAAAAAGCGTTGGAGAGCAAGGGGATCTTCAAGTGGCAATAAAAGAAAGGGAAGAATGTAGTAATGATGGTGTATAGTCTTATAGACAACTTATTCAAAGTGATGTATTTCGGTATTTTTGCGCGAGTGTTGCTCAGTTTTTTTCCTGATTTTGCAAGGCGCAACTATCAGTTGTCGGAATTCATATACCGTTTGACCGATCCTGTTATGGCTCCCATCGAAAACTTTACATCGAGGTATTTGAATTTGGGTATGATCGATATTTCGCCCATGCTCGGTCTTTTGTTGATATCGAGCTTGAGAAGGGTGTTGTTTGCCTTGTTCTTCTTTGTGTAAGACGAGGGCAGTGAAGACAGATGAAAAGGGAAGAGAAAATTACAAGAACTTCTCATATTGGCGATGAGGCCTTAAGGGAGAAATTGTTTCACATTTTGGATCTTGCTCAAAAAGTCCAATATACTTATCGGGCTTCATACACGGAGTTTTTAACTCCTTATGAACAACGGCAGACGCAGAGTATCCTGGCAGGCTTGGACTCCATCTCCTGTAGTTTTACAGGAGGTCTGGAGGATGCGGAGAGAAAGATAGGCTATATTTATCCTGATTATGAAGAGGATGAGGGTCAGGATTTTTTGTCATGTCTGAAAATAACCGGTAATTTCAGTTTTCGAAAGGTGAATCATCGGGACTATCTCGGAAGCATCCTGTCCCTCGGGATCAAGAGGGAGGCGATAGGGGATATCTTTGTAACGCAAGAAGCAACCTATGTCGTATGTTTGAAGACGATGGCGGAGTATATCCGTTTGAACCTGGAGAAGGTCGCTAATGTTGGAGTCAAGGTCAGTTTTGTTACGTGGGAAGAGGCGAAGGTCGAAAAACCCGATTTAAAAGAGCATACCTTTGTGGTAGGTTCACAACGCCTTGATGCGATTGTTGCAGGGATGTTTAAGCTCTCACGTTCCGATGCTCAAAAGCTCATCTCTTCAGAGAGGGTGCAGGCAGACTATCAGATGATAACAAATCCTTCCAGGCAGGTGGAAGCACCCTGTGTGATATCCGTAAAGGGCTATGGTAAGGGAAGGTTTGAAGAAGTGATAAGCCGAACGAAAAAAGACAGGTTGAGGTTGAGGACATTGATATATCGATGAGATCTGCAGATGCAGAATGGCTGTCGCGCGCAAGCAAGACAGGACTTATTCTGATGTAAAATCTTATCGATTTAGGCAAAACGACAGAGCCGGGATCACAAAAAATCATCTCTTTGAATCGGCCAAGCCCACTTGTATCTCTTTATTCCTTCAGTTTTGCGGGAGATCTCGTAGGAGAAGAGGCTGATGTCCGATTACTTTACATTCTTTTTCAGTTCAAACGATGAACTTCGACGGGCTAAAGATCAAGGCCGGTCGGGGTTTCTTATCCTATCAGGAAACTCTTCTTTATATTTATCGAAAGTATCGCTTTTATCGAACTCAAACTGGTACTATTATCTATTAAAATTGACAGATTGAATGCTTTGAAGTATAGAGCCCCCTGAAGTTTTTCGGTGGTTATACATTGTGCATACCCGGCATTTCTATCGGAGGATAAGATAAACATTGAGAGGTATCGAACCTTGATGAAGACCCACTGAACAAATGCAGGGAGAGAACTGACGCTCCTAGGGTTTTGGATTTCATCCTTGTGTTGCAAATAGGAGGAACGGATCTTTCGATCTAAACGTGAGAGGTATAGACTTATATGGTTCTCACAGGAGAGAAAAAGGTCTAATGGGGGATGTTCAGCTGAAAGTTGAGTAAACGTTTACGGTACTAAAAAACAGTAGAGATTGATATATTTTGAAAACGAGTCGAACAGCAAATCACGATGGAAACATATCGATGTATGCAGGAGGGCCCCGAAGAGTTCCATAGGAACCGGACGATCGGGGGATGGAATGTGAAAGGAGGGAGAGTTTCCTTTACTCCTGAATTTTAGTACGGAAGGGATGTGAGAATAATGAGGCCTTTAGAAGAAGTTTTCTTGTCCTATATGGCGGTCTTTTTTTTGGTTTGGTATTTTTTCGGATATTTACCTAAGAAAAATAAACAGAAGAAGGAAGAGGAGGCGAAGAAGGCGAAGGAAGAAGAGAGTAAGAAACAAAGGGAAGAGATGCTTAAAGGACTCGCTGCGGGAGATGTGATCATAACTTCGGGGGGAGTTTCGGGCATAGTCAAAGAAAAGGGAGATGACTATATTATTCTTACGGTGGATGCGGCAAAAGAGGTGGACGTAAGGGTGTTTTTGAGTGCTGTCGCCAATGTTGTAAAGAAGGCTTAGGACAAGTAAGAGAGACAGAGCGCAGACCTATCCTTCTTATTGTGTCCGCCTCGCGTATCCTTGATCTTATGTTGGAAGGGCAGTAGCATATAATTGAGATGATCGTTATGGAACCGATGCGATACGAGGACGAAATCTTTGAAAATATCGATATAACAAATTTTTGTATTCTATAGACTCAAAGGAAAACCGGAATTTGCCTTTGCTATCGTTTCCAAAGGTCAGGAGCAAAGCTCTACATATTATTACAAAAAAATACATAGGAAAATCCCGTGTAAAGGAGATACCACATAATTCAAAAAATCAGAGTAAAAGCAATTTTATATAATACTGCTATTCTTTTGAATAATGGATATAAACAATCTGTGAGCAATAGGAGACAACATAGTTTTTCGTCATCGAAAAATAGATATATCCATACTTCTATCGGAGAATAGTATAAAGCATGAAATTGTTGAAAAAGTTGATATGACAGACCTTCGTATTTTATAAAAACGGGAGAAAATCGGAAACTTGCTTTTGTGCGGTGTTTCCTAAAGGTAAAAACCGTTTTCTCAGTTGTTTTGTAGAGTGTAAGAATCTAGTAAACGACTGTGTTCACAAGCCTTATTTTTCGTATCGAAACGATGTTGCTCCACTTTTTTGGATTATACGGAGTTTGCATAGAATTTACATAGAAGCTGTGTTTTCTTGCGGAAATGTAGGTGCACAGTAGAGTTATAGGAGATAAAAACGGCATAAAACCAATAAGTAGGCAGTTTATATTTCGATTCGGTCGAAATTCTTTTAAAAAAAAGTTGCAAAATAAGAAAGTTTTGGATACAATCTATTATATGTTTTGTAAATAAATTGCGTTGATGAGAACAGTTCCTTAAGGCAATGAACACACAGAGAGTCTTTGGTCGGTGAAAAAAGACGGGTTTATCTTAGGGATGGATCCTCTCGGAGCAAAAAATTCGAACAAAGAGTAGGATTTTTCGTTTGACCTCGTTATCGGTCATGAGAGTGGCGGACACTTGAACCGGAAGGGCTTTTCATAGGGGGAATGTATCTTTTTGTGAGCTTTTCAGGATCGGACCGCAATAAGGGTGGTAACACGGAATCTTCGTCCCTGCACAGAGGTGCAGGGTTTTTTATTACAGAGAAAGGGGAGATGATTTTGAGCAAATTTGAATCATTGAGAAACGGTACAATCGCCGAGAATGAGAAGGCGATCAGTGCGTATTGGAACGAGATCGACCTGTTGCATAAATGTGTAACGCAGAGAGAGGGTGGGGAGCAGTTTGTATTTTTTGAGGGACCTCCTACCGCGAACGGCAAGCCGGGGATCCACCATGTTATTGCACGGACCTTGAAGGACTACGTATGTCGCTATAAGACGATGCAGGGTTATCAGGTCAAGAGAAAGGCCGGTTGGGACACCCACGGTCTGCCTGTCGAGATCGAAGTGGAGAAGAGATTGGGCTTGAACGACAAGACTGAGATTGAGGACTATGGGATAGAGGCCTTCAACAAGAAGTGTCGTGAATCCGTCTTTGAATATGAGGGGCTCTGGAGACAGATGACCGAGAGGATGGCCTACCTCATCGACCTCGACGATCCTTATATCACCTTGGAAGACAAGTACATCGAGTCCGTATGGCATATTTTGGACAAGATGCACAAGGAAGGCTATATCTACGAGGGACACAAGATCCTTCCCTACTGTCCTCGTTGCGGAACGGGACTGGCTTCCCACGAGGTTGCTCAGGGCTACAAGGAAGTAAAGACCAATACCTTGATCGCCAAATTCAAGTTGGTCGGCAAGGACAACGAATACTTCCTCGCTTGGACGACGACACCTTGGACTCTTGCTGCAAACGTAGCCTTGACGGTATCGCCGACGGAGGTCTATGTCAAGGTAAGACAGAATGATGAGATCTACTACCTTTCCAAAACGCTTGCACCCAAGGTGTTGGGAGAAGACTATGAGGTTTTGGAAGAGATCGCGGGTCCCGAATTGGAACACATCGAGTATGAACAGCTCATGCCCTTTGTAACTGCCGATAAGAAAGCCTTCTTCGTAATCGTCGGAGACTTCGTAACGACGGAAGACGGTACCGGGATTGTTCACACCGCACCGGCCTTCGGAGAGGACGACTACAATGTGGGTAAAAAGTACAACCTTCCGGTTCTCCAACCCGTCGATGACGAGGGTAAGTATATCGGAACGCCGTGGGCGGGCAGATATGTTATGGAAGACGGGCTGGATGTAGAGATCATCAAGTACCTCGCTTCGGAGAACAAGATCTACAGCAAGGAAAAAATCGTTCACAACTATCCTCACTGCTGGAGATGCTCGACACCGCTGCTCTACTATGCAAAGCCGAGCTACTATATCGAAGTGACCAAGTTTAAAGATAAACTGATCGAAAATAACAACTCAATAAACTGGTTCCCAGACTATGTCGGCGAAAAACGTTTTGGCAACTGGCTTGAGAACCTCAACGACTGGGCGATCTCGCGTTCGAGATATTGGGGAACACCGCTCAATATTTGGAAATGTGAGTGCGGACATGAAGAGTCCATCGGTTCCCGCAAGGAATTGGCACAAAGAGCGCTTGAGAATATAGATGAAAACATCGAATTGCACCGTCCCTATGTGGATGACGTTCACATCGCCTGCGAAAAATGTGAAAAGCCGATGCAGAGAGTCAAGGATGTCGTCGACGTGTGGTTCGATTCGGGAGCTATGCCTTTTGCACAGCACCATTACCCCTTTGAGCACAAGGATGACTTTGACGGGCTGTTCCCGGCCGACTTCATCTGTGAAGGTATCGATCAGACGAGGGGATGGTTCTACTCCCTGCTTGCCATCTCGACCTTTATGACGGGTAAGAGTCCGTACAAAAACGTACTGGTAAATGATCTGATCTTGGACAAGGACGGAAAGAAGATGAGTAAGTCCAAGGGCAACACCGTCGATCCCTTTGAGATGTTCGACAAATACGGAGCGGATGTTCTGCGCTGGTACCTGCTCTATGTATCACCGCCTTGGGTGCCGACGAGGTTTGACGTGGAAGGCTTGAAGGAAGTGCAGAGTAAGTTCTTCGGGACCATCAAAAACGTATACAACTTCTTTGTCCTTTATGCAAACACCGACGAGATCGATCCCAAGAGTTTCTTCGTCGAGCCGAGCAAGCGACCCGAACTGGACAGATGGATCCTTTCCAAGTTCAATCGCTTGAAAAAACAGGTGGAAGAAGATCTGGAGATCTTTGAGGTAACGAAGGTCGTTCGCGGTATTCAGGATTTCGTCAACGAAGACCTGTCGAACTGGTATATCCGAAGAAGCAGAAGAAGATTCTGGGATACGGGACTGACCGACGACAAAAAATCCGTCTACAACACGACCTATGAGATCATGGTGGAACTGGCACAACTCGTTGCTCCCTTTGCACCTTATCTGTCGGAAGAAATGTATCGCAACCTTACGGGAGAGCTGTCCGTACATCTTTCCATGTATCCGCATTGCAACGAAGACCAACTCGATGCGGCACTCGAAGAGAAGATGGATCTTGTCAAGAATCTCGTGACCTTGGGAAGAGCGTCGAGGGAAAAAGTCAAGATCAAGGTTCGTCAACCGATCCGAAAGATCCTCGTGGACAAGGTGCACAAAGAGCTTATCGAAGACTTGGTGCCTTTGATGGAGGAAGAGCTCAACGTCAAGGAAGTGGTATTCTCCGACGATCTTCAGGAATATATCAACTATCAGCTCAAGCCCAACCTTCCCGTGCTGGGAAGACTGCTCGGAGCAAAGATGAAGTCCTTCCAACAAGCCTTGGGCAAACTTGATCCCAAAGATGCCGTAACTGCCATTCAGGCGGGAAGAGAAGTCAAGATGGATCTGGACGGAGAAGACTTCGTCCTCGAGAAGGAACATGTCCTGATCAACATCGAATCCAAGGAAGGTTTCGACGTCGAAACAGGAAACAACCTCTTCCTGATCCTCGATACGCATCTGACACAGGAACTGATCGATGAAGGTTTTGTAAGAGAGTTTATCTCGAGGATCCAGCAGATGAGAAAGAACAACGACTACGATATGATGGACCGTATCAGGATCTACTATCAGGGAACCGACAAGCTCAAAAATGCGATCGAAAGCCATGCGGAGCTTATCAGGGAGGAGACCTTGGCTGAACTTCTGTCCTTTGAAGAAAAAGGCGAGATGAAGGAGGAAAAACTCAACGGAGAAGCTGCAAAACTCTTTGTTGAACGAGTATAGAGAATAAGAAAAGACAGACCGCCGGAACCGTTTCGGCGGTTTTTCCGTTCGGAGCAATGTAGGAAAATATCATATGATACCGAACAAAGCCACACTGCCCTTCTGCCATTCTTTTGAACTGCGGATATCGATGTAGCGTGTTCTATGGGAGATGATACAAATCTTTGGGTTCTCGGATATGGATCTTTTGGAGGATGGTATGCGCGGATACGTTCAAAAATTTCATCCAAGCCAACACCACACAAAGCTGCATCTCGATGTTGCTGTTATTCTACACAGCATAAAAATCTTGTGAAATGAACACTTT
>JAUMWQ010000077.1 GCA_030529565.1 Filifactor alocis | reverse complement strand
TGACCCATAGATTATTAAACGTATTTTCGTAGTCGCAGAATATAAATATCCATCCGTCTATTGTTGAATAGTATAAAAATTTGTTTTATCTTAGAATGGTGACGTTAATATCAACAGATAACAGTATGAGTCTGTGCCCTCTACCTATTCTACCACTTCAACATTCCGACTTCCCTGATCTCCCTCTCTTCTATGGCGGAAGCAACAAGGCTGTCGATGTCGAGGTTCTCTTCCGCTTTTCGAATCTTGTCCGCCTTGGGTTTTGTGGCGGGTCGCTTAGGTAGACAGACCGTGCAACAGTCCTCTTCCGGGATGATCGAGATATCGAAGGTGTCGATCTTTTTCGCCTCATTGATGATGTCTTCTTTGTCGAAGGAGATCAGAGGTCGAAAGACGGGGACCTCCCTCACTACGGAGTTGGTCGCCTGCAAACCTTCAATGGTCTGAGATGCTACCTGACCAATGCTCTCTCCCGTAGCAAGGCAGCCGCAACCCGTCTCCAAAGCAAGTTTCTCCGCTATCCTCATCATAAACCTCCGCGAAAGGATGGTCATAAGCTCCTGAGGACATTTTTCGGAGATCTCTGTCTGAATGGGCAACAGGTTGACCATATGGATGCGGATCCCCTCCGTATAGAGCGAGAGTTGTTTGGCAAGGCGTTCAATCTTCTCCTTTGCCTTCTCACTGGTAAAGGGAAAACTGTGAAAATGCACCGCTTCGATCCAAAGCCCCCTCTTGGCGATCATATAGGTCGCTACGGGAGAATCTATCCCTCCGGACAGAAGCATCATCGCTCGACCGTTTACCCCGACGGGAAGCCCTCCGACTCCCTGCTCTTTTTCGCTGTAGATAATATTATTCTGCTCTCTAACTTCAACGAAGAGATGGATGTCGGGATCCTTCACATCAACCTTGAGAGGTTTTTGGGAATGAGTGAGGATATAGGCACCGATATCCCTGGACATTTCGGGCGAGGTCAGAGGAAGACTCTTATCTTCCCTCCTCGCCGTAACCTTGAAACTCGTCGCTCCCGTTCTTTCGACCAGTTCGTTGTAGTGCTTTAAGGCGGTGTCCTTGGCAAGCTGGTAGCCGCTTTCCGTCTTGATCGCAGGACTAAACGACATTACTCCGAATACATTTTTGAGCCTGCGCATGATCTCCGCTCCGACTTCTTCCTCAAAATCCACGTAGATCCTCCCGTCCCCCTTGTAAACATCATACCCTTCCAAACCATGGAAGGCTCTTCTGATGTTTTTTATCAGTCTTTTCTCAAAGACCGGGCGGTTGATCCCCTTGATCGAAACTTCTCCGTTTCTGATTACGATTGAATTATACATCTTACTTCTTCCCCATCTTCATTATTCTTCTTATCATGGTTACATTCTTTTTCAGAGTTTCCACCACTCTGTCGATCTCCTCTTCAGTGGTCTCTTCACTGAGAGAGAACCTTATTGCGCCTTCCTTGACCTCTCTGCTGAGTTCCAAGGCATTTAGCACATGGGAGTAGGATTTTTTCGAGGAGCAGGCCGAGCCTGTCGATACATAGATCCCCTCCTTCTCCAAGCTATGCAGGAGGATCTCTCCCCGAAGTCCCATGAAGGAAAGGTTGAGGATGTGGCAGACCCCATCTTCGGGACTGAGCACCTTGACGGATTCAATCTCCTCCAAGATCCTATCCCGAAGTTCTTCCTTTTTCTTGCGTATCTTCTCTATATTCTCCTGAAGATCGGGATAAAAGAGTTCGATCGCCTTTCCCATTCCGTAGATGCCGGGAGTATTGAGGGTTCCCGAACGGTAGCCTCCCTCCTGTCCACCTCCCACGATAAGAGGTACAAGAAGGGCTTCTTCCCTGTGATACAAGATACCGACTCCCTTGGGTCCGTGGATCTTATGTGCTGATATGCTCAAGAAGTCAATGACCTTATCATAGAGTTTCAAGGGCTGTTTTAAATAAGCTTGAACCGCATCAACATGGATGAGGACGTCTTCCCTCTTCTTCTTAACTTCCTTTGCGATCCTTACTACGTCGCTCACACTGCCAAGCTCGTTGTTGACAGCCATTAGGCTGATGAGGCAGGTGTCCTCCCTCAAGGCATCCATGACTTGTTCCGGTTTTATGCTCCCATCCTTAGAGGGTTTGAGATAGGTTACCTCAAAGGAGAGCTTTTCCATCTTCTTCATCGCCTCCAAGGTTGCGGAATGTTCGGCCAATGAAGTTATGATATGTTTTTTGCGACTGTTCTTGAGCGAAAAGATCGCCGTGTTGATCGACTCGGTTCCTCCCGAAGTAAAGAGGAGCTCCTTGGACTTACATCCCAGGGTATCGGCAATAAAACTTCTGTATCCCTCAACCTTTCTGGAGATATCAACACCTCCGTCATAGATGGAGGACGGGTTGTAAAAATCCTGTGTCAGAGCCTCCCTCATCTCTTCGACCACCTCTGCATAGGGCCTGGTCGTCGCACTGTTATCCAAGTATATCTTCATGTCCTCATCCCTCCGATTCGAAATAGGTCTCTCTGTAAGAGGAAGTTCGCCACCAAACCGACGAAGGTCCCCGTCGCGACCGACACCGCAGCCATCGCCGGAAAATATACGATGATGGACATATTGCGGATGATCAGCCCCGCCATAACCAGCTGACCGATGTTGAAGGCTAAGGCCCCCATAACGCTGACACCCAAGATGCTAACCTCATACTTCTCCAGATTTTGCATCAAGACCATAGTTATAAAACTGAAAACTCCTCCCGACAAACTGTAAAGAAAGGAGGAGATACTTCCTGAAAAAACTGATCCCAGCAAGATCCTCATCAAGAGAACGATGAGCGCCTCCTTCCTGCTGACACTGTAGAGGAGAACGACGGTGATGATATTGGTCAGTCCAAGCTTGGCTCCGGGAGCGATAAAATGAAGCCCCGGCATTGTCGATTCCACCAAGTGGAGGACGAGGGAATAGGCTATCATCAGTCCCAAAAATACCAGTTTTTTTGTTTTGCTCAATCCTCTTTCCTCCCCGGCTTCAATTTCGTACGGCATCTGTCTCATAAGAGCGTTTGTTGCATTTCCTCAGTTGCCCGTATGAGCAATTTTATACTATTATCTACTATTAAAATCGTTCGGTTGTACAGTTGATTTCTAGGATCTCTCAAAAGATTCCCTGCAAATATATATTCTGTTCACCTACATTTTTAACGGAGAATAGTACTAAGGCGCACTCGGGCATGAAAGCGAGAAAAAAAACGATCCCCTCCGCTCTCGAGAGCAAGTAAGAATAGAGACAATCTACCCTCTCATTCTTATACAAAAGATCTTGTTGCTCCGATCTTTTCCGTACAAGGCTATAGTATCTATCTCCTGTAGAGTTGCGCCACTATAACAGCTTATTTGACGATGGCATCCAAACCACCCTCTTCTTTCTCGGATTTCACCGATTTTACCGTGATATACATCCGGTGAGGAAGAGCAACGATCATCTGTCCGTCCTTATCGATAAAACCCATCTTCATACAGATCTTCTGCGGAGTATTGGATTCTATGACCTCCACTCCTCCGTCATGAATCCAATAGACCTCGTGTCCTCCCTTTCCATCAAAAAAGTCGTACCTTCCCTCAAAGGAGTCATCGATTCGATAGGAGGCCACCACCTCATTGTTGTGAACCACCTCGATGATTTTTTCCGCACTCCTTCCCTCATAAACCGTAAGGTACATGGTGAACGCCGAAACCAAAAGAATGGTTGCGATGATGACGATATCTCCCTTTTTAAACATAACATCCCTACTCGTTTAATAACCCGGCTTGCCAAGCATCTTGAACATCGTCTTCTTGTATTCTTCCACCCCCGGTTGATCAAAGGGATTGACTGCCAAAAGATAACCGCTGATCGCACAACTTCTCTCAAAGAAGTAGAGAAGGTAACCAAGGTGGTATTCGTCCCACTTGGGAACATCGATGATGATGTTGGGGACCCCTCCGGCGAGATGAGCCGTAGCGGTAGCTTCCAAGGCGATTCGATTGACCTCATCCACGGTTTTCCCCGCAATATAGTTCAAACCGTCCAGATCCTCCTCCAACTCCGGCAATACGATGTCTGCGGAAGGCTCGTTTATCCTGAGCACGGTTTCAAACAAAACCCTCTTTCCGTCTTGAATATACTGACCCATGGAATGAAGATCCGTCGAGAAGATCGCGGAAGCCGGAAAAATTCCCTTTCCGTCCTTTCCCTCGCTTTCTCCGAAGAGTTGTTTGTACCATTCACTGAGATAAGCAAGACGAGGCTCGTAACTGACGAGAATCTCGATGTGCTTACCCTTATTGTAGAGGATGTTTCGCAGAGCGGCATAGAACCTGCAAAGATTGCTCCGACCCTGTTTTTCTCTCATCTCCCTCATCGAAGAAGTCGCACCTTCCATGAGTTTGTCGATATCAAAGCCCGCAACAGCAATCGGTAACAGACCTACAGCTGTAAGGACCGAATAGCGTCCCCCGATGTTGTCCGCAATGACGAAGGACTCATAGCCTTCCTTGTCGCAAAGAGTCTTGAGAGCACCTCTTCTCGCATCCGTGGTAACGTAGATCCTCTCCCTTGCCTCTTCTTTTCCGTACTTGGCCTCCAATTCGTTCTTCAAAATACGAAACGAAATCGCAGGTTCGGTCGTCGTCCCCGACTTTGAGATCACATTGATCGACCACTGCTTGTCCTTGAGAAATTCAACAAGCTGTGCCAGCTCCGTTCCGCTGATGGAGTTGCCTGAGAACAAAACCTTCGTCTTTGTTTCTCCATACGGATTTCGGAGTGCCTCGATGACCGCTTTCGCTCCGAGGTAGGAGCCTCCTATCCCTATGGTAACGAGGTAGTCGGAGTTGTCGCGGATCTTTTGTGCCGCCTTCTTTATCCTTTCGAACTCCTCTCTATCGTAGGAAGCAGGAAGGTTTCTCCAACCCAAAAAATCATTTCCCGGTCCGTTTCCTTCTTCTAAAACAGTCTCTGCCACCTCTGCATATCCCATCATCTGCTCTATCTCTTCATCTCTTATGATCCCCTGTGTATATCGGTAATCCAAAGAAATCTCTTTCATTTTTATTGTTCCTCCCTTCTATTTTACTATGTGTGGAAAATACGATCTTCCATTTGAACTTTTTGTCTTCGTTCTACAATTTAGCACTTTGATCTATCTTCGATATTCCAATCGAAACTTAGTACGCACCTGCCCCTTTGGTTCCCTAACGGTATCAAAGTTTTAGGTTTCGGACAATACTGAATCCGCTATATTGAGCGCATGGTCCGAAACTCTCTCAAGGTTGCTGAACAAGTCCAGGAACATAATTCCGGAACTCGGATTGCATACATTCTGATTCAAACGGCTGATATGCCCTGCACGGCAAGCCTTCTCTATCATATCGACCTGATTTTCCAAACGAAGGGTCTCCTCCGCAAGCTCCACTTTTCCGGTCTTTCTTGCCTCCAAAGCAGTCTCCAGTGATTTGAATACTTTTTGATACATCACATCGATATCGATCAAAGCTTCTTCGGAGAATTGGAGGTTTTCTTCTATAACATAGGCCGCCAATTCCGCTATATTCTCCGCGTGATCGCCGACACGCTCAACATTGCTGACCACACTGAATAAATTATCTACAATGGTTCTGTCATCTTCAGACAAGGTCGTATTCGAAAGTTTGACGAGGTAGTCGACCAAATCGAGTTGCATCTGATTGATCTGTTTCTCCAGCTCCAAAACCTCCTTGACACTCTCCTCATCCTTATCGACAAACCCCTTCATAGCACTTACTAGGGAACTCTTTGCAAGCTCTCCCATATTGAGGCACTCCATCAAGGTGTTCTCCAAGGCGATGGTCGGTGTCTCAAGCATACGCTCATCCAAACGGCTTGTATGCACCTTAGAAAGTTCTGCTACCGTTATCGGCACGAGTTTTTCTGCGATCTTCACAATCAAACCTGCAAACGGAAATTGAATGACCACGTTGATGATATTGAACAGCGAGTGCGCGTTTGCAATCTGTCTTGCCGTAGAATCCGGATTGATAAAAATAACCAGTTCTTTAATGGGTTGCATCAAAATCAAGGAGAACAGGATCGTTCCTATAATGTTGAACACCAAGTGCATGATAGCAGCCCTCTGCGCATTTCTACTGGCGCCTATACTTGAGATCAGCGCCGTGGTACAAGTACCGATATTATCCCCGTACAGGATGGGAAGAGCAGATTCCAAAGGAAGCACCCCCTGAGAGGCTAAGGCGACGAGGATCCCTATCGACGCGGAAGAACTCTGCAAAATCAAAGTCAGAACAAAACCCATCAGAATACCGAGGAAGGCATTGTGTCCAAAGTAGATCAAGAGATCACGAAAACCTTGGTACTCTCTCAAAGGGGCCAGAGAATTCTTCATAAAATTCATCCCTACAAAAAGAATTCCGAAACCCACAAGTATTTCGGCAAAGTTTTTGGCACGTTTTGTCTTTTTTAACATCATCAAAAGAACACCGATCCCGATAGCGACCGGAGCGATCGATTCCAGATCAAAGGATACGAGCTGAGCTGTAACGGTTGTTCCTATGTTTGCACCCATGATGATCCCAATCGCCTGGTTCAAGGACATCAAGCTCGCATTTACAAATCCCACCACCATAACAGTAGTGGCGGATGAACTTTGGATGATCCCCGTGACGAAGATCCCCACCAGGACAGAAATAAATCTATTCTTTGTAAGCAATCCGATAATATGTTTCATCTTATTTCCGGCAGCCTTCTCAAGCCCTCCCCCCATAAGATTCATTCCATAGAGAAACATTCCTAATCCTGCAAAAAGTTGCGGAATTACATATAGTGCCATAACATCCTCCCAAGACATTAAAGTTTTTTAATTTTTGTGATACGATCGACTCTTTCGTTGCGCCTCATACCGCGCCCGTCTTCAAAATGTTCAAATCCGGACAAATATCCCCCTTTCACAGCAAAGACAGGGTATGAGTTCTTTTTTTGCACTCTATGCATGCCAAAAGATACTCCCCTGCTTTTTACAAAAAAGTCGAATTATACATGTCTTAAAATATCTTTTTCTTGAAACTCATATGCCTCAAAATCAATGATCTCTCGCCTCAAAAGTTCTCTAATCAAGGTATATCCTTCCTCTGCTAGGTTTAGCCCATCCTCGACCAGTTCCACCTTCACTACAGGCTTGATGTCCAACCCCTCATAGTCCGGATGAACTTCTTGAACCCAAACGACCAAAACACTCTTGGGCATATTCAAGTATATTTTATCATCATTTTTAAAAATATGGAATAAAAACGAGCGATTATATGGAGTGATCTCCGATAAAATTGTATAGTCCATCTTACTCTCCGCCTTTTCGTACATTTGAATGACTGTATCCGATATCCACACCTTTTCTCAAGATTATGAAGTAACAGAAAAAACAAACTAAACGGCGTCCGTATTTATGTCCGTGCCCGTTCAAATCGTCGGTGATACGATTGGAACTATATCATCTCTTGAACCGACTTATTCTTTATACGGTTTTCGACACGGATATTTTAAGTACATAATCCTCTCCATCCTTGTCTTTCAGCTCTCCTGAACACTTATCTTTTTACGGTAGGGATCAGATTTGATCAGGATGTCCCCACTCTGTTTGAGCGACACCTTGAATTGGTAGACATCCTTCATAAATTTCATAATGACGCTCTTGTCCTTGAGATAGCGATAGAGTTGCTTGGAATTTCCTATAACGCGGATCTCATAGACAGGAGCGATCTCCGTATTGTTGATATCGAGGTTATTGCCCGCAATCGTGATACCGCTCTGGTTTCCGACCCTCTGTCCGTTGAGCGAGATCACTTCTCCACCTTGCATTTTGAGCTCATTCATAAGCAGGATCAAAAGCTTCTTGCTCTCAATGACATGAGCAATATTCTCTCCCGTTCCCGAGTCGATACGCAAGATGACACCTTCTCCCTGAACATCATACTCCCCCATCAAAAGTTTCATTCTATCGAGTTCTCCCTTGAGTTCCCTATATGTAGGATCATCACCCAAGTAAAGTTGTTGAAGGTCACGTTTTTCTCTTTCCGCCTTCTTTCTCTCTTTCTTCAAGTAATTGATGGTCAGTTTCTCCTGGTTGATCTGATTGGCTAAGATTCGAGTCGTATAGGAGATCTCGCGTTCCGTATTGACAGGGCTGTTGATTTGAAAACTCAAAAGCAGTCCCAGAAATACCGTAGCCATAAAAAAGCCGGATTTGATCTTTATAAGGTAGTTTTGTATTCTAAAATCTCTTACTTTCCCCATATTCTTCACAACCTTTTATACAGACTGCTCTTCGTTTTCTTCCTCACTGTCGATAAGCACCCCATGCTCTTCGTAGACAGATTTCATCTTCTCCCACACCTCTTCCTGCCCCGTCTTATTTAGAGAAGAAAGAGGATATATCTTTTCTTCCGAAGTAAGTTTCAATCCCTTTCGGATGGCGGAGGTGTGTTTCTGCAACTGACTGCGTTTGATCTTGTCCGACTTAGTGGCGATCACACTGACCGGGATATTCCAATACTTTGCAAATTCGTACATCTGAATATCGGTATCCTTGGGTTCGTGCCTAATATCGACGAGCAAAAACAAATGGATAAGATTCTTCGATTTGATGAAGTAATCCTGCATCATCTTGCCCCAATGCTCCTTCTCGGACTTTGACAGTTTGGCATAGCCGTAACCGGGAAGATCCACAAGATAAAACTGATGGTTAACCATGTAAAAGTTGATCGTTCTGGTCTTTCCGGGACTCGAACTGACCCTAGCTATGCTTCGACGATTCAGGAGGGTATTGATGGTCGAAGACTTTCCCACGTTGGAGCGTCCGACAAATGCTACTTGGAGCAAGTCGTCCTCGGGGTAGTGGCGGCTGTTCACAGCACTCAAATTCATTTGAACATCTTTGATTTTCATACTATCCTCACTTTAAAAACAGGGACAGACAGAAAGTTTGTCTGTCCCTTGTTGTATTCTTTCCTCACATAAGGAAAAATCTTGCCAAAATAAGACCCTGCTCAGAAACATCGGGTGATCTCTTCCGTCCTTGGATAAACGGTGAACAAAACGGTCGGACTCAAACGATCCGTCCCCGTAGAAAGCCTCTCTTCACTTTACTTCCGCCGTCTTACCATTTGCTTTTTGTTTCAAGACCCCTCCCCTTCACGGAAGGTCTTAAACGGAAGGTCGTGAGCTGACTTCCCCCTGAGAGACAGCAGTTCTCCCCTTTGTCTTCTTTGTTTTCTTCTTCGATTTTTCCAAAGAGATATCGAGAACTTCTTCCAAGTTCTCCACCAAATGGAAGTGGATCTCGTCTCTGACTTCCTTGGGAATATCTTCGATATCCTTTTCGTTTTCTATGGGTAAGATGATCTCTCTAATATCCGAACGATAGGCGGCCAGAACCTTCTCCTTGATCCCGCCTACGGGGAGCACTCTTCCCCTCAAGGTGATCTCGCCGGTCATTGCAACTCCGGAACGGATCGGTATCTGTCCCAACGCAGAGATCATCGCAGTGAACATAGATACTCCCGCG
>JAUMWQ010000076.1 GCA_030529565.1 Filifactor alocis | reverse complement strand
ATAATGAAAAAGTTGTATTTTCGTTTCATACCGCCTTGTTTTTGTTAGGACTTAGTGATAGAGCTCCTGTTTTTTTTCATATCAGTGTTCCTCAGGGATACAATGTCGGTCATATAAAAAAGCGAACGGAAAATATAAAAGCGCATTATGTAAAGAAGGAAAACTTTGATTTGGGAATTATATCCGTACGAACTTCATTTGGGAATGAAGTAAGGTGCTATGATATGGAAAGAACTATTTGCGATATTGTTTCCGAAAGAAATATCATTGACAAACAAATATTTGTAGATGCGATAACCGGATATTTTAAAAATAGGGCAAAAAACACGAGGAATCTTATTAAATACAGCCGAATACTAGGGGTTGAAGGTGAAATAAGAAAATATATGGAGGTGTTATAGGATGATTGGCCCGGAAAGTCTGAAAAACAAGATAAAAAACATTGCAAAAAACAAAAAATTAAATTCGCAAGAAGTTTTGCAAATGTTTTTTTTCGAAAGGTTTTTAGAAAGATTGTCTCGTTCAAAATATAAATTTAATTTTGTGATCAAGGGTGGACTGCTGATCGCCTCAATGATCGGTATAGATAATAGAACCACGATGGACCTGGATACGACTGTGAAAGGGCTTCCTTTAACAGAAGATGTTATTAGAAATATAATTTTAGAAATCTCAGACGTAGATGTCTATGATGGAATACGTTTTGAAATTGCTGATATAACTCATATTCGAGAAGAAGATGATTACGAAAATTTTAGAGTACACCTGATTGCAATATTTGGCAAAATAAGAAATCCAATGAAGGTTGACATCACAACGGGAGATGCAATTACTCCGAAAGAAATAGAATATGTATATCCTTGTATGTTCCGGGAAGAAGGACTGAAGCTTCTTGCATATCCTATTGAAACTATACTTGCGGAAAAATATGAAAGTCTTATAAAAAGGAATGTATCTACAACGAGGATGAGAGATTTTTATGATTTGTACAGTCTATATCATTTGCGAAACGAAGAGATTGATTTTGATATTCTTAAACAGGCTGTTATATCAACTGCTCGAAAAAGAGACAGTGTATCTTTCATAAAAGAGGCAGATGAAATCATCGATGATATTAAAGAAGATGGATATTTAAGAACATTGTGGCAGGCTTACCTAAGGGATAATCCATATATAGGAGATCTTAATTTTTTAGATACGCTAGAGGTGGTTAAGATCGTATCCGAAAAAGTAGGGATTTAGGGGATCCAAGCAATCATCTTTCTATCTCTTTGTCTGTGTAATACCGTTATTCATTTAAACTGGTATAGCGGCACGTTGAAATTAACGGTAATTCCGACTTTGATACGAATTCTTTTGGTTTATAACCGAGATAAGAAATAAAGCTAAATATCAATATGTCAGTACACTAGAGGTATCAACAAGGTTTACTTCGCAGTATATACACGGTTTTGGTGTTTACAGGATCGCTATGACGATCTTTATATCGAATAATGGAATAAAAATCTTGACAATTCAGTCCTATTGGAATACAATGAAACAAATAACCTTCTACTGATCATTCGGTGTCGATGCTTTGATAAAAATGAACATGGAACTACAAGGGAGTAGTCTGTCCATGTGTATTTCTATCAGGGCACCGACTTTTTTGTGCCGAGAATTTGCACCTTGAAAACTGAAACCGCAAATACTCCATCGATCAGCCCGGGGAAGCAGTGCCATGAAGCGCATAAGCGATGAGCGTGCCAAGGGAAGAGTTGGACCAGTTTCCAAAGAGATTTTTTGTTATTTGTGGACCATTTTTAGATTAGCATATACAGTTG
The DNA here is from genome assembly GCA_030529565.1 of Filifactor alocis. Taxonomy (GTDB): domain Bacteria; phylum Bacillota; class Clostridia; order Peptostreptococcales; family Filifactoraceae; genus Filifactor; species Filifactor alocis_A. The sequence goes on along the minus strand of JAUMWQ010000076.1, from coordinate 7,941 downwards.
CACAATATAGAAAGCGAGGAACATTATGTCGAATTATAATATAGATGCAAAATATGTATTTTCTGCTTCAAACATCGCCGCTCTGACGGTTAAGAATCGTATATCGAGTTATGAGAGTGCTATGGAAGCAAGTAAGAGATTTTTACGATCATCACAGTTGCTTTCCGACAATGAGATGCTTGGATGTCAGTTGAATATTCATGCGGAGGGTAGCACGGAACTATTTGTTTTTTCAAGCGAAGGTACAAGGGTAACACTTGAAGATTTCAGATGGATATTTGGTAGTTATGCGACCGTGGAAGAGGCATCACAGGGATTGGATAATGAGTTTTTTTCTTCGGATCGTTTCTTATATGCTCTTCAGTGTACAGGGTCATGTTTCGAGGAGATATTCTATAATTATGATACTAATGAATATTTTAAAAGTTATCGTGAGAATCATACTGTATCGGGAGAAAAGGTAAGGAGGATCTTCGATGTTTTGAAAAATAAAGATGTTGCTGTCAGAATACTCTCGGGAAATGAGTTTAACGCTCGTATGATCCTCATCAGCACTTCTTGTCCCATTCCACTGAGAATACGGGCCATGATTTCTTTGATACTTCAGGATGCCACGTTGGTGGAACTCGATATTTCCGACGGTATGGCGAAAGAGGTTGACGCACTTCCTTTGAAATATATATTTGAGGTGTATAGAGATATTGTGGAGGTGCTTGTTGTTGAAGCTTACAAAAAAGAGAGGAAGATGGATGACCGCTTTGATGAGGAGGAAGTGGATGAAGAACTTGATTTTGAGAACGAGGCGGAGCCGAAGATCTTAAAATTACCGTGTACTCCTATCGAGAGGTTGAACCTTAGTCCACGCGCCTACAGATGTTTGAGTCGGGCCGGTATAAGCAGGGTTGAACAATTATTGGCTATGGATGACGAAGACTATATGAAAGTCAGAAATCTTGGAAAAAAAAGTACAGAAGAAATAAAACAAAAGCTTATGAAAATGTTGCCGAGCAAAATATAAGAAAACTGCGGACAAGGGCAAACTTTCGCTTTTTCTTAGATCTTATAAAATTCAAAGGCAGGTAATATCAATATCTTTGAGAATTTCACCTTTTGTACCAAATTGATTTTATACCAATCTTTCGAATTGTGCGGTATCGCCATAAGAGGATCGCAAGAGAGGAAGGTTTGATCGCAACGAAATCGACCCTCTTCTGAGCACTTGATTTCCACTCTGTAATAAGGTATTATGTGATTTAAGTATAGAGAACTCATTGAAATACAAAGGAGTATCGAGAGATGGATGGAGAAAGAAGAGCGCAGGTACTGGAGATCTTGGATTATTGGAGATTGATTGAGTTTTTGGGACAGACAGATATTCCGGTGCAAAAGAACGAGAATAAGAAGCTGCGAAAAAAACTCGAAAAAGGAGAGGACGTTACCGAAACGAAGCTTGAAGTATTCCAAGAACTCTCGGATACCTGTATTCAGGTGGATGAAATGATCGGAAAGGACGACAGGAAGTTTACCTCCTTTGCCTCAAAGGGGGAAGAGGTATATTTCTGTATGGGTGCAGTGCAGAGAAATGCCTTTGTTGAATATCTGTCGAAGTATTTGCCGGATGAGGAAGAAGCGCCCGAACTCGCCTATCCCGATAAAAGTCTTATCGCGTGGTTTTCCTTCAAGACGAATAACGAGGGAGGGTATCTTGATCACAGTTTCCAACTTTCTCCCTTGCTTTGGGCCGCCTCCGTCTGGGAAGACAGCCGGGAAGAGGCGGTTCGGATCTTTTATCCCTCTAAGGATGTATATGATTCCATCGTGCGAAACTTTAATGAACGGTTGGAGGGAAGGTCGGCGGAGGAGTTTCTCCCGTCCCTATTCGAAGATATACAAACAAACTATGTGAAAAAGTCCTTCCCCGATCTATCTGTAGAAACAAAGGGCTTCTTGGAATACAATCGCTATTCAAAGGATGAGCACAAGCAAGCGGACGAAGATCCCACGGATTATTCGGATTTGGGCAAGAGCTATTTTTTGAATGACATAAACCTTTTGTATGAGCGCGTTCGATCAGGGAGTTTTGGAGATAAGAACGAGTATGAAAAAGGAGTGATCGATTATATCCTCTCCGCCCATAACAAGTCAAGAGGAAACGAGGTCTTAGGAAGGGTCACGATCTCCCCGAAAGAAGATCAGACCTTGATGAGGCGCTTTTTCGAGGATGTATTGGACGTCGATCGAGCTCCGATCGGCAAATGGCCGGCAAAGTTTATGCCTGCTCTGATGCAGCAGGTCGCGATAAATCTTTCCGTAGATCCGAAAGGAAAGACTCCTGTTTTTTCGGTAAACGGACCTCCCGGGACAGGGAAGACAACTCTTTTGAAGGAGATCGTTGCTCACAATATTGTCGAGCGTGCAAAACTCTTGGCCGAGGCGGGAGATGACCCGGATGAGATCTTCGAGCAGAGATTCTTTTCTCACGGGTCTTTGGATAAACATGCCTACTATCAGTATGCTCCTTCATACTATGACATCAAGAACGATAAGATCAACGATTATGCAATGCTGATCGCTTCCTGTAACAATGCTGCGGTAGAAAATATCACCGTCGATCTTCCGAAGTCAAAAGACATCCTGGAGAGTTTAAAAGATTCTGAGGAAGAGTACGATTCTATTCGTGAAGGTTTGAGGGAAGTCTATTCTCTGTTCGATCTCGAGCAGTCCGATGATATCGAGACCGTTACGACCTACGGTAAGAGCCGTCAGGAAAAAGATATCTACTTTACCCGTTATGCAAAGAAACTCCTCGGCATGGATGATTGTTGGGGACTGATTTCCGCACCCTTCGGAAAAAGAGCGAATATCCGAAGGTATTGCACGGCGGTACTCGAACCTTTTTTGGAAGAATACAAATCTCTGGAAAGCAGAAAGTCACACCGGAAGAAATATTCTATTCAGAGGACCTTGTTCTTGGAACAGCTTGAAAAAGTAAAGGAAATGCAAAAGGAACTCTCTCTTTTATGCAAGCTGGCAAGGAAGGTAGAGGGAAAGGAGGGCGAGCTTGATCCGGATGAACTTTTGGAGAAGAAGAAAGGTTTGATGGGGGAGATCTCCGATTTAAACAGAGAGATCAAAGAGGCGGAAAAAGAAGTTCTGGAACTTGAGGAAGGCTATCCGAGGAACTGGTTCGGAAAAAGAAAAAAATCTTCGAAACGAGATTCACTTATTCAAAAATATAGAAACAAAATCGATTCTCTTATGCTCAAAAAAGATGAGATCAATCTTGAAACAGATCGGATCGATCGCATCTTAAAGTATAGAAAACTTCTTAAAGCTCACTCTGAGGGAGAGAAGATGTTGACTCCCCTAGATTCTTCCTTTATGGACGATTATATGAGTTTTGATGAAAAAAGATCCACCCGTGCTCAAGTGAGTGATCCTTGGTTTACGCCCGAGTACAATAGAGAGCGTGAAAAACTCTTTCTCCATGCCTGCAAATTGCACAAAGAGTTTGCAGCTGCATCAAAGGCTCTGCGCCACAACATCATCAATCTGTTGATCGCATGGAACATGAGTGATGATTGCACGCAGAGGATGACGGAGGAAGATCGTCAGGAAGCGATGCCGGTCCTTCTTCAGAGCATTTTTTTGATGACACCGGTCATATCGACGACTTTCGCATCAGCACAGACCTTTTTGAGCGACGTGGGACAGAGCGGAGTTTTCGGCACTCTCATCATTGACGAGGCGGGTCAAGCACAACCTCAGATGGCGATCGGAAGTATGTTTAGGTGTCGAAAAGCTGTCATCGTAGGCGATCCCAAGCAGATCGAACCGGTGGTGACAGCGGAGACCGATATGATAAAACAATTGCTGTCCTCGGATCTGCTCTCGAGTTATAAGGACAAGAAGATATCGGTCCAGGGTTTTGCTGACTATATCAACCCCTACGGGACCTTCTTGGGAGAGGAAGAAGAAAAAGAGTGGGTCGGATGTCCCCTGGTCGTTCATCGAAGGTGTATCGATCCGATGTATTCGATATCGAACATACTGTCCTATGATTTGACGATGAAGCAACAGACAACGGATCCCAAGGAGGAGCGTTGCAAAACTTTTATTGCGGATAAGAGTTATTGGATCGATGTGGAGGGCAGCGAGGATCCCGGAGCAAAAGATCATTTCGTAAAAGCGCAGGGAGAGGTCGTGATAAGACTTTTGGAAGAGAAGTTCAAAAAAGATCCCGGCGATATTCCGAGGTTATTCATCATCACTCCTTTTACGTCGGTCAAGAAGGGGATCCGGGATATGATATCGGGCTCTCAGCTCTACAAAAAGGAACCTCGGATCAAGAAGTGGATGGCGGACGATAATATTGGAACGGTCCATACCTTCCAAGGACAGGGGACGGATGAGGTCATTTTTCTTCTCGGATGTGACAAAAATTCGATGTCGGCGGCAAACTGGGTCAACAAAAACATTGTAAATGTGGCTGCGACCAGGGCGAAGTTCCGATTTTATATCGTTGGAGATCGTAAGGTTTGGACCTGTAAACCGGTAAAGATCGCAAGAGAGTATATGGGAGAACTCATCCGGGCATCGGACTTGGATAAGCTCTTATCGGAGGATACAAGGATCGATGAGAACAAAAAACTTGTAGAAGCTCAGGGATCTGAAAGCTACACGAATGACGAAAAGACAAGTACTACGTCATCCGTCTGCCCAAAATGCGGCAGGGCCTTGGTGAAAAGGAAGGGAAAGTTCGGAGAGTTTATAGGATGCAGCGGTTTTCCAAAGTGCAAATTTACGAGATCCTTGGAGGATCCTGCAAAGGATAAAGATGATGAGAAAAAGAACGGGGGGTAGGCAGTTTCTATGATATTCATCAAATCCGTCTTCTTTAAGGACGGTATTTCTGTGGAAGGGGGCTATGAATGGGAGATCCCTGCGATCAGGAATATGATAACGAAGAAGCAGGCACTCGAATTTCATACTCCCGTGACCTTTTTCACGGGAGATAACGGCACGGGCAAGTCCACGCTTTTGGAGTGTATTGCCGTGGAATACGGATTTAATCCGGAAGGCGGAACAAGGAATTTTTGCTTCAGCACGAGAGAGTCCCATTCGAACATCTTTGAACACCTTGTGATCTCCAAAGCGCCTGAGAGGGCAAAGGACGGCTTTTTCTACAGGGCGGAGAGTTTTTATAATGTGTCGACGGAGGTCGATCGCTTGGATAAGATAGGAAGGATACCCCTGTTGGATTCTTATGGAGGGGTCTCTTTGCATGAACGATCCCACGGAGAAGCTCTGCTCTCCTTGATGCAGTATCGATTGGGAGGGAGAGGACTGTATATTTTGGATGAGCCGGAATCGGCCCTGTCTCCTATGAGTTTGATGAAACTGATCTGTATTATAGATGATCTGGTAAAGGAGGATTCACAGTTCATTATTGCGACGCACTCTCCGATCCTGATGTCTTATCCGAACTCGCAGATCTATTTGTTTGGAGAGGATGAGCTGAGATCCGTCAAGTTGGAAGATACGGATCACTTCATCCTGACCAAGGCCTTTATCGAAAATCCTCAAAAAATGATATCGAACTTACTCGGTCGATCGATCCGACCGTGAGTGGAGGAAGTTAATACTGTTGGGAAAATATCGCGTAATAAAAAATGGTGTAAAAAAATTTTACACAAAGGATGAAATTGTTGAAAGCGTTGGTACGATAAACGTCGTATTTGATAAATTAAGAGAAGAATCGGAAGTTTTCATTTGTGCGGTATTTTCTCAACATTGCTATTCGAGGGAAATATTGTGAATATAAAATATATGACTGCATGACAGCCGGAGTACTTATATGAGGCAAACGATATGGTCGGTCAGCGGTATCAAGATACAGTTTTAATTATATGTAACGAAAGATCCTTATTTTTTTGTGCTCGAAAACAGGGAAAACGCTTTAATACGGTTTGATGCATACGGACCATAAGGTCTTGAAACACCTGTATGATATTATGTGGTGAGCATTACATTTTATTTACAACACTTGAAAAATCAAGAATATATTGATATTCTAACTTCAAATAAGTTTTTTGTTAGAAAGGAAGGAATGACATGATGAGGAACTGCGGCAGGTGGATCATTTTTACAGGGTTGTTTTTTTGCCTATCGATGAATAACGTTTTTTCAGAACCATATACATTGAACGGAAAGAAGGTAGATTTATCCAAAAACAGACTGTATATGAAAAACAAAAAAATAACGAGCAACTATATCAGTCCGCTTAATATAGATAATAGGGTCTACATAGCTGTTCAAGATCTGGAACAGTTAAACAACAGCGAAGTGAAATGGGACAAGAAGAATCAGACGATCAATATTAAGAAGGACGGCAAGCACATCAAGATGAAAAAGGGGAATTCCTTCTATCATCTGAACGGAAAGAAGGTAAATCTTGCGAAGGGAACCAAGGTTCAGATCGTAAACAGTCGGTCCATGATCCCTTTGAGCTTTGCAATTTCCGAATTTAAGATGGGATACAACTATGATTCCGCCTCTAAGACGCTCTATCTTAACGATGGACAGGAATTGTTTGAAGAAGAGAGCGCAGCGACGGTGGAGAAGCCCGGAGAGGTTATTCAAACTCATGATAATTCGATTGATACGGGGGAAGGAAATACAGAAATCTCCACAACGGTGAAGAATGATAGCGGACAGCCTTCCTCATTTGATACAAGACAGGCCGAGCAACCGCCTATCGTAGAAAACTCGAGCGACAATCTTGCATCTCCAAAGGACAACAGCATGATCGATACCAGGGAGGTCGCGAAAGAGCCGGCGGCTGAATTTTCTCCCATAGACAATGTTTCCAAAACCGTTCCCGAAACGAACCGAATGGCGGATCAAACATCTTCTGCGCCGGAAATCGGGCGAACAAGCGAGCAGGTGCCTTCGGTGCCGGCAGAAAAAAAGGTGACCGTGCGTTCCTCGCAGGATACGAACAGGGAAACGTTGCAATTGGATCTATCTGAGAGTTTCGGGTATGATGTTGCAGTCAACTCCGATCATATCATCGTAGTTCTTCCAAAGGTGGAAACCTCTTACAACTTACAGGAATTGAGAAAGATCTCCTTCTTCCAGGATATGGTCGTAAGAGATGTGGAAGCTATGAATCAGACGGTATTTACGATCTATTTGAATCCTTTTGTATCGAAAAACCTTTTGAAGGTGGACAAAAGCAACAGGACGATCAGCTTTGTTTATGAAAAGGCCGTTATTACACAGTCTTCACTCTCATATAAGAAGGACAGGTCTCATAGTATCGTCAAGATACCTTTGATGCAGAGCAGTTCGCAAATCAGAGTGTTCAATCGTGGCAGAGATCTTGATGTCACGATCCCTAAAGAAGTGGTTGTTCTGAGTGAGGGACGTATCACGGCGGATCCTTCCGATCGGATGTTGGAGTACTACGAGATAACATCCTCCGATACGAGTTATAACTTGGTTTTTTCACTTAAGGACAGGGTAGACCATAGGGTTTTGGATGACGGTACAGGAGGTAGCCTAGAACTTCGTTTTGATAAGAAAAATCATTCTCCCGGAAAGATCGTCATTGATCCCGGGCACGGGGGAAAAGATAGCGGAGCGGTCAAAAACGGATATAGAGAGAAAGATTTGAACCTTGATATTTCAATGTATTTGATCGCGGATCTTCAAGCCTACGGTTATGAAGTCATCACAACTCGAACGGATGACAGCTATCCGACTCTGGATGAAAGAGCCATTCTGGCCAACAATGTGGATGCCGATCTATTTATCAGTGTTCACAACAATTCGGCGGAGAAAAAAACTGAGATCAAGGGGATCGAAACTTACTACAGTCCGGGTGCTCAGGACAGCAAGAAGTTTGCTGATCTGGTGCACAGGAACTTGATCCGGAGT
>JAUMWQ010000075.1:6439-9767 GCA_030529565.1 Filifactor alocis | reverse complement strand
GATACAGATAAGCTATAACAATGACTACCAGGAGGCGATTTCCCTCCTGAAAGAAGTCTTTGAGAAGGATGAGGCTGTTCTTAGCGTACCCGAGACGGTGGTCGGAGTATTCTCCTTTGACGAAAGCGGGGTAACCCTCTCCTGTATGCCTTGGGTGAAGGGAGAAGATTATTGGAGCGCTTACTTCCGTTTGATGGGCAGGATCAAAGACTGTTTCGACAAAAATCGGATCGAATTTCCCTATCCGCAGAGGGTGGTCCACCTTGCGAGGGAAGAAGGAAATACACTTGAAAAATAGAGTATTCTCGATGAACAAAGAGGGACTTATGCGCTTTTGCAATCGACACCACAGCATCCAAAGAAACGATACAAACCTTTGAAATCCTCAAACTACTGTAGAACAAAGCTTTGGACAGCGGTGAAACTCAAACGAAGATCCGAATCGAAAAAAAATATAAAAAAATTTAAAAAAACTATTTACAAACCGAAACGAATGATATATACTAATAACAGAAAATGATTATCAGTTAATCATTTCGAAATCCCATAAATAATAGTTAAGTAAATTTTTTAACTACCCCCTTTAAAAAAACAATCCTACCCCCTTGGATTGTTTTTTTCTTGGCAAAAAAGGGTAACTATAGAAAAGAGGGTTCGGTGCTTCTTAGTCTTTGCAAATATACTGGACTTTATGGTAAATTTGTTGTAAAATCGTGATCGGAAGGTTTTGTTTGAAAAATTAATTTTTTTGGAGGGAATCAGATGAAAAGATATGCAAAGAAGTTTATGGTCACAGCCCTTGCTTTGACGATGGCGCTCGGTCTTGCAGCCTGCGGCGCTAAGACGGAGCAACCGGCAGGAGAACAGCCTGCAGGAGAAGAGCCGGCACAGACAGAAGAAGTTGCAGGCGAAGCGGTAGGCGTTACGATGATCACCGACACCGGAGGAGTAAACGATCAATCCTTCAACCAATCCGCTTATGAAGGCTTGAAGGCCTTGGAAGAGGAGTTGGGATCGGAGAAGGTAAAGATCAGCTTCCAAGAGTCTAAGCAGGATTCGGACTATATTCCCAACTTGGAGAACGCCCTCGACGGAGGAAACGCTCTTATCTGGGGGATCGGATTTAAGTTTGGAGACATTCTCAAGGCGGCAGCGGAAGAAAATCCGGATCAAAAATACGGCATCATCGACTATTCCTACGGAGATGCTACACCGGAAAACGTGGTAGGTATTTTGTTCAAGGATCAGGAGAACTCCTTCCTCGTAGGTTATGTTGCAGGAAGAATGACACAGACAGGCAAGATCGGCTTTGTAGGCGGAGTGACCAGCCAAGCGATCGCAAACTTTGAATACGGCTTCAAGGCGGGAGTTGCTACGGCAGCCAAAGAATTGGGCAAAGAGATCGAAGTAAACGCGCAGTATGCGGAAGCCTTCGGAGATCCTGCAAAAGGAAAAGCTATTGCAACCACGATGTATCAACAGGGAGCGGACATTGTCTTCCACGCGGCGGGAGGAACCGGAGACGGAGTTATCGAAGCGGCGAAAGAAGCGAACAAGTGGGTCATCGGTGTCGACCGTGACCAAAGTTACCTTGCACCCGAGCATATGTTGGTATCCACCATCAAAGGGGTGGGACAGGCCATCCAATTGGTATCCAAAGATCTGATCGAAAACGACAAGTTCGACGGAGGAACGACCTTGGTATACGGACTTTCCGACTCGGCGGTAGACATCGCCTTCGCTGAAAACGGATTGGTGACCGACGACGTAAAAGAAGCGACCGAAATGCTTAAGCAAAAAGTAGTGGACGGATCCATCACGGTTCCCGTTGACGAAGTGGGCTTCAAAGCATTTGTAGAGGCACTTAAATAAAAGATCTATAATACGGATAGAAGACAGCTCGATGATCGGGCTGTCTTTTTGAATAAGGGCGATTTTTTTAGGTCTTTGTTATTACAAGACTTGCTAACAAAAATAGAAATCTGTTCCTGATTTTGATATAATGCAATTACCACAAGATATTTCGATCTAAAAGAATATTGTTGTAAGTCACGGTATACACTATTTTGCGTTCAATATATCAATCGCCCACACCGAACTGTTTTTGAGACTTTAAGTTTACGCTGAATTTAGAACTTGACCGAGATCGGTTTCAAGTCCGATCGTTTTAGCAAGGAGGAGAAATGGAAACGGCAAAGATCCTGAGGTTTTTTAGAGGTTATGGAAAAGAAACAGTCGGTAAGGAAGAAATCCAAGACATTATTAGAAACCGCATCAATGTGCAGGTATGCTTAGCCAATCTCTTTGTATTAAAACCGACGTGTCTTTTTCCGGAAGAAAGACTTACGACAAAGATCGGTCTTATTGATTCTGACGTTGACGGGGAAATCGATATGTTTAAAAAAGTTTTTAACAGATTCTCATTTTCAAAACTGACGGATGAGAGTATGTTTTGTCAGGTATCGGATGTTGATCCCTTTATAATCAACACTTTTTTTGAATTGAGAGCAGGAGGAGATATCAACAAATGGTTGGAACATTTCACGTTGAGAGAGTTTAAAGATGACTGCAAGGGCATAGTTTATGACAAGTTTAAGTATAAAGCGGATAAGCATGTGAAAGACGTTACACTTGTCGAAAAAGTGGAAGCCATGAGATCGGATCCTTATTTTAAATACTTTTTGGATAAGGAGATCAATTGTTTTGGAGGCAAGATCACAGTGCCCGGTTTTACTCTGGAAGAGATCGAGGAGGACGAGGATATATTTGCTCTTAGTCAAATGGTGGACTCTCTTTCTGTGGAGATTATTGACGGATATAAATTTTTAAATTGGATGTCTTAGACAGCAACGTTGGAAACGCAGTTCTCCGTTTGAAATAAAGGGATATAGGATATATGACTACCGAGAAGCAGCTTGCTTGGCGGATGATATATTTCAAAGCACTCAAACAGTAAGTTTAAGATGGACGATGGGATGGAAGACAGCTCGATGATCGGGCTGTCTTTTTGAATAAGGGCGATTTTTTTTAGGGAGAAATCGTTGGAGATATTATCATATGTTAAAATTGACAGGTGGAACACTTTAAAGCATATCATCCTCAAATTGTTTTTTGGCAATGCTAGATGTTTCATACCCGAAACTTCAAACGGAAAATAGTATAACAAAGGAGATACCTCATAAAGGCAAATTCAGGATCTTCCTTCGAGTTTATAAAATACTAAAGCTCGTCAAATCAACATCTTCGAGAACCTCATCCTTTGGGCAGAGTTGATTTTATGATGATTGTTGGAATGATGCGGTATTGCCCGAATTTTCGCCCCTTATAA
>JAUMWQ010000075.1:0-6429 GCA_030529565.1 Filifactor alocis | reverse complement strand
TAAACTCCCGAATAAACTCCCGAAAATAAGGAGTTTGCCCTTGTGCGGTATCTCATTCTTTACAACACGGGGATCCTACATAAAAAAGTCTGCCTGTTCCAAATATTTCACAGTCTTATTGGATTATCCGGCAATATAGATTATAATAGAAGGTAAGATTTTATGCTTACACTATGCTCCGTTTGAGCTTTTTATATCAATGACTTGTACTCCGGGGATGTTAGGGAAGTGGTGCACAAAGGAAAGTTCCTGGTTTTCCTTTGGCTTGCTAAAGTAGAAAAATTTGTTATATCAATGTTTTCAATAAATTCATCCTTCGTATAACATTGATTTTATGCCGATTTTTCGAATTGTGCGGCATCGCCTTAGAATAATTTTTCGCTATATAGTAGATGTATTTTGACTTTTCGATCGGATCATAGTATCACAGGGAGACAATGACATACAAACGACAGATACAGAGGATACAACGGTTACTTACAAAGGAGGGAAAGACTTGAGTAACATGGATTTGAGCCAAACCTTGCTTGAGATGAAGAACATTACCAAACAGTTCGGGAGCAACACCGTACTCAAGAATGTGGATTTTGAACTACATAAGGGAGAGGTACATGCCCTTTTGGGCGAGAACGGTGCGGGCAAGACCACCTTGATGAACATTCTCTACGGGATGTTTCCGCCCACGGAGGGGGAGGTGCGCATTTCGGGCAAAAGTTATCAAAAACTGACGCCCAAGATCGCTATCGAAAACGGGATCGGGATGGTCCATCAACACTTTATGCTCATCGAACCTTTTACGGTAACCGAGAATATCGTTCTTCGAAACGAGTTTGCCAAGGGAGCTATGTTTTTGGATATGAAGAAGGCGAGGGAGGAAGTCGTCAGGCTCTCGCAGATGTACGGGCTGAGCGTGGATCCGGATGCAAAGATTGAGGACATCTCGGTCGGGATGCAGCAGAGGGTCGAGATGCTCAAGGCCTTGTATCGGGGAGCGGATATCCTGATCTTTGATGAACCGACGGCAGTGCTTACTCCTCAGGAGATCGAGGAGTTTATCAAGATCGTAAAAAACCTCACCGCTCAAGGGAAGTCGATCATCGTCATCACACATAAGCTGGCGGAGATCAAGAAGATGGCGGATTACTGCACCATCATCAGGCGCGGAGAGTTCATCGACAAGGTGAAGGTCGATGAGGTGGATGAGTCCGTACTGGCGGAAAAAATGGTGGGAAGAAAGGTACAGTTCTCCGTGGAGAAGGAAGAAAGACAGGCGGGAGAGACCGTGCTGTCGATCTCGGATCTGGTCGTGGAGGACAACCGCGGGATCGAGGCCTTGAAGGGCTTCAACCTCGAAGTCAAGCGGGGAGAGATCCTGGGGATCGCGGGAGTCGACGGCAACGGTCAGTCGGAGCTGGTCGAAGCGATCACGGGACTTCGTAAGATCAAGAGCGGAACGGTCACGCTAAACGGCAAGGACATCACTCGGATGAGCGTAAGGGAGATCATCGACAACAAGATGAGCTGTATCCCTGAAGACAGACAGAAGAGGGGCTTGGTCCTCGATTTTGATATCTCCGAGAATATGATACTGGGCAATTACAAGGAGGAGCCCATGAGTAAGGGCGGGATCCTCAATTTTAAGAAGATCAAAGAACATAGTGCGGCTCTGATCGAGAAGTACGACATTCGTCCGGCGGAACCTTCCGCAAAGGCGGCATCGCTTTCGGGAGGAAACCAGCAGAAGGTGATTTTGGCGCGCGAGATCGAAAACGATCCCGATGTACTCATCGCCTCTCAACCGACGCGGGGGCTGGATGTCGGAGCGATCGAGTTTATTCACAAATATCTCGTGGATCAGAGAAACAACAACAAGTCCGTCTTGTTGGTCTCCTTCGAACTCGATGAGATCATGGACCTTTCCGACAGGATCGCCGTCATCTACGACGGTAGGATCGTCGGGATCAAAGATGCGAAGAATACCGAGGCAAAGGAACTCGGAATATTGATGGCAGGAGGGAAGTTGAATGAAAAAGAACAATAAGCTGTTTTTTCTGGTACTGTCATTGGTATTGGGGTTCTCCTTCGGAGCGATCGCTATGCTGGCGGCGGGTTATGATCCGTTTCAGGCCTATTCGGTCATCTTTCAGGGGATCTTCGGCAGGCCCAAGTATATTTCGTGGACGATCATTCGTGCGACCCCGGTTATCTTTACGGGACTGGGAGTTGCGTTTGCCTTTCGGACGGGGACCTTTAACATCGGAGCGGAGGGCCAGTACATCATAGGTTCTCTGGTGGCGGTAGCGGTCGGATACTTCCTGCACCTGCCCCTTGTCCTGCACATCCCGATCATCCTCCTCTGCGTAGTGATCGCAGGGGCTCTGTGGGGAGGTCTGGCAGGCTTTATCAAGGCGCGTTTCGGTGTCAACGAGGTCATCACGACCATTATGCTCAACTGGATCGCCTTCTACCTCAACAACTTCATCATCTATCTGCCCGGTTTTAAGAAACCCGACAGCGAAGCGTCGTTTTCTATTCAGTCATCGGCGAGTATCAAGTTGTTTACCGGACTTCGCAAGACGGCGGAAAATCCTGCGATCAAGGACTTCTTTTCCGCGCCGGTCAACATGGGTTTTGTTATTGCAATTGTTACGGCAATCATCCTGTGGTATATTTTGAACAAGACAACTCTGGGTTATTCGCTCAAGGCAGTCGGCTTCAATCCGGATGCGGCGGAATACGGTGGGATCAATGTTAAGAAGAACCTTGTGATTTCGATGGCGATCAGCGGGGCGGTCTGTGCACTCGGAGGAGCGACCCAAGTGCTTGGAGTAACCGGCAATGTTGCGACCTTGAGTGCCATGGAAGGAAACGGGTTCGATGGGATCGCTGTGGCTCTTTTGGCCTTCAACCACCCGATATGGGCTCTGCTGAGCGGACTCTTCTTCGGAGGTCTGAAGTATGGAGGAGCACAGATCCAACGTGTGATGGGAGCGCCTTACGAGATGATACAGATCGTGATCGGGACCATTATCCTGTTCTCATCCATGCCGTTGTTTATCAAGATATTATCCAAGAAGTGGAATACCAAGAAGGGGGGAGTAAACAATGTTTAGTGCGGAAGGGATCGCTTTGGTCGTAGGGAATACACTGATGTTTGCGACGCCTCTTTTGTATGCTGCCTTAGGAGGGATGGTCAGCGAGAAATCCGGGGTAGTCAACCTCGGCCTCGAGGGAATGATGACCATAGGAGCTTTGGTGGCGGCTACGGTGGGCTATTATACACAAAATCCTTGGCTCGCTTTTGCATCGGCAGGACTTGCGGGAGGATTGCTCGCCCTGGTTCATGCCATTGTATCGGTCAGTTTCGGAGCGGATCAGATTGTATCGGGAATCGCGATCAATTTTTTGGGACCGGGGATCGCACTCTTTATGAGCCGTCTCTTCTTTGAGGGGGCGACACAGACCAAACCGATCGAAAACAAGATGCCCATTCTGTTCAAGTCGGCCTTGGAGGAACATCCCGCCCTCAGCTATATCTTTGCCCAGTATGCGACGGTCTACATCGCCTTGGCTCTGGTCGTCGTGTTGTGGATCTACTTCTATCGAACCAAGTACGGCCTTCGTCATATTGCGGTAGGAGAGCACCCTAAGGCGGCGGAGACCCTCAATATCAATGTGTATGCCTTTCGTTATTGGGCAGTCATCGTGTCGGGGATTCTGGCAGGTTTCGGAGGGGCGTCCCTCTCTTTGGCGATCGTATCGAGTTTCAGACAGACCTTGGTATCGGGGCAGGGCTTTATCGCTCTGGTTGCACTGATCTTCGGTAAGTGGACTCCTCACGGGGTGCTCGGCGCCTGCATCTTTTTCGGATTTGCACAGGCGATCTCCATCGTTATGGGGATGTCGGATATCAACGTGTCCACCCACTTGATCGCGATGGTGCCCTATGTCAGTACCCTGCTCATCCTGATCCTGTTTGTCGGTCGTTCGAGAGGACCCAAGGCTAACGGACAGATCTACTTGAAGGACAGCATCGACGCTTAAGGCGAAGGAGACAAAACAGGCTAACATCGGTTTTTGACACCCGGGATTAAGTATTTGCTTATCCGACTGAAACGGGGAGCGGGCACCGGTATATGGACATTTAGCCTTATATTGCATCTTCGGTATAAAGACAAAAAGAGGATAAATCAATACACCGGAAAAAATGTAAGAAGGTGTCTGTGTCGGGAGCCTTCCCGGCAGAGGACGGTATAGAAAAAAGATAAGGAAACACCGCATGGAACAATAGGTGAAGACTCTTTCTTCCAAGTGACGGAAGAAAGATCCAAGTCCTGTTTCTGTGCGGTATTTCGATAAAAAGGAGGGAGTACATTGGCGAAACTATCATCCAAACCGGCAAAAGGAACTCAGGACCTCTTGCCTCAAGACTTAAAACTTCGAAACTATATGATCCGAAAGATCACGGCAGCCTACACACAGAGGGGATATACGCAGATCGAGGCGCCCATCATCGAGAATATCGAGAATCTCGAGAATAGCGAAGGCGGAGAAAATCTTCGTATGCTGTTTAAGGTGTTGAAGAGGGGAGAGAAACTCGATCTTGAAACAGCTAAAACCGAAAATGATCTCTGTGATCTGGGACTTCGTTTTGACCTCACTCTGCCATTGAGCAGGTTTTATGCGAACAACCTGAACAGCCTTGTAAAACCGTTCAAGGCCTTTCAGATGGGCAATGTGTTTCGAGCCGAGAGAAATCAGAAGGGAAGACTTCGTCAGTTTGTTCAATGTGATGTCGACACCTTGGGAGATCCGACCATCTATGCGGAGATCGATTTGATGCTCACCGTTCCCAAAGCCCTGTATGACATCGGTTTCCAAGAGTTTACCATCAAGGTCAATGACAGACGCATCCTTAGAGACATCGTCATCGGAGCGGGATTTTCGGAAGAAGAGTTTGCCGGTATCTGCATTATAGCGGACAAGGCGGATAAGATCGGAGAAGAAGGCGTGATCGCCGAGCTTTTGGATAAGGGATATGAGAGGGAGAAGATCGATTCTTTCCTCAAGAACCTCAATGCCTCACTGGAAGACATGGACACCGACTACGCGAACGAATTGAAACTGCTGATTAAGACGGTCTCGGAGCGCTATCCGATCGAATTCGATCCCACCTTGGTAAGAGGGATGGGCTATTACACCGGACCCATCTTTGAGATCGTAGCTCCCGGCTTTTCGGGTTCGATCGCCGGCGGAGGTCGCTACGACGGACTGCTGACCAAGTTCAGCAAGGAGAGTATTCCCGCGGTAGGCTTCTCCATCGGTTTTGAGAGAATCTTCAACATCTTGAAAGATCAGGGCTTTGTTCCTCCGGAAGAAGAAAAGGTCTATGCGGTTCTCTTCGCTTCGCAAGACCTGTATAAGAAGGCCTTGGAAATTGCGGACGAGAAGATCGCGGAAGGAAACATCGCTTCCATCTATAAGATCAGATCCAACCGCATCGGCAAGGAAGTTGCAAACTTTAAGAAAAACGGCTATGAAGTGATCGTAGTCGATGAGCTTTAAGAAGAATGGAAAGGCAAGATATCAGGACATCGAGATCCTATTGGATCACGAGAAACAACGGGTGGAATGCTCGGAGAGATAACACTGCTATTTCTCGTATAATAAAGTAATACTATTCTTCCTTTAAGTTGTGGATATAAACGATCTGCGATCCGGAGAAAATAAAACAAGTTTTTGCGGTCAAAAAAAACAGATAGATCCATACTTCTATCAGAGAATAGTATGACACGGCATCGGTGGATATGATCGACGGATATGCAAGAGGACGGATAGGATCCGTCCTCTTTTGATTGGCTTTATTGCCTCAGTCCTCCTCTCGGCAACTCTCATTTACTTCCATCCAAAATTCATTATCCGATTCGACCTGTTCCGCCAAAAACTCTAAATTGTAAGGGAAGGTCAAATCTGTTTCGTTTATCCTGTGAAGGATCTCGGTAAATTGAACAAGGCTCTCGGCAACTACTATCGGCTCCCACGCGCCACTTCCGTGCATAGCTGTATAAACCGGATAATCTTCCGCGTCCAAATCCAAAAAGAAGGGATCGCCGAGAGCGTTTTGGGCGATCACATACCAGCTTTTCTGCCAACTCCCCGGTTTCTTGGTGATCAATGAACATTCTTGGACGGGATCGTAACGATAACCCATCTGCATGTCTTCAAAATCTCCATATATACACGGGAGTAGGGGTGTTTTAGTACAAATGATCTTTTCGTTGATAAAGGTTTGTACAATGAGAGGTACTTTTATAATGTTATCCATGGATCTTCTCCTTATACTGTTATTCTTTTGAGTTATGAATATAAACGATCTGTGAGCAATAGAAGATAGAACAATTTTTCGTAGTCAAAAAATAGATATATCCA
>JAUMWQ010000074.1 GCA_030529565.1 Filifactor alocis | reverse complement strand
CCAATTGTGAGGTCTTTCCTTAGGATTTATATCGTTTTTTCTCCCTTATTTTTGGTTCTCGGATAGAACGGTTACATCTACGAGATATTTTTTTACTGCATTAAGTCTGTATGCAGGAGGTTATTCGGTTTTTGCTTTGATAAATATAGTTACAATAGTCGCGATGATTCTAATCATACCTCCTCTATTAAAAAAGCAAAATCGTTTATATTGGGAGTTTATAGCAAGAAAAGTGTTAAATAGAGAGCTTATTCTTATTTTAACTACTTTTTTAATAGTAGGAGTGGGATTTGCGTTCTGGCAGGGATATGGGGTTGAAAGCAGGAGGAAGGAGTTTTCAGTTGTAAGCCTCGTTGTGGGTGATTCTAGAAAAGAGGAGTACATTGTTCTGTACGAAGACAAAGACTTCTATATTGCATCGAGGTACGAGAAAACTTCCTGTGAAGGAGAATCATGCGTGAAGATATTCAACAAGGAGCAAAGTTATATCCTGAAGGGCGGTACAGCAGTCAGGAAGGCGAGTTTTACTCGCGTGGAGCGGGAAGAAGAGTGATACCGCAAGGGCGTTTCGACCGGAGAATGGGGAATGCCGCATAATTTGAAAAATCGGCATACAATCAATGGTATATGCAAGATAAAATTCTTAAAGGTGTTGATTTGAAAGACTTATCCCAAATTATTCACGGAGTAGCATATGGACTAAAACTGACCCCTAACTCTTAACTATCAGGCTCTTTCTCCGCAACTTTACCCTCTCCTCTGCCTTGGAGTTGAAAAAGAGCCAAAAAAAGGGCGTGAAAATCCCCTGCCCCCCATTAGAAGACAAAAAAGAGCTCCTTCTCTTTCGAGGTATATGTTTCTCTTGCTCCTCTAGATATTCATCGATAAGGAGTAAGCCGGCACCGGAGGAGAGATCTCCGCCATTGAAATTAATTTTGATCTGTCTATTGCAATTTAGGGATAAAGTGTTTAGAATACTCATAAAGGGCTCCTTTTTCATGGGTTTTGAGATTTTTTTGTACACTTTCATTATACCATAAAGGACTCTTTTTCTTTTTCCCGACGGGTGAAAGGATTTTTCAGCTAAAGTATAGTAATTACAAAACTTTCGTATACTTGGAAGAAGTTTCCGTGAATAATCCGGGTATAAGGTTTGATAAAAAGATAGATAAAGCTTATTTGGAAGGGAGGTATGGCGGAGTACCAATTTTTACTACATTATTTCCTGTGCATGAGGAGGAGTAATACCTATGAGAGAGGAAAAAAGTTTTGCAGTAAGAAGTAGGGTATTAAAAAGTGATTTGCCGCTTAAAAAGTATTTTTTTGTGTGTGGTGTTTTCGTAACTTTATTTTCCGTGTCGAACCGGTTTTGCTCTGTCTTTTTCGATGATTTTCGTAGAAGTATCGATGGTCATAAGATCGAAGAGTTTGTATGCAGGGTTTGATTTTGCAACAAATCCATACCGGACTTACTTGGGTAGGAGGGATACAAGTATGAAGTTTTTTGACAATCTTACAAGCATTGTGCGCGATGATATGGTGGAGACCATCAAAAAGGGCAGCAGGGTATCGATCGCGGCGGCCTGTTTCTCCATGTACGCCTACAAGGAGCTCAAACAGCAACTGGAAGGCGTGGACGAACTGCGCTTTATCTTTACTTCGCCGACCTTTATCAAAGAAAAAACCGAAAAACAAAAAAGAGAATTTTACATACCGCGCCTTCATCGTGAACGTAGTTTGTACGGCACCGAGTTCGAGATCAAACTTCGCAACGAGATGACACAGAGGGCGATCGCCAAAGAATGTGCGGACTGGATTCGCAAAAAAGCCGTATTCAAATCGAACACGACGGGAGAACATATGTTGGGCTTTATGACGGTGGAGAACCCGGAAGACAGCTACGCCTATTTGCCTTTGAACGGCTTTACCACCGTCGACCTCGGCTGTGACCGCGGCAACAACGCCTACAGTATACTCAATCGTTTCGAGAACCCCGAAACCCTCCACTATCTCAAGATCTTCCGTATGATATGGAACGACACGAAGAAATTGCAGGACGTCACCGACTTCGTGGTCGAGAACATCGCCGAAGCCTATAACGAAAACTCGCCCGAGTTGATCTACTTCATCACCTTGTACCATGTGTTCAATGAGTTTTTGGAGGACATCTCGGAAGACGTCCTGCCCAACGAGGCGACAGGCTTCAAGGGCAGTAAGATATGGGAACTGCTCTACGACTTCCAACGCGATGCCGTCCTTGCCATCATCAACAAGCTCGAGAGGTACAACGGATGTATCCTTGCGGATAGCGTAGGCTTGGGCAAGACCTTCACCGCCTTGGCCGTTATCAAATACTATGAGAACAGAAACAAAAACGTCTTGGTCCTCTGCCCCAAAAAACTTGCAGAGAACTGGAACACCTACAAGGACAACTATATCAACAATCCCATTGCAAGCGATCGCCTTCGCTACGACGTATT
Source organism: Filifactor alocis (assembly GCA_030529565.1). Lineage (GTDB taxonomy): Bacteria > Bacillota > Clostridia > Peptostreptococcales > Filifactoraceae > Filifactor > Filifactor alocis_A. Next base: position 7,293 of record JAUMWQ010000074.1, on the reverse strand, counting down.
GTTCCATACCGACCTCTCCCGGCAGGCGGGAGTCTCCAACGGCTTGGACCTCGATCGTCTCAACTGGGGAAACTACGACCTCGTCGTCATCGACGAGTCTCACAACTTTCGCAACGGAGGAGAGATCTCGGGAGAAGACAAGAAAGAAAACCGATATCTCAAACTGAAGAACAAGGTCATCCACTCCGGGGTCAAGACCAAGGTCCTGATGTTGTCCGCGACGCCGGTGAACAATCGGTTTTATGACCTCTACCACCAACTCTCCATCGCCTACGAGGACAGGTCGCAGGAGATCGATACCAAGCTCAACACCACCAAAAGCATCGATGAGATCTTTCGGCAGGCCCAGAAGGCCTTCAACACTTGGAGCAAAAACAAGGTCGAGCAGAGAACCACGGCCAACCTTCTGCGAAGTCTGGATTTCGACTTTTTTGAAGTCCTTGATAGCGTTACCATTGCACGCTCCAGAAAACACATCGAAAAATACTACGCCATGGAGCAGGTTGGCAAGTTCCCCGACAGACTCAAGCCGATCTCCAAGAGACCGCCCCTCACCGACTTGAAGAAGGCGATCAACTACAACGAGATATACGACCAACTCGAATCGCTGGGTCTTCAGATCTACACACCGTCGGTCTACATCTTTCCCAGCAAACTGGACAAGTACGAGGAGCAAATGCACAGCAAGGGAACCAGCCTGACCCAAGGAGGAAGGGAAGAAGGGATCAGACGCCTGATGAAGGTCAACCTCCTCAAGAGGCTTGAGAGCTCCGTCCACTCCTTCTATCTGACTCTGAGCAGGGTCAAGAACCTGATCGAACAAACCATAAGGGACATCGATAACTTCGAAGGGAAGAAGACCTCCAAGGTGGAGATCTGCGAAACCGACGTCTCTGCGGACTGGGACAGCGACGACCAAAATACCGAATATATCTCCATAGGCAAGAAGGCAAAGATCGACCTCGCCGATATGGACTACCTCAGCTGGAAAGAGGATCTTTTGAGAGATGACGAAACCTTGGAACTGCTCCTGTCGATGGTGGAAGACATCACGCCGGAACACGACACCAAGTTGCAGACCTTGCTGGAGCTGATCGCACAGAAGATCGAAGAGCCCATAAACGAAGGAAACAGAAAGATACTGATCTTCTCCGCCTTCTCCGATACGGTGGAATACCTCTATGAACACGTCAGCACCTATGTAAAGCACAACTACGGCCTGGACACCGCCATCGTAACGGGAAGCGTCGAGGGCAGGAGCACCATAGGCGGCCTCAGGGGCACGCTCAACAACATCCTCACTTGTTTTTCGCCCGTGTCCAAGGGGAGGGACGTCCTTATGCCCGGGAGCAAGAAGGAGATCGATGTCCTGATCGCTACGGACTGTATCTCCGAAGGACAGAACCTCCAGGACTGCGACTATCTCGTCAACTACGACATCCACTGGAACCCCGTGCGTATCATCCAGCGTTTTGGACGTATCGACCGTATCGGCAGCAGAAACTCCTGCATCCAGCTGGTCAACTTCTGGCCCGACCTCAACCTCGACGAGTACATCAACCTCAAGGGCAGGGTCGAAACGCGGATGAAGATCTCCGTCATGACCTCGACGGGCGATGACGATCCCCTCAACCCCGAAGAAAAGGGAGACCTCGAATACCGAAAACAACAACTCCGCAAACTTCAGGAAGAAGTCATCGACATGGAAGAAATGTCGGGAGGAGTCTCCATCATGGACCTGGGCCTCAACGAATTTCGACTCGACCTTCTGGAATACATCAAGGAGAACGAGGACCTCGAGGGCAAACCCTTAGGCCTGCACAGCGTCGTGGAAGCGGTCGACGGCTTGGAAGAAGGCGTGATCTTCGTCCTCAAAAATCGCAACGACGGAGTCAACATCGACGACCTCAACCGCATCCATCCCTTCTATATGGTCTATGTCGCCATAGACGGGAGCATCGTATGCGACTACCTCGACCCCAAGAGACTGCTCGATGTGATCAGGCTCCTGTGTCGGGGAAGATCGGAGCCCATCTGCGACCTCTATCAGCGTTTCAACGAGGAAACCGACGACGGCAGAGATATGCACGAGATCTCCGCCCTCCTCTCTGACGCCATCAACTCGATCATCGACACCAAGGAAGAGAGCGATATCGACAGCCTGTTCAAGGCGGGAGGGACCTCCGCCCTTCTGTCCGAGGTATCGGGCTTGGATGACTTTGAGCTGATCTGTTTCCTGGTCGTCAAACAGGGAGGGGAGTAGAAGATGATAGGACTGCCAAAGACGACGGAATTTAACAAACGAATACCGAAACAGAAGTTCTATGAGAAGATGGAGGTCTCAGCCTCCCTCAAGAAACTCTTTGTCGAACAGATCAAACTGATCTATTGGACGAACAAGATCTCGCCGGACACCGTCAACCTTGCACCGGGCAAGGAAGTAACGGAGATCCAAGTCTTTGAACTTCGGCTCAACACCCCCGAGATCGAAGAGGCCCTGCTTCGACAGATCGACCGCGAAATCCCCTATCACCTCCTTTTTCTGCTGGAGTACGAGGGGAAGGTCCGTGCGTACATCGGCTACAAAGAGGCGACCGCCTCGAGCAACAAGGCCTTTAAGGTAGGCTCCTACTACCATACCCCTTGGCAGAACAGGGAAGACTTCGCCCTTGCCCTCGAAGGCCTCGACCTCGATGCCGTATACGAGAACTTTGTTCGTCAGATCGCGGGAGAACGGTTGCAGGCGCAGGACCCGGAAGAGAGCTTGAAGGAGACCGTAAGCAGAAGTGAAGAGAAACAGGCCCTCCAAAAGAAGATCGCCGCGCTTCGTGCCAAGATACGCAAAGAAAAACAGCTGAATAAACAGATGGAACTCAATAAGGAACTGAAAAAACTGAAAAGACAAGAGGAGAGGATGTAGATGGCAATTAAGAGCTTTGAATTGGCTCCGACAAAAGAAAATATTATGGATACCTTGAAGGAGGATCTGCTCGGTAGAAATAAAAGCGTTTACAGGTTCGTCCAATTTTGCAATGCGCAGGAGAACCATTGTGCGATAGCCTTGGATGCCAGGTGGGGTCATGGAAAGACCTTCTTTGTCAAACAGGTAAAGACGGTTCTGGAGGCCTATAATCCCCTTTCGGAAGGATTTACCGATGAGGAAAAAACGGAGATAAAACAGATGTTTACCGATCGAGGTTTAGATAACATACAGCCTTCGCTCTGTGTATACTATGATGCATGGTCAAACGACAACGATATCGATCCCATCCTGTCCCTGATCTATGAGATCTTAAAGGATACGGTACAGGGTTATAAGCAGTTTAAGGAAGTGGATATCGCCGGGATCGCCACCTCGATCATTGATTTTTTCACGGGCAAGGATCTTAGCAATTTAGTTGAACTGTCAAAGGGAGAGAACATCTTATCCGCCCTAAAGGAGCAGAAGGATATTCATCAAAGGATAGCTGAATTTCTGGACTCATTGCTTGCTGAACGGGGAGACCGTCTGGTTATTTTTGTAGATGAATTGGACAGGTGTAAGCCGAGCTATGCCGTTCAGCTGCTGGAGAGGATCAAGCACTATTTTTTCAATGAGAGAATAACCTTTGTATTTTCGATCCATACAGGTGAGCTGATGCATACGATCAAACAGTACTATGGAAGCGACTTCGACTCCTGCAGGTACCTGGACCGGTTTTTTGACTACAGAATGGACCTGCCGCTTGCCGATATGACCAAGTATTATCAGAAACTCGGATTTGATGAAATGCATTGGTTTGATAAAGTGTGCAGATTGTTTGCTGAAAAATATAACTTCGGTCTAAGGGAGGTGGATCGATACCAACGAATGACAAAGATAGCGGCTTATTCTGTGACACACAGCAATTCATGTTGGGGATCTGGTTTCTCAGACCACAGAGGATTGATGTTCGGTCTGATAACCCTTGTTCCTGTTATGATAGGCTTAAGGATGGTCGATGTAAGGCTCTACGATGAGTTTGTAGGCGGAAAAAATTCAAGCCCCTTGATAGAATTGCTTTGTGACAACAGAAGAAAGCTTGATCCTCTATTATCTATGTTACTGAATCCTTCCGAAACTTTTGATCCCGAGGTGGCGGATACGATCGATGGAAGCGGAAGAAACAAGAGGCTTGTATCGTTGGAGGACAGGTTAGGTCAAGTCTATAATGCTCTTTTCAATAACCATGGTAGAAGAGGTTATGATGAAATAGAGGTTGGCGAGTGTGCGTTCAGCAGATCTATGAAGAATGAGCTTATAGAGGTATCAAGTATGCTTTCGGAATTTACATCGTATGATATTTAATCCTATGCTTCATTTGGAATATCAGGAAGACAGAAGTAATTTCCGAAAGAGGTTTGAGTGATTTATACCATTCTCCGTTGGAAATGCCGGGTATACGGAATATATGATTACAGAAAAAACAATTTGGATGATCCTATACTTCGAAGCATTCAAGTGGTTAACAGATAATAGTATTACGGTGAGTTTTTGAATTAGGGGTGTTTCCATAGTATAAATTGCCGTACCTACGGTTTTGTTTTATAATGGATCAGGTGTTGTTGCTGATGAGAGAGGAAGAACGGATGTAATACTATTCTCCAATAGAAGTATGGATAGATCTATTTTTCTACTAGAAAAACTGTTCTATCTTCTATTGCTCACAGATTGTTTATGTCCACAGTTCAAAAGAATAATAGTATAACACAAAGAAGGTTTTGTAAGAGAATGATACAAATGAGATATAAAGGAGTGGAAGTATGGATAAGATGAGGATGGAGACCGCGGATATAACGGCTGGAAATATTGAGAAGATCGGGGAGATCTTTCCCAATTGTATTACCGAGACCTTGGATAGGGAGAAGAGCACGGAGGAGACCAAGGTCTATAAGAAGGCGGTCAACTTTGAACTGCTGAGGCAGATGTTGACCGGCTCCGTGATCGAGGGTGACGAAGCCTATGAGTTTAGCTGGGTGGGCAAGAAGGCCTCCATCGTAGAGGCCAACAAGCCTATTCGCAAGACCCTTAGACCTTGCGTGGAAGAGAGCGTAAACTGGGACAAGACGGAGAACCTCTATATAGAGGGAGATAATTTGGAAGTGCTCAAACTCCTACAGGAGAGCTATCTCGGCAAGGTCAAGATGATCTATATCGATCCGCCTTATAATACGGGCAATGATTTTATCTATAAGGATGATTTTAAGATGGGTAGGGAGAAGTATGCCGAAGAAGCGGGAGAGTTCGATGAAGAGGACAACCGCCTCTTTAAAAACACGGACAGCAACGGACGTTTTCACTCCGATTGGTGCTCTATGATCTACTCCAGACTCCTGCTTGCAAGAAACCTGTTGTCGGATGACGGGGTTATCTTTATATCTATCGATGATAATGAACAGGAGAATTTAAAAAAGATTTGTGATGAAGTATTTGGGGAGAGTAATTTTATAGCTCAAGTTATATGGAAGAAAAAATACGGGATACAAAACGACGCACGCTTTTTTTCTATGAATCATGATTTTGTTGTTGTTTATACTAAAAATCAAAATGTTTATCAACAAAACCTTTTGCCAAGAAGTGCAGAAATGGATTCGAGATATAAGAATCCTGACAATGATCCAAGGGGTCCTTGGCAATCAGATAATTTGTCAGTTGGTCGTATTACGGAAAAGGATATCTATCCAATTGTAACACCTTCCGGTAAGGAGGTTTTTCCACCTGCGGGAAACAGTTGGAGATTTAGTAAGGAGAAAATAGAAGAACTGATTGCGGACAATAGAATATGGTTCGGAGAAGGAGGCGGAAATGTTCCAAGATACAAGAGGTTTTTATCGGAGGTAAAACAGGGGAGAACTTGCTCTACCATCTGGGAGTATGAAGAAGTTTCTCATACGGACAAAGCAAAAAAGGATTTGAAGAATCTTTTTGAAGGAAAATCTTTGTTTGATTATCCAAAACCGGTTGAATTGATCCATCGTTCTTTAGTTTTGGGAACAAACAATGAAGACATTATCCTCGACTTTTTCTCCGGTTCCGCCACTACCGCCCATGCGGTTATGCAGCTAAATGCGGAGGATGGGGGAAATCGTAAGTTTATTATGGTACAGCTTCCCGAACGGACCGATGAGAAGTCGGAGGCCTATAAGGCGGGTTATCATAATATCTGCGAGATCGGCAAGGAGCGTATCCGTCGTGCGGGCAAGAAGATCGTCGAAGAAAATAAGGACAAGGAGGGAATCGAGGACTTGGATATCGGGTTTCGCGTCCTAAAGATCGACGATACCAATATGAAGGATGTGTTCTACTCTCCCGAGGAGTATTCGCAAGATCAGCTCTCGTTTTTGGAGTCGAACATCAAGGAAGACCGCAGCGGTCCGGATCTGCTCTTCGGCTGTCTGCTCGAATGGGGACTTCCTCTTTCTCTTCCCTACTCTTCGGAGAAGATGGAAGGATGTACGGTGCACACCTACAACGACGGGGATTTGATCGCGTGCTTCGATGAGAAGATCCCGGACGCAGTGATCAAGGAGATCGCCAAGAAACAGCCTCTTCGTGCGGTCTTCCGCGACAGTTCTTTTGCCGACAGTCCTTCCAAGATCAATGTGGGAGAGATCTTCAAGTCCCTCTCTCCGGATACGAGGGTAAAGGTAATATAGGGGGAGGGAATAGCTATGAGAGGAGAAGATCAACAAACGACTGTAAATAGGGTCGCGCCTCAACATGAGATTATTCTCTATCAAATAGATGATACAAATATTTGTATTAATGTGATTTTTGAGGATGAAACATTTTGGCTTGCTCAAAGTGGAATGGCTGAGCTTTTTGATGTGAATTCACAGGCAATATCGAAACATTTATCTAATATTTACGAAGAGGAAGAATTGCAGAAAGAGGCAACTTGTTCCAAAAAGGAACGAGTTCAAAATGAAGGAAACAGAACGGTTAGAAGAAAAATCGACTATTATAATCTGGATGCAATTATAGCAGTTGGCTATAGAGTTAACTCAAAAAAGGCGACGAGATTTCGACAGAGGGCAAAAAAAACACTTAAGGAAAATATAACGAAGGGCTTTGTTCTCAATGATGATTTGCTCAAAAACGGAAAGCCTTTCGGCAAGGATTATTTTGATGAATTACTGGAACGTATTCGAGAGATCCGTGCCAGTGAAAGAAGAGCCTATCAAAAGATTACAGATATTTTTCAGCAATGTAGCTATGATTATGATAAAGATAGTGATACTACTAAGGCGTTCTATGCTTTTGTTCAGAACAAG
>JAUMWQ010000073.1 GCA_030529565.1 Filifactor alocis | reverse complement strand
GTCGATCTCGCTGTCGTCGTAGGCATCGTCATCTTCGTCGTCATAAGCGTCTTCGTCGATCTCGCTGTCGTCGTAGGCATCGTCGCCCTCTTTGCTGTGAGTGTCCTCGTCGATATCTTTACCATCTTCGGAAGCCTTGTCGCCACCTTCCTTATCGCCTTCTTCATCGCAAACGTTTCCTGTATCTTCGGTACGTTCGCAGAAAGAAGACACCTCTTCACCTGTTTCTTCGATACTGTCTTTAAGGATCTCATCGTCGTTTTCCACAGAGCTTGCTTTCTCCCCAGGAGGGAGGATATCGGAAGTTGAAACTTGGATATCCTCCTTATCTTTCAGATAACGGTTGTAGTTTTCAAGTTCGGGACGGAGGATGATCTTAGGGTAGTTTTTTTGGGGAGTATCCTCTTGTATTGTTACATCTTCTTCGTCCTCCAAATCGAGTCCGGTCTCCTCCTCAGACTGTTTCTCCTCCTTCCGGATCAGATAGACGTCTTTGATATAGGGCAGGGATACGCTTAGCATCAAGATCCAGATAGGAGCGAATTGAGACACCTTGCCATCAGCGATGGCAAAGACTAACATCGTAACTACGAGATTGGCATTGGCTCCCTTTATTCTTCCAGGTTGAAGAAGGCGCTGGTTGAGGTCATCCATGGAGAGAATGTGGTGGAAAATGGACATTCGATAAATGAAGAGGACGCCCGATAAGATCACGATAAAGATCCAAATATAGGATAGGGCGATCTGTCTCATCCCGAAAAATCGAAGGAACCACATCGAGGCCAAGACCGCCATAAGAAAGGCGGGTGCGATATTCTTCTTCCTGGCTTCATTGTCGAAGAAGTAGTCGATCAAAAGGGCAATGCACAGGTGGATGGCATAGACGAAGCTCGAAAACAGATAGAGGATGAAGGCTGTGATCGAAAGAAGACCCAGCTCGAAATCACTGCTTTCCCGTCCGGAGGAACGGGTGATCACTCGGCTCGTCAGAAGGATGAAGAGGATGCCGAAGGCATGGACTTCTCCGGGATAGCACAGGGAGCAACCCGTCATCATCAGGCAGAAGTAGTAATGGTTTTGCATATCGGGGGAGATCTCTCTGAGAAGTTTGTAGCTCAGAACCAGAACGAAGACGCGTATAGATGCCTCGTAGATGGAAGAACTCAGAGGAAGTTTCGCCAAGACATAGTGAAAGTAAAAATAGACCAAACCGAATACTGCGAGGGCAACGAGGTAGTATACTTCGCGAAGGAGGATGGGTTGGTTCCAACGAAGGATGGATGGAAATTTTTTCATCAGATTCTGTTTCAACTTTTGCATATTGATTCCTCTCCAAAGAATTGTTACACTTAATAGTAAACGACGACAGAGCAAATTTGTACGGGTGCTTTGTAAGAAGTTTGTATTTTAGCGGTTTATATTGAAGATCCGAGGGATTTTTCACCGATACTATAACATAAATCGGACAAGAAAAGAAGATGCTCCTCTGTGATTTTCGTGCAGACCGCAGTTGTACTTCCCGGTTCTTCATTTTTGGCGACGTCATATAACGCCAAAACCTAAACGATCACTCATATCGATATGGGACTGAAGGGCGTTTCGATTATCGCAGGGATGCAGATACGCGTGATGTAATAGGCAACTCTATAACAAGGGTAGGACAGGGTGTTCGAAAACGAAGGTTTTGTATAGAAGTTCGTCCATGTAAAATAAGGGCGACAAGAGGTTTGAAAGGAGAACTATGGTCAGTGTTATCATTGTCGCAGGCGGAAGAGGAAGCAGGATGAAGACTTCCGTAAGCAAGCAGTTTTTGATGTTGGGGGACAAGACCGTTCTGCAGCATACGGTAGAACAGTTTTTGGAGGTTCCCGAGGTGGAAGAGGTCGTCCTTGTGCTCCGAAGCGAGGAGAGGTATCGGGTGGAGGAGATGAAACTCGATACGAAGGGAAAGCTTATCAAGGTTGCAGATGCGGGAGAAGAGAGATATCTCTCGGTCCGTAGCGGACTGGAACAGGTAGATCGAAGCAGTGAAGTCATCCTTGTCCACGATGCCGCAAGACCGCTCGTCAAGGTGGCGGAGATCCGCGATGTCATCGAGAGGGCGAGATCGGCGGGAGCCTGTATCCTCGCATCCAAGGTGAAGGATACCATAAAGGAGGTAGAGACGGAGATCGTCCAAAAGACCCTAAACAGGGAGAGGCTGTACTGCGTCGCCACCCCTCAGGGCTTTGAGGCACAACTGCTACGCCGTGCATACAGTGAGGAGGCCCTCGAAAATTTCAAGGGAGTTCCTACAGACGATTCGTCCGTCGTGGAGGCCTTGGGTAAGGATGTCTTTGTGTTGGAGGGAGATCCGTCCAATATCAAGATCACGACACCGACGGATATGTTGATCGCCGAGGCGTTGTTAAAGAAGGAGGGAAGGCTGTGAAGATAGGATTCGGTTACGATTTGCATCGCTTGGTTGAAGGAAGGAAGCTCATCCTGGCGGGGATCGAGATCCCTTATGAAAAGGGTTTACTCGGCCATTCGGATGCCGATGTACTCGCTCATGCGATCATGGATGCGATCTTGGGTGCTTTGGCCTTGGGAGATATCGGCAGACACTTTCCGGACACATCGCAGGACTACAAGGACGCGAACAGTATGGAACTGATGAAGAGGGTCTATGAGATGATGAGGGAGAGGGGTTACGAGATCGGCAATATCGACGCCCTCATCGTTGCACAGAAGCCGAAGATGGCGCCCTACATCGAGCAAATGAGGACTGCGGTCGCAAGTCTATTGAATACGGATAAAGAATGTGTTAATATAAAAGCAACGACTACGGAGGGTTTGAATGCGGAAGGCAGGGGAGAGGCGATCTCTTCTCAGGTGGCAGTGTTACTTCAAAAAACTTCGCAACGATAGATAGGTAGGAGGAAGATTATGACTAGAGTAAGGTTTGCGCCGTCTCCGACGGGTTTTGTGCATATCGGGAGCTTGAGAACGGCATTGTACAATTATTTGTATGCAAAGAAGGCGGACGGAGTCTACGTCCTGCGGGTAGAAGATACGGATCAAAGTCGCCTGGTGGAAGGTGCAGTTGAAGGTATGCTCAAGTCGATGCGTTGGGCAGGTGTCGAGAACTCGGAGGGAGTCTGCATCAACGATCAGGACGTCGTCGAGCAGGTGGGGGAGAGAGGACCCTATATCCAATCCGAGAGGCTCGATATATACAAGGAGCATATCCAAGGACTTCTCGACAGCGGACATGCGTACCACTGTTTCTGTTCCAAGGACAGGTTGGATAAGGTAAGAGAGATCCAGCGTTCGGAGAATAAGGTTCCCAAATATGACGGCCATTGCAGGGGTCTCTCCAAAGAAGAAGTACAGGCGAAGATCGGCGCCGGAGAGCCTTATGTGATCCGCATGAAATTGCCGGCGGACAAGGACATTCACTTCAAGGATGTGGTAAGGGGCGATGTGGTGATCAACACCAACGATATGGACGATCAGGTGCTGATGAAGTCCGACGGGTTCCCCACCTATCACTTTGCGGTAGTTGTCGATGACCATCTGATGGAGATCACTCATATTATAAGAGGAGAAGAGTGGCTACCTTCAACCCCCAAGCACGTGTATCTCTACGAGGCCTTCGGATGGGAGCAACCCGTCTATGTTCATCTTCCGAACATCCTCAACAGCGATCACAAGAAGTTATCCAAACGTCAGGGGGATGTTGCGGTGGAAGACTTCCGTCAAAAGGGTTATCTTCCCGAGGCTCTGATCAACTATATCACACTTCTGGGTTGGTCTCCGGAGGACAATCAGGAGATCTTCTCGATGGAGGAGTTGGAGAAGGCCTTTTCGTTGGAAAGGGTGTCCAAGAGCGGCGGTGTCTTCGATGTCAACAAACTCAATTGGTTTAACAACCACTATATCCGCCAGGCGGATCTGAACAGATTGGTCGACATAGCAGTGCCCTTCCTTGTGGAAGAGGGGCTTGTAAGCGAAGAAGAGGCGAAGCAAAGACACGATTGGTTCGTTCTTGCTATGGAAACGGTCCGTGAGTCGATGGATTACCTCCGACAGTTTTCACAGAGGATAGCGATGTTTCTGACGGACGAGGTCGCGACCTGGGAAGACGAGGCCTTGGAGTTTATGAAACTGCCTCATATCCCTCGTTTGATCGAGGTGCTCGAGGCCAAGATCTCTGCAACGGATGAGGTGACTGAAGACTTTGTTACTGCAATGTTTAAAGAGATCCAAAAGGAAGAGGGCATCAAGGGCAAGAACCTGTTTATGGGTACGAGGGTGATCCTCACCGGACAGAACCACGGACCCGAGATACCCAAAGTATTGACCTTGCTTGGAAAGGATAAATTGAAACTGCGTTTGGAAAAGGCAAAACAACATATATAGCTTGAGATCAAAAAGGCAGAGTCAAGACGGAAGTTGACTTTGCCTTTTTGTCGAAAGAGTTTATACTGTTCGATAGAAGTGTAGTCATACCTGCACCTGCAAGCATAAATATCTTATCGCCCATAGAATGAAAGATGTTGATATCGATGATTCAAAGGGATAACAAGGAAGAAGTGCACAAAGGCAAACTTTTGAGTTTTCTTCGATTTTATAAAACACAAAAGTTTCTCATATCAATGTTTTTAAGAATTTCATCCTTCGTACAAAGTTGATTTTGGGCTGATTTTCCGAATTATGCGGTATCGCCATAGTATTGACTGTCGATGTAAAGAGAGAATGATAGTAGAAAATGCAACGGGCAGTAGTATAAAATGATAACAACTCATACTATTTTTCAATGGGCGTATGGATATATCTCTTGTTCGACTGCGAAACATCGTTTTATCTCCTATGGGTCGCAGATCGTTTATATCCACAACTCGAAAAAATATTAGTATCGGAAGGGAGGTGGAAGGTTTGAACAAGGTTTGGGAGGTAGTGATCCTCAACAGAGGCAACTCGATCAACACAAGGTTTCATTATAATTTTTCGGACTCTGTAAAAATCGGTTGCAGGGTCAAGGTGCCCTTCGGCAAAGGGACCTCCGTTGCAGAGGCCCTCGTCGTGGGTACGGCAACACAGGAGGAAGGGGTACACTATAAGGATATTTTGTCCGTGATCGATCAGGAACCTGTCGTAGATAAGGTCTCGATGGAGGTTGCGGAGCATATTTCTCGCGAGTATCTATGCAGTTTTCAGGATGCGATTTCGCTGTTTTTCCCCAAGGGAGAACGGGGAGGAAGTCAGGGGGAGAAGGTTGCGGTTTCGCTCGTCGGCTTGGATGAGTGGGAGGAATACCTGAGCGCCCTTCCCAAAAATGCCCGTGCAAAGAGGGAGGTCGCAGGTCTGATCGCTCAAAGGGGCAAGGTCGCCCTTGAAGAACTCAAGGCGGTTTCTCCCTCTGCACTCAAGATATGCAGGGAGTTGACGGAGAAGTCGATGATAGAGGTCGTATTTGAGAAGAAGAGGCGGGAGGACAAGATCGAGCCTGTCGAGAGGAATCTTGTCTTCAGCGACGAACAGGAGGAAGCGGTAAGGCGGATCCTGGAGGCACACGAGACGAGAGATCATAGAGCCTTTCTACTTCACGGAATAACGGGTTCGGGCAAGACGGAGGTCTATATTGAACTTATTCGAAGAGTTTTGGAGCAGGGCCGACAGTCGATCGTCCTCGTTCCCGAGATCTCCCTAACTCCACAGACGATCGCCAGGTTTGAATCGGTGTTTGGAAGTTCGGTGGCCTTTATGCACAGTGCCTTGAGCGAAAAGGAGAAAAAGATCCAATGGGAAAGGATGAAGGATGGGAGTTGTCCTATTGCAATAGGACCTCGTTCCGCCCTCTTTGTCCCCTATTCGAACCTCGGGATGATCATCGTGGACGAATGTCATTCGGAGTCTTACAAATCGGAGCAGACCCCGAAGTACGACGCTGTGGAGTTGAGCCTGTTACTTGGAGAAAAACGCGCTGCTACCGTCGTTTTGGGCTCGGCGACGCCCAACGTGACCCAGCTCTACCGATGTGAAACGGGGGAACTGGAGCTGGTGGAGATGAAGAGACGATCCAATCGCGCAGGACTTCCGAAGATCACCCTCGTCGATATGAGGGAGGAGATCAAAAACGGCAACAATTCCATGATCAGCTCCTACCTCCGCCGTAGGATAAAGGAAAATTTGAGAAGGGGCGATCAGACGATCCTGTTTTTGAACAAAAGGGGATTTTCCAAAAACCTGACCTGTATCTCCTGCGGTTATGTGCACAAGTGTCCGAACTGTGATGTTACCTTGAGTTACCACAAGGAGGAAGGAATCTTCAAATGTCATTACTGTAACTATACGAGCCCTTACTCTCCTCACTGTCCCGTCTGCGGTTCGAACTTGAAAGATGTCAGCTTCGGCACGCAGAAGATTGCCGAACAGGTGGCAGAGCTTTTCCCTGAGGCGAAGGTCCTGCGTATGGACAAGGACAGTATCAAGGACAAAAGGGATTATGAGAAGTATCTGCTCTCCTTTGCAAAGGGAGAGAAGAATGTGCTGATAGGCACCCAGATGATAGGCAAGGGTCTTGATTTTCCCGGAGTTACCCTGGTCGGAGTTTTGCAGGCAGATCAGTCGATGGATATTCCGGATTTTCGGGGGAGTGAGAAGACCTTCCAGATGCTGGAGCAGGTATCGGGTCGAGCCGGCAGAGGAGAAAAGGCGGGAGAGGCGGTCATCCAGAGTTTTCATATTGAGCGTACGGTCTTCTCCCACCTTTTGCATAGGAGGTTTCAGGAGTTTTATGAAGAGGAGCTGTCGATACGCAGAGCTTTTATGTACCCTCCCTTCGGGCAGATCATCCGGATCCTGATCACCTCCGAGAGTTTGGAGGAAGCGGGCGAAACCGCGAAGAGAATCGAACAGGCTCTTGAAGTCTATTTTAAGAAGGCAGAGTTGAAGGCTAAGATTTTGGGAGCGGTTCCCTGCCTGATCAATCGATTGGAATCGAGATACCGATGGCAGATCATCGTTAAGATAGGGGAAGAGGGCGAAGAGGCCAAGGTCATCTCCATCCTCAAGTATATTCAGGAAAAGAAAAGAAATGTTCTGTATGGAAGAGGAAGTATAGTAGTGTTTGAGAAAAATCCCAACAATATGATGTGATATGGACTGTTTTATACCGTTATGAAAATACCGCATAATTCGAAAAATCAGCATAAAATTGATTGTATAGGAAGGATGAACTTCTTAAATGTGTTGATTTGACAAACCTTACATTTTGCAAACTCAAAAGAGGATCAGGAGTTTGCCTTTGTGCGGTGCTTCCTTATATATTGAAATCGACAGGTTGAACACTTTGAACTGTGCTCCTCCAAACGATTTTTCGATGAGGATATATTTTGTATACCCGACAGTTCAAATGTAGAACGGTATAAAGGTAATACCGCATAATTTAAAAAAGAGACATCAAGATCAGAAGGATAGGGTTCTTAAAAGACGTCGATACGACAAACCTTCACCTTTTATGAGCTTAAAGGAAACTAAGGAGGTTGTCTTTGTGCGGGTTTCTTAAACTCTGTTCCGGTTTCGAGTGTAGAAGAATGAAATTCCGGGTATATAAATTAAGAAGTGTGTTTCTAGAAGGGAGAGTATAGGCGATGGCTATTCGAAATATAAGAAAAGATGGCGATGAGATCTTGAGGAAGATCTCCAAGCCGGTAGAGAAGATGACACCGAGGTTGGCGGAGCTGATTGACGATATGTTCGAGACGATGGAGTTTGAGGACGGGGTCGGTTTGGCGGCACCTCAGGTCGGAGTACTAAGGAGGATCATCGTCCTCAATATCGATGGTGAGAAGTACGCGCTCATCAATCCGGAGATCGTGGAGACGGAGGGCACTCAGTGCGGACAGGAAGGTTGTCTGAGCATTCCCGATGTCTATATGGATGTTACCAGACCCAACAGGGTCGTTGTGAAGGCCCTCGATCGGGAGATGAATGAAATGACTATAGAAGGGACCGAACTTTTGGCGCGGGCCCTATGCCACGAGATCGATCACTTGAATGGAATTTTGTTTAAGGATATTGCGGAAAGAGAGTAGGTAGTTGTATGAGACTTATATTTATGGGGACTCCCGAATTTGCGGTCTCATCTCTGGAAGTGCTGTACGAAAGAGGAGATGAAGTCCTTCTTGTGATCTCGCAGATGGATAAGCCTAAGGGCAGGGGGAAGAAGATGATGCCGACCCCTGTAAAGCAAAAGGCCTTGGAATGGGGTTTTCCTGTCTATCAGCCTGAGAAGATCAAGTCCGACGAAGCTCTGGAGAAGCTTCGATCCCTCAAGCCCGATGTGATCGTCGTCACCGCCTACGGGCAGATCCTGTCCAAGGAGGTGCTGGAGGCAGCGAAGTACGGTTGTATCAATGTTCATGCTTCACTCCTGCCCGAGTACAGAGGGGCGGCGCCCATGCAGTTTGCTCTAATGGAGGGCCGAAAGAAGACGGGGGTTACGACCATGATGATGGACGAGGGCTTGGATACAGGAGATATGATCGACAAGGTCGAGGTGGAGATCGGAGAGGGCGAAACACTGTCCACTTTGAGCCGGAAACTGGCTGAAGCAGGAAAGATTGCCCTGCATCGTACCTTGAAGAAGATAGAACTCTCCGGAACGGAGATCGAAAGGCAAAAACAGGACGAGGAAGAGTCGAGCTATGCCTCTCTTTTGACCAAGGAGATGGGAATCATTCCTTGGGAGAAGTCGGTGGAGGAGATCGATTGTCTGATCCGCGCGGTAGAAGGTTGGCCCTCGGCAACGACCTACTACCAAGGAGAAAAGGTTAAGATTTTTGCAGTGGAGAGGACGGGAAAGAAAAACATGGGTCATCGCTGTGGGGAGATCGTGGAAGTAAAAAAAGATGCCATCTTCGTTGCCACGGGTGATGAGATCGTAAGGATCGATGAGGTTCAATTCCCGAACAAGAAGAGGATGAAAGTAGGAGACTATCTGCTTGGCAACGTGATCGAAAAGGGAGTTGTACTGGGAAGGGGATAGGCTTCGTATCGAAGCGCAGATGGCGGAATTATTGGTGGTAACATCCTTAAGTTAAGGAAAGGAAGGGTGATAGCGTTGTATTACGATCCTACGATCATATTGCTTCTGCCTGTGATCTTGCTTACCTTGTATGCGCAAAGCAAGGTCAAATCAACATACAGAAGATATCTGAGAGTTGCGACATCCAAGGGATATACGGGTTCGGAGGTCGCCAGGGTGATGCTCAATAACAACGGGCTCTCCCATGTCGATATTGAAATGGCACCCGGTATGCTTACAGATCACTACGATCCGAGGAATAGGGTGTTGAGGTTATCAAGGGATGTCTACCTTGGAACGGCGATCGCCTCCAATGCGATTGCGGCACATGAGGTGGGACATGCGATCCAGCATGAAGAGGGTTATGTTCCTCTGAAGGTCAGAAATGCGATTGTACCTCTTACGCAAATAGCTTCGAATCTTTCGTGGTTGTTTATTATGGGGGGATTGATTTTTTCGTCTCTCCATCATCTGTTGACGATAGGGATAGCGATGTTCTCGATCGCCGTCTTCTTTCAGATCATTACCCTGCCTGTAGAGTTTGACGCGAGCAGAAGGGCGATCGAAGAACTTGAGGGAGAAGGTTTTTTGGAAGGAAGGGAGCTTGCCGGAGGAAAACAGGTCCTCGATGCCGCGGCGCTGACCTATATCGCTGCAACAGCGAGTGCGATGGTTCAACTGATAAGACTGCTGTTTATTCGTGATAGAAGAAGAAGTTAGAAGAAAAGCAACGCACAGGAGATGTAAAAACCTGCCAAAGTGCAGGCTCGATACTATTCTCAAAATACAGTGTGGTCGTATCTGTTTTGCGACCGTGAAAAGTCGTTTTATACTATTTTTCAATAGAAGTATGGATATATCTATTTTTCGATGACGAAA
>JAUMWQ010000072.1 GCA_030529565.1 Filifactor alocis | reverse complement strand
TTACCATCCGGGTTATTATCCGTTTCAACGTCCCGGTATACGAATGTGGTTTATATACGATGAAGTGTTTCGAGAGATCACATAGTTTTTTGGATGTAATTTTAGTCTCATAATAGGGTAATACCGTATAATTCGAAAAGATCAAAAAACGGATTCGAAACGAAAAATACAAGGATCGGTAAGACCATTTTTTATAAGGTACCGTTCGCTCAAAGCGATGAGATGATAAAGGTCTGTCTTTTCGAAAAGATTCCATAGGATGATGATAGATTTTGTTCCGGAATGTATTTTTTGAAGAGGATAGAACGCGGAGATTGGCTTCTTTTTTTGTATGAAACCGGTCTTTCTCTCTATTTAGGGCGATGCCGTATGATTCGAAAAACCGGCATAAGATCCACTTTGTATGAAGGATGAACTTCTTGAAAATATTTACAGGACAGATCTTCGTATTTTATAAAACAGGAGGAAAATCAGAAGCTTGGCTTTGAGCGGTGTTTCCTAGTATTATGGGGCATGTCATTAATACAGGTGGTACTGTAAATGCAGATGGAGACTTTTGTAAGAATGGACAATATAGTAGAACGGCAGTTTTGTCATTGCGTTTAATTTCGTTGTGATAGAATCGAAAAGATGGTATGATAAGGGGGATATTCTAAGCACTTGTACAAAACTTGAAAAACGGAGTAAAACTATGAACAAAATTGCAATTATAACAGATTCGACCAACGACTTGCACGCAGATGAGCTGAAGGCTTGTCCCAACCTCTTTGTCGTTCCTATGTTGATCACTTACAACGATGAAAGGCAGTTTCGCGACGGAGTGGACAAGGATGCTGTAGAGCTCACGAAAGACTTGGACGAGTTCAGACCCAAGACTTCCTCTCCTCTGGGAGAGGACTTCGTCCATACCTACAACAGGCTTTTGGAGGAGGGCTACACCCATGTGATAGGGGTCTTCCTGTCCGAGGGAATCAGCGGAACCTATAAGAGTGCGATCTCCTATGCGGAGTTTTTTGCGGATAAGGGGATAGAGACCGAGATCCTCAACTCGAAAGGAGTATCGATGGTGATGGGGCACACTGTGAGAGTTCTTTCGAAGAAGGCGATGGAAGGTATGTCTTTTGAAGAGCTTGTTCAAACGGGACAGGAGATGCTCGATCGAACGAGCGTGTACTTTGCGGTCGAGAGCTTAAAGTATCTGATCCGAGGAGGGAGGATCCCCAAGGTGGAAGGAACCTTGGGAGAGATGCTGGACATCAAACCCATCATCGGTGTGACCGAAGAGGGGACTTTGCACAATGTAGCTAAGGTGAGGGGGAGGAAACGATCCATCAAAAAGGTCGCCGAGATGTTCGCTCAGGAGGCTTCTCGAAGAGCCGAGCATATCTTCGTCGTGCACGGTCAGCGTCCGGAGGACGCCGATTATCTCAAGAGCCTTTTGGAAGAACAGTGCCCCGGTGTGAAGGCGCAGGTCCACGAGCTCAGCGCTCTGCTCACCTGCCATACGGGTCCGGGAACGATAGGAGCGGTCATCTTTTGGGAGTAGTTCGATGTGATAAAAAAAGAAGGTGTGTTATGGAGAACTTCGCGATACCGGAGAACTATCGTTATCTCCATGACAGGATCACAGGGGAATTGCCGCCGAGGAGGAGCCGGATAGAGGGTAAGTGCGAAGAGATGGTGGAAGTGGAGGAGGGAGTATTTCTGCATACGACCATCCTTTTTCCTTCCGGGGGAGAACCTTCGCCTACGGTCCTTATCCGAAATCCCTATGAGTACGATATTCCGAGGCTGCTTGCCTCTGTCAGCCACTTTGCCTACTTCGGCTATAATGTCGTTCTGCAAAGCTGTAGAGGAAGCGGAAGGTCGGATGGAAGGTTTATTCCCTTTATTTATGAGAAAAACGACGGACTCAAGACGATCGAGTATATCTCACAGCAACCTTGGCAGAACGGAGAGATCGTCCTCTTCGGTTTTTCCTATCTTTCCTTCTGTCAGTATATTCTCGCGGACTGTCTGCCCAAGCAGGTCAAGACGATGTTTCTGGATAAGCTGGGAGTCAATCGCTACGCACAGATGTATATGAACGGGATGTTTCGACCGGAGTTCTATACGGCATGGATGATAGCGGTCACCGATATGGACAGGAAGCTTGATCGAAGAAGGATGTATCGCAGGGCCTTGGAGATCCTTCCTCATAAAAAGCTGGATGAGGAACTGTTCGGCAGGAGGGTAGGCCACTATCAGGCAGTGATCTCCAACGTCGATAAGAGCGCGGAGTTTTGGCAGGACAATATATGGAACGGTCTGCAACTTATGGCGGGCAAACTCTCCGTGCCCGTGCTGATGTGTGCGGGATGGTTCGATCATCAGATCAAGGGGATGCTCCATTCTTATGAGGGAATGAGGGAAGAGGTCAGAAGAAAGAGTCGCTTTGTCATAGGGCCTTGGGATCATTTGGGGATAGTGCCCGGGGACTATCCCCTCGACAACGGGATGATCATGGGGAGTATGTCGATCAAGGCAGGACTGGAGTGGTTCGACTATCAGCTCAAGGGAGGAGAGGTCTCCGAGGATTACTTGGGGGCACACCTCTATCGGTGCGGAAGTCACTTGTGGGAACACAGCGACGATCTTCCGCGCGCCGAGAGGAAGGAGGTCTTCTACCTCTATCCTGCTGAGGACGGGGCCCTTGTGAAGGGAGGAAGGCTGGAGCCTAAGCTGTCCCAAGAGGAGGCGGAGACTCGTTATGTCTACGATCCTTGTGATCCTGTCGAAACCTTGGGCGGAAACAGCATGATGGCTTGGATGTTCAAGGGATTTGAAGGAGCAAGGCACGGTCCGGTGCAACTGCCTTCCTACGAAGAGAGGAAGGATGTTCTCAGCTTCTGCTCGGAGACCTTGGAGGAAGATCTTGAGGTTTCGGGAAGTGTGTGTATCCATCTCTTTGTAGCGACCGATGCGGAAGATACGGCCTTTACCGCCAAGGTGGTAGAGGTTATGGAGGACGGAACGGCTTACCACGTCTGTGACGGGATCTCGTCCATCCGATACCGCAATGACAGCGACAGGGCTCTGGAGTATCGTTCGGGCGAGGTCGTCGAGCTTACCATGGAACTTTGGGATATCTGCTGGAGGTGGAAGGCGGGTTCGAAACTTCGGATCGATATCAGCTCATCGAACTTTCCCGCCTATATCAATCATAAGAATACCAAGACGCCTTGGTATGAAGAAACTCGATCAAGAATCGCAAACCAGAGCTTGTACTTCGGGGGGAAGTATCCGACCAGGGTGGAGCTTCCTGTCGCAAAAAGAAGAGGGGTTTAATGCTGAGATCCGATCCAAGTGCGGATATTTGTTCTGCCATTTAATACTGATATTTCTTGGAGTTATCGATATGAAAGATCTGTGTCTTATACTATTATCTATTGGAATCGGCAGGCTGAACTCTTTAAATCATCGCTCTCTGAATGGTTTTTTCGGAAATGATGGATGTTTCATATCCGGCATTTCAAACGGAGGATAGTATTACGGGAGATGCAACGAACTTTCGTGGTTGCAGAAGCGATATGATCCCCTTCTATCGGAAGATAGTATGATACTATTATTCAATAGATGTATTGATATATCCGTTTTTTCAACCTGCGAAAAATCTCTTTATCTTCTATGGTCATAGATTGTTTATATCCACAACTCAAAGGGAAAATAGTATGAAATATCGATAAGACAGACGTTATAAGAATCGATACGCGAAAGCATAAAAAAGAGAAGTTCTTGGCAACTTCTCTTTTTTAGCGGTGTGTCATACTGTTCTCTATTCAAATTGACGGCTCGGACGCTTTGAAGCATAGGATGATCCAAGTTCTTTTTTGTCAGTTATATACTCTGCACACTCGGAATTTCAAGTGGAGAATAGTATTATAAGTGATTACAGGTAGTACTCCGCGGGTCGTCTGGTCTGTGTGTACTGCTCTTCGAGTTCCGTTTTGTGATAGAGGTAGTTTTCGTCGTCGAAGTATTTTGCGCCGACAGGACAGAGTTTTTCGCAGGCACAGCACTTGATACATATCCCTGTAACCTGAGATACATCGTCGAAGTCGATGGCACCCATCGGACAGACCTTTGCACAAAGCTTGCAGTGGATGCACTTGTCGTTAGTCCGGGGCTTGACCTTCCGGATGTCGATAGCGTTTCCGTGTCGATCGCGAGGCTGATAGTAAAATCGGATCGGATCTTCGCCCGGCAGTTTCACGGGCTCGATCGGAGAAGAAAGACATTTTTTTGCCAGTTTTTCACCGAATTCATCGACGACCTTCATATCCTCTTCGTCGGGTCTTCCGTGAGCCAAGATCCTGGAGAAAGAGTGTTCTCCGACAAAGGCTCCTCCGCCTACGATCTTCATTCCCGCCTTTTCAAAGATCTGTCCGAACTCGATCAGAGCATCGTCGTAGTTTCTGTTGCCGTAGAGGACAACGGGAACTACGAGGGCTCCCTCTCCTTGAACGGTGTCCAAAAACTTCAGCAAAAGGTTTGGAACCCTTCCTGCTACCACAGGTACCCCTGCGATTACCAGATCGCCTTCTTGAAAGATCGGCGTTTCTTTGCGACTTGACGGAAGTGTAAAGTTAAATTCCGTTACCTTCGGGATATGTAGGTGGTAGGCGACGCAGTGAGAAAGGCGTTTGATGACCTTCTGTGTCGTCCCTGTCGCACTGAAATAAAAAGTACAAACTCGTTTGATCATAAAAAATCCCCCTTAAATAGAACTAATGAAACTTCCCCCTCGAATAACTATTGTCGATCGAATCGGCGGTCTGCTTCCTTTCATCACTTGCGTTTACTTCGGTAATGAGCGATTCGCCGCTATTTTGATCGAAGAATGGTGCTCTTTATAAAAACAGCACCATAAAAAATGCAGGTCCTCCTTGATAGCTCCTCAATACCATATCTTTCTTAAAACAGCGTATGCGATAAGGCCATAATAATGATCCCGGCTGTCATATTCCCCAGTATGATGGCGGGAAGAGAGTATTTAAGCCTTATATTGAAGATGGAAGCCAAGACCGAACCGGTATAGGCACCTGTCGTTGGCAGGGGTACTGCAACAAAAAGGTAGAGACCGAGCAGGGTGGCGGACCGGAGTTTTTTGCTTCGCTTTTGAATATGGTTCTCCAAAAAAGAGGTAAACCTCGGAAAGTAGCCCTCTTTCTTCAGAAGGTTCAAGACTCTTTGGAAGAAGGCGATCAAAAAAGGCGAAGGTAAACTGGAGCCGATCACAGCCAGAGCATAGACATGCCAGGGAGGAAGTCCGAGGGCATAGCCCAAGGGGATCGCCCCGCGAAGTTCGATAAGAGGAACCGCCGAGAGCAGAACGACCAGGATCTCCTTTGATAAAAAAGTGTTTTTTAAGAGAAACTCCAACATATTTTGTTACGTAATGTATTTGCCGATACATTTTCCTTTCTTAAATATTTTGTTATACTGTTATCCGTCTAAACTCACCACTTTGAATCAGGCTATTCCAAATCGTTTTTTGACAATTTCACATTCGTGTATATGATATTTTTAACAGAAAACAGTGTTACAAGCAAACAGACATGGAAGGCAAAGAAGACAGGAGACTTTGTGTGCGCCCAATTGTCCTCGGTATTAGGAGAGATGATCCTTGCCTGTAGGGATAAAATAAAGTTTCATCTTCTCTATTTTACCACAAAGAGGGGTAAAATTAAATGAAGTGTTTTAGTGGAAAAACTGTAATGTCGCTGTAATTGATTTTTGTCAAAATATCACATAGACTGGATGCAATAGGCAAAATAGGAATGTCTTTGCCGATGCAACGTAGAAAGACCTGTCGTTTATTCACGGCGGAATTAAGAACGGTATATCCTATACCGTTCAACACTTTTGCATCAGAATATACGAAGGAGGAAGATAGATTATGAAGAAGAAAACATTTGTGGGGTTCTTGGCGGGGATTATTCTTTCGATGACCGCCCTCGGAGAGCCTTCCCATGCGATTGTCCATCAGGACAGCTACGAGATCCCTCTGGGACAGGGGATGCAGCTCAAAAAAATAAGTCAAGTCTATGAGTCGGGGGTTCAAAACATCAATCTTGTAACTGTAGACTTGAACAATCCCAACGTGAAGCTGGATCTGATCTTCAATCCGAACGAGATCTCGAAGAGGGCGAAACTGAGCGATATGCTCAAGAGTGAGCCCAATGTCGTGGCTGCTATGAATGCGGACTTTTTTTCGATGGCAAATCCGAGTTTTTCGATCGGAACGATGGTCAAGGACGGAAAGCAGATCTCGACCCCTCACTACCAACCAAACCAGTTTGCGACCGTACTCGTAGATGATGCGCAGAGGGCGAGTATTGAGTATATCAGGTCGGGAGTGACCATCTACAACGTCAATAAAGGGATGACGACCGTTGCCAATTCGATCAACAAGCCCAACGGAGCAACTAAGGGGGTCATCATCTATACCTCGGAATATCGCTCGACCACTCTTGGCGTAAAACCTACCAGACCGAATCTGGTCGAGGTCATTGTACAGAACGGAGTTGTCACCGATGTTCGGGTAGCACAACCTGCGACCGTCATCCCGTCCGACGGCTATGCCATCATCTCCGATCCGGCATCCGGAAGAGATCTGGCACAGAGATTCAGTGTGGGCGATAGTGTCAGTTTGCAAACCGAGATCACCAAGAACTTCCCCAATACCCGAATGGCGGTAGGAGGTGGAAGTCTTTTGATCAAGGACGGAAGACCGACTTCCATCACCAAGACGGTAAGCGGAAAAAGCCAGCGTTCCGCCTTGGCGACCACCTATGACAACAAGGTGATCTTTATGACCGTGGACGGAAGAGGAATGGGCGGTGCGATCGGGATGAGCGAGAAGGACGTTCAGAGTTTTCTAATGGCTCAAAATGTCAAGGAAGCTATCGTTTTCGATGGCGGAGGCTCGACCGAAATGATCGTCGATTCCAAGGTGGAGAACAGGATAAACTCGGAGCGCCCCATCATCAATGCCGTTGCCGCAAAAAACATCGCTCAGAAGAGTAGTCCTTCTCGGATCGAGATCCTTCCTATGAGATCCATCCTCGTTCAGGGGCAGAAGGTTCCTCTATCGGTAAAGGTCTTCGATTCGAACGACAACCTTATTCCCGGTAGTGGGGTCAGTGTCAGTGCGGGCTCTCTGGGAGGAAGTTTTGACGGAAAGAACTACACTTTTGCAAACGGAGGTCAGGGCACCCTTGTGGCAAGTTACGGAGGAGCAAGCGGAAGTTTGGATGTCGAAGTAATAGGAAGAAACGACACCGATCCTAAACATCGAAGTGCCTTGACTTCGGTGAGTTTTGCCGTTGCGACCGATACTTCGGCGGGTAGCGACGACATCATGGTGCAGGCGATGGCGGAGAAACTTGTAAAAGAGCTCGAGCAGGTTCCCAATGTCATCCTTCTCGGCAACTCGGGCAGGGAAGTCGGCTCGGGGAATACGGTATCGCTATCCAAAGGGAGCGTAAAAACATTTGGAAATACAGGTTTCCTTCTGCTCGACACCTCGGGAGACAGCTTGAAGTACCAATGGGATGCTTTGAAAAACGCGGTTGCTTCCGATATTGGCAATCTCATTATTATGACGAACTCCAAGGTAAATCTTTCGGGCAAATCCCTCGAACTCTTTCAAAAGATCGTGCATGAGGGAGCTAAGATGAAGAACATCTATATCGTGGAAAAAAGAGGCAGTAACAGTTCCTATCAGGAGGGTTCTGTGAGTAGGATCTCCGTCCGCGACATCAAGAACCTCTCCGATGGAAGTCTGTCTGATATCAAGTACCTGGTCTTTCAAGAAGAAAACGGGGTCCTGTACTACAGTTTCAAAAGTTTGGCTCAATAGGGATTTGACGCAGGAGAAATGGAATCGTCGACCTCTTTGTGTACCGGTAAAACCGGTGTTGCAAGCTATAAACAGATGTCTTGCTTCTTGTGACTTGCAAGGTATGGGCAGAATCAGTTTGCCAAGGAGAGTTCAGCTCCATTGAGTAGTCAATTGACGAGCAATTCAATAAAACAGAGCACAAGGTTTTTGTACGATATACAACAACTTTAAAAGTGAGATTTCCTTTGTGGCGATCTCCTTGGATTTTGTCTGCGGAGGATGTCGTAGATGAACGGTAATGTTTTTTTGGCAAATAAGCGATGAAAATCATTGACAAATGAGACCAAACTCGATAAAATGGAAATACGAAAAAGTAAATAGTTTCTTGATGGCCTTATCAAGAGTGGCGGAGGGACTGGCCCTAAGATGCCCGGCAACCAGCTTAACGTATGGTGCTAAATCCTGCAAAATTATTATTTTGGCAGATGAGGTGAATGTTAGATGACAGTTAAGGCCTCTTTTGTTTCTACGAAAGAGGCCTTCGTTATAGAAGGCTCTGCGCGTACGGAGGAGATGTGTCGGTACGCAAGACTCAAAGGCGATCACGGAAGGGACTTTTTCGGGATGAGGGGATGCTGTTAGCTGTTCAAATTGCCACTGATAAGGCTTGCTTTACCGTCATTGTTCGGATAACGGTATCCATAAGATCAACCTATATAAACCAAGTAAAGAAATAGGAGGAATATATCTATGAAAAAGTTTTTTACATCGGAATCTGTTACGGAAGGGCATCCCGATAAGATCTGCGACCAGATCTCGGATGCGATCCTTGATGCGATGCTCGAGCAGGATCCGGAGTCTCGAGTTGCTTGTGAAACGGCTGTTACAACGGGACTTGTTATGGTCATAGGAGAGATCTCGACCGAGGCCTATGTCGATTTTCAAAAGACGGTGAGGGAGACGGTTCGTGAGATCGGTTACGACAGGGCGAAGTACGGTTTCGATTGCGA
The DNA here is from genome assembly GCA_030529565.1 of Filifactor alocis. GTDB lineage: Bacteria > Bacillota > Clostridia > Peptostreptococcales > Filifactoraceae > Filifactor > Filifactor alocis_A. The sequence continues at coordinate 1,204 of JAUMWQ010000072.1, read as the reverse complement.
CACCTGCGCCGTGATCAATGCGATCGACGAGCAAAGTGCCGATATCGCTCTTGGAGTCGACAAGTCGAAGGAGAGCAAGGAAGGAAGCGTTAGCGACCTCCAACTGGGAGCGGGAGACCAGGGTATGATGTTCGGGTTTGCTTGTGATGAAACGCCTGAACTGATGCCGCTACCGATCTCCTTGGCACATAAGTTGGCCATGAGGCTGACCGAGGTTCGAAAAAACGGGACCCTCCCCTATCTCAGACCGGACGGAAAGACGCAGGTAACGGTTGAGTATTCGGATGATAAACCGGTACGCATCGATACGGTCCTCATCTCTTCCCAACATTCGGAAACCGTGGATATGGAACAGATGAAGAAGGATCTCAAGGTGCATGTGATCGACGAGGTGCTCAAAGGAGAGTGGATCGATGAGAACACCAAGTACCTTGTCAATCCGACGGGACGTTTTGTCATCGGAGGGCCTCACGGGGACTCGGGAGTTACGGGAAGAAAGATCATCGTAGACACCTACGGAGGATATGCGCGACACGGAGGAGGAGCTTTTTCGGGTAAGGATCCGACGAAGGTCGACCGTTCGGCGTCCTATGCTGCGAGATGGGTGGCAAAAAACATCGTAGCCGCAGGTCTTGCAAAGAAATGTGAGATCCAGCTCGCCTATGCGATCGGGGTGGCGGAGCCCGTATCCATCCTCGTTGAGACCTTCGGAACGGAAACGGTTGCAATCGAGAAGTTGGAAGAGGCTGTAAGAAAGGTCTTCGACCTCCGACCCAAGGCGATCATCGAGCAACTCGATCTTCGAAAGCCGATCTTTAAGAAGACTGCCGCTTATGGACACTTCGGCAGAGAAGATCAAGGCTTCCGCTGGGAAGAAACCGACAAGGTCGAAGAACTCAAAAAGGCGATTCAATAGCTTCATATCGGTTTTGTGTACCAGCCCCTATCAATGAAACGGACGTTAAACGGAACTTGTGTGATGATTGTCCGATGAATTGGACAGTTATGGAGAAAATATGCCCGAGAGACTCAAGATCTTGAGGAATAAGGGGTATAAGACTCAGATAAGGTATAGAAAGAAGAGGCCCGACGTATGTCGGGCTTTTCTATGGAATAAAGACGGTGTGCCTCTATCCCTTTGATCCGGAGGGGAGGGTGTCGAGAGGAAGGGGACCTTCCCCTTTATTAGTAAACGTCCTCGTCG
>JAUMWQ010000071.1 GCA_030529565.1 Filifactor alocis | reverse complement strand
CTTCCGGTAACGGATAAGACTTCTTTTTTATTGGCCATTTTCTTTATATCAACTTTTCTTTCTTTTATTTACACTGATGGCATCCGTGTTTTTTATTTACCTATACTTCCTCTTCCGGTTTGTAGTCAAGAATAACTGAACTGATGTCAATGGTTTTCTCTTCCTCTTCTTGAACCTGCATTTCTTGGTCATTTGCTTCTGCGCTTGGATGAAGATCCGGAGAGGACCAGCCGATCTTATCGAAGTCAGTGCCCTCAAGGCTGTCCAAGACCATCTGTGAACCTATTCTGGATTTGTACCTCTTCATTCCCGTTCCCGCAGGGATCAATTTTCCGATGATGACGTTTTCTTTGAGTCCGAGCAGTTTGTCCTTTTTGCCCAAGATGGCAGCTTCAGTCAGCACCCTCGTGGTCTCTTGGAAGGATGCCGCCGATAAGAAGGATTCCGTAGCCAGAGAGGCTTTGGTTATTCCCAGAAGTACCCTCTTAAAAGTCGCAGGGGTCTTGCCCGCTTCGATCAGTTCTTCTCTTTCCTTCATGACATCAGCATAAGGCGCCAATGAGCCCGGAAGGAAGGAGGAGTCATACGATTCTTCGATCCTTACCTTGGACATCATCTGTCTCACAATGATCTCAATGTGTTTATCGTTGATGTCTACCCCTTGTAGCTTATAAACACGCTGTACTTCTTTGACGATATAATTCTCCACTCCGGTGACTCCGTTTACAGCAAGTATGTCATTAGGATTGATAGAGCCTTGGATAAGAGGTTGTCCTGCTTCGATCTCTTGACCTTCCTTCACTTTTAGGATGGAGCCGTAGGGTATGGTGTAACGTCTTTCTCCTTCGGAAGATTTGACTACAACTTCTTTCTTTTTGCTTGTATCTTCTATACTGACTTTTCCGGCAATCTCCGTGATCATTGCAAGTCCCTTGGGTTTTCGTGCCTCAAACAACTCTTCGACACGAGGAAGACCTTGGGTGATATCTCCTCCGGCAACTCCTCCTGTATGGAAGGTTCTCATGGTGAGCTGAGTTCCCGGCTCTCCGATAGACTGCGCCGCAATAATTCCAACGGATTCTCCGACATTGACAGCTTTTCCGTTTGCAAGGTTACGTCCGTAGCACTTTGCGCAAACGCCGTATTCCGACTTACATTGGAGGACGGATCGAAGTTTTACTGTTTTGATCCCTTCTTGAACGATCGCGGTCGCAATGTCTTCGGTAATCATTTCTTCACTTGTAACAATGAGTTCTCCGGTGTTCGGAGAGTAGATGTCATCACAGGGGTAACGTCCCACGATGCGATCGTAGAGTTTTTCGATCTCTTCGTTTCCGTCCATAAAGGCCTCAACTTCAATCCCATCCTCAGTTGCACAGTCAAGTTCTCTGATGATGACATCCTGAGCGACATCTACAAGACGACGGGTGAGATAACCCGAGTCTGCCGTACGAAGGGCAGTGTCCGCAAGTCCTTTTCGCGCACCGTGAGAGGAGGTAAAGTACTCCAAGACGGTCAGTCCTTCACGGAAGTTTGCCTTTACAGGGATCTCAACAGTTTTACCGGTCGCATTCGCCATCAAACCACGCATTCCCGCGACCTGTCTGATCTGGTTCTTAGAACCCCGCGCTCCGGATTGTGCCATGATGTTGATGTTATTAAGCGGGCTAAGGTGGCCCATCAACGCATCAGTTACCTTATCCGTAGTACTTGCCCAGGTTTCGATAACCCTTTCATAACGCTCATCGTTGCTCATAAGACCACGTTTATAGTCTTTTTCGTATCTGCTGACCTTTTTCTCAGCTTCTTCTATCAATTCATATTTTTCGGGTGGGATCTCCATATCGGCGACCGATACGGTAATGGCGCTCTTTGTCGAATACTTGAAGCCCAGACCCTTGATATTGTCAAGCATAATCGCAGTAACGGTGTTTCCGTGTCTTCTAAAGCACCTGTCGATGATCTTACCGAGCTGCTTCTTATCGACGAGGAAATCCACTTCCAAGGAGTAAGGATCTTCTTCTCGATTGATATAACCGAGGTTTTGAGGAATGTTCTCATTGAAGATAAATCTTCCCACCGTCGATTCGACAAGTCTTCCCATATCTTGCGCATCTTTTTTTACTAGGACTTTGACTCTGGAGTGCAGGCTGACCGCCTTGTTTTCATAAGCGAGCATCATCTCATCAAAATCTTTGTAGACGGAGCCCTGCCCCTTCTTTCCTTCCTCTTCTATCGTCAGATAGTAAGCTCCGAGAACCATATCCTGTGTAGGAGTGGTGATCGGAGAACCGTCCTTGGGCGCAAGGATGTTGTTGTTAGAGAGCATAAACATCCTTCCTTCGGACTGTGCTTCGACCGAAAGAGGAACGTGTACCGCCATCTGGTCTCCGTCAAAATCGGCATTGTATGCGGTACAGACCAGAGGATGAAGTTTGATCGCCTTTCCTTCTACCAAGACAGGCTCAAAGGCTTGGATACCGAGTCTATGCAGAGTAGGAGCACGGTTGAGCATAACGGGATGACCCTTGATGACTTCTTCCAGAACGTCCCAGACCTCGGGTTTGACTTTTTCGACCATCCTTTTTGCGTTTTTGACGTTGAGAGCATAGTTCTTTTCAACGAGACGATTCATTACAAAGGGTTTGAAGAGTTCCAACGCCATCTTCTTCGGCAATCCGCACTGATAAAACTTGAGTTCGGGTCCTACGACGATTACAGAACGTCCGGAGTAGTCAACCCGTTTTCCCAAAAGGTTTTGGCGGAAACGTCCCTGTTTTCCCTTCAGCATATCAGAGAGAGATTTTAAAGGTCTGTTTCCGGGACCTGTAACCGGTTTCCCTTTTCTGCCGTTGTCTATAAGGGCATCGACGGCCTCCTGCAACATTCTCTTCTCGTTGCGCACAATGATATCAGGCGCTCCCAAGTCAAGGAGCCTTTTCAAACGATTGTTGCGGTTGATGACACGTCGATAGAGATCGTTCAGGTCCGAGGTCGCAAAGCGTCCACCATCAAGCTGTACCATAGGTCTAAGTTCCGGCGGGATGACAGGAACGACATCCAAGATCATCCAGGTAGGATCATTTCCCGATTTAAGGAAGGCATCGACAACTTCCAGCCTTCGGATGGTCTTGACCTTTTTTTGGCCCGTAGCATCGACAAGTCTGTTTCTTAACTCTTCAGACAAGGCCTCAAGGTCGATCCTTGCCAAGAGTTCTTTGACAGCTTCAGCTCCCATCATAGCGAGGAAACTGCCCTCTCCATAATTTTCAAGAGCTTCTCTATAGTCTTTTTCGGTGAGGAGTCCGCCCTCTGTTAAACCTGTTTCTCCAGCGTCGACAACGACATAGTTTGCAAAATAGAGGATCTTTTCAAGGATCCTTGGAGACATGTCCAAGAGAAGACCCATTCTCGACGGGATCCCCTTGAAGTACCAGATGTGAGATACCGGTGTCGCCAGTTCTATATGTCCCATACGTTCACGTCTTACTTTTGCACGCGTTACTTCCACACCACAGCGATCGCATACGACACCCTTATGGCGCGCCTTGTCTTTTTTGTACTTTCCGCAGTGACATTCCCAATCTTTGGTCGGCCCGAAGATCCTTTCGCAGAACAGACCGTCTTTTTCGGGTTTTAAGGTCCTGTAGTTTATCGTTTCAGGCTTTTTCACTTCTCCTTTGGACCACTCTCTAATTTTGTCGGGGGAGGCCAATCCGATTTTTATCGATTCAAAATTATCTAATTCAAACAAGGAGTACTCTCCTTTCCTTAATGAAATCCGTTGTTTTTGTTTGCCAGATATGTTTTACAAAACAGTGTTCGTTCATTCTTCATCAGAACTGAACATATTTTTTCTCGAAGTTTCCAAGATGTTGCTTTAAGGAGGAAGGCACGTCTCATTCAACATTTGACTTCCTCCGTCAAGTACCGTGAAGTGTATCCTTACAAGATGTTAAAAGTCCAAGCTGTCATCCAAGTCGATGTCGTCTTCGTCTTCAAAGTCGAGATCATCCAGATCAAGATCTACCTCGTCTTCGAAATCAAGGTTGAAGGAACTGTCTTCGCCTTCATCATTAGAAGAATCTTCAAGGATCATATCATCGCGTTCTTCATCCACATAATGGAAGGTATCTTCAATACTGACCTCATCCACCGATTCCTTGACATGAACTTCTTCGTCGAATTCCGAGAGAAGCTTGACATCCAAGGATAACGATTGAAGCTCCTTGATGAGAACTTTGAAGGATTCGGGGATACCCGGTTCGGGAACGTTCTTGCCCTTGATGATCGCTTCATAGGTCTGAACCCTACCGACGACATCGTCGGATTTTACGGTAAGGATCTCTTGAAGGGTGTGAGCCGCTCCGTAGGCCTCTAAGGCCCAAACCTCCATCTCTCCGAAACGCTGCCCTCCGAACTGTGCCTTTCCGCCCAACGGCTGTTGAGTAACAAGGGAGTACGGGCCCGTGGAACGAGCGTGGATCTTATCATCTACCAAATGGTGAAGTTTCATCATATACATATATCCTACGGTTACACGACCGTCGAAAAACTCTCCTGTTCTTCCATCTTGAAGTTGGAGTTTTCCATCTTGTGGGTAATTTGCCAACTTCAAGGCATCGAAGATATCCTGTTCGTTCGCACCGTCAAACACCGGTGTAGCAACATTCCATTCCAAAGACTTGGCTGCAAGTCCCATATGAACTTCCAGGACCTGTCCGATGTTCATACGCGAAGGTACTCCCAAGGGGTTGAGCACGATTTCCAGCGGTGTTCCTCCCGGCAGGAAGGGCATATCTTCTTCAGGAAGGATACGCGAGATGACACCCTTGTTTCCATGGCGTCCAGCCATCTTATCTCCGACGTTGATCTTTCTCTTCTGAGCGATATAGCAACGTACCAGTTCGTTGACACCGGCGGAGAGTTCGTCTCCGTTCTCGCGACGGAAGACTTTGACATCGACAATAATTCCGGATTCTCCGTGCGGAACCTTGAGCGAGGTGTCGCGTACTTCTCTTGCCTTTTCTCCGAAGATGGCGCGTAGAAGCCTTTCTTCGGGAGTGATTTCGGTCTCTCCCTTGGGAGTTACCTTTCCGACGAGAATGTCGCCGGATTCCACTTCGGCGCCGATACGAATGATCCCGTTTTCGTCCAAGTCTTTGATCGCATCTTCTCCTACATTGGGAATGTCTCTGGTGATCTCTTCAGGTCCGAGTTTGGTGTCGCGTGCCTCGGCCTCATATTCTTCTATGTGGATACTCGATAATCTGTCTTCTTTTACAAGTCTTTCATTGATAAGGATGGCATCCTCATAGTTATATCCTTCCCAAGTCATAAAGGCTACCAAGCAGTTTCTTCCCAGCGCAATCTCTCCCAGATCGGTAGAAGGTCCGTCAGCGATGGCATCTCCTTTTTTGACCTCATCTCCTTTGTTGACGATGGCGGTCTGGTTGATGCAAGTTCCTTGGTTGGAGCGTTTGAATTTGAGCAGGCGATAGACATCAAGCTCTCCCTCTTCGGTTCGAATGACGATCTGTGTAGCCGACACCTTTTCAACGATCCCCGAGTTTTTAGCTATGATCACGGCTCCCGAGTCAACTGCAGCCCTGTATTCAATACCCGTACCTACGATCGGCGCCTCTCTTCTCAAAAGAGGGACTGCCTGACGTTGCATGTTCGAACCCATCAAAGCACGGTTAGCGTCATCATTTTCAAGGAAGGGGATCATTGCAGTCGCAACGGATACAACCTGTTTAGGCGATACGTCCATAAAGTCCACGTTATTAGGTTCAACGAGGAGAAGGTTCCCCTGTGTAGTTCGACAAGCTACCCTGTCGTTAATGAACCAATGCTCGCTATCCAAAGGCTCATTGGCCTGAGCACGAATATAGAGGTCTTCTTCATCCGCAGTCAAATAAGTGATCTCATTGGTCACTCTGTGGTTTTCTTTGTCAACGATCCTGTAGGGCGATTCGATAAAACCGTATTCATTGATCTTTGCAAATACGGACAGAGAGTTGATCAGTCCGATGTTAGGACCCTCAGGAGTCTCTATGGGGCACATTCTTCCGTAGTGAGAATAATGAACGTCGCGCACCTCAAAACCCGCCCTTTCTCTGGAGAGTCCTCCGGGACCCAGTGCCGAAAGCCTTCTTTTATGGGTCAGCTCCGCAAGCGGGTTGTTTTGATCCATAAACTGAGACAACTGAGAGGAACCGAAAAACTCTTTGATCGCTGCCGTTACGGGCCTGATATTGATCAGACTGTTAGGTGTAAGCTCCATAACATCCTGAACAGTCATTCTCTCTCGAATGACACGCTCCATCCTGGACAGACCTATACGGAACTGATTTTGAAGGAGTTCTCCAACCGAGCGTACCCTACGATTTCCGAGGTGATCAATGTCATCGACGTTGCCCAAACCGTAGAATAGGTTGAACTGATAACTGACCGATGCCACAATATCTTCGATCACAATATGCTTGGGTACCAGATCCCTTTTTCTAAGTTTGATGAGTTCGTAGAGTTCTTCATCGTCGGAAGCTTGCTCGAGGATTTCCTTTAGTACATTGTAGCGAACCTTTTGTTTTATGTTGAGATCGGAGAGGTCGATGTCGACAAAGTTTGTAATATCGACAAACCTGTTTCCGATGACCTTCACGGACTGCTTGTCATCGATGGCGATATATACATATTCACAACCACAGTTATCCAAAAGATGACCGTTGTTATAGTTGATCTCTGTTCCCGCCTCCATTACAAGTTCTCCCGTATAAGCGTTAAACACGTCTTGTGCCAAGGTTCTGCCTATACATCGTGAAGATATTGAAAGTTTCTTATTGAATTTATAGCGTCCTACTTTTGCCAAATCATAGCGTTTGCTATCAAAAAACATCATATGAAGAAGGTTTTCGGCACTCTCCAAGGTTGGAGGTTCGCCCGGTCTCATTTTTTTGTAGATCTCGATGATCCCTTCTTCTCTCGAATTGGTGTTATCCTTTGCCAGTGTTGCTTCAACTCGCTCATCGTTGCCGAGCAGCGCTCTGATGTCTTCATCCGTTCCGTATCCGAAAGCACGCAACAACATGGTGATCGGTTGCTTTCTATCCCTGTCTATACGTACGGAGACAATGTCGTTGGAATCCGTCTCGTACTCAAGCCATGCACCACGGTTGGGGATGACAGTAGACGAGATCAACTTCTTTCCGGATTTATCGATCTCCTGTGCATAGTAAACACCGGGGCTTCGAACCAGCTGGCTGACAATGACCCTCTCAGCTCCGTTTATGATGAAGGTTCCCTTCTCCGTCATAAGGGGAAACTCTCCCAAGAATACAGGGTCTCCCGATTCATTTTTGACGATCCTTGAGCCATCTTCATCCGGCACTGTAAGTCTAACCTGCACTTTGAGAGGCGCCGCATAGTTGACATCTCTTTCTTTACTTTCTTCTACATCGTATTTTGAATCATTTTCCAATTTGTAGTCGACAAATTCGAGTTTGATGTTCCCCGTATAATCTTCAATTGGGAAGATCTCCTCAAATACTTCTCTGATCCCTTCTCGAACAAACCATTCATACGAATTGATCTGAAGCTCGATAAGGTTCGGAAGATCGGCTACTTCATCAATTCGAGAAAAACTCATTCTGGTCTTTCTCCCAATCTTAACAGGATGTGGATGTGGCATTCAGTTTTCACCTCTTCACTTATTTAGTACATAAAATGGGCAAAATTACCCATTTTTTATACTATTGCATTAAAACATTCTATCATAACGAGGGAGGTTTTACAAGAAAAACTTTTAGGGTTTTTGGCATTTCTTCTGTCCGGACTTCATTTTTTCTTGTCTTTTGCACAATACGATTACATCCCCTTGCTGAACAATAACATCTCCCCGAGGAATGAGGATCTCTTCCGAACGTTTTATCATTACCGCTAAAAAATTATTGGCTACATTTATGTGATTCAAGCTTCGATTTATCCATTCATGACGCGGATCTATCTCGACTTCATCCAGGTGGATCTTATCTCCTTCATATCCCGGACAACAAAGAACGAGGGTGTCTCCTTCGAGAATCTTCGTGGATCCCTTGGGAAGAATCGTCTCTTCCTTGCGAATAACACTTACCGCCAACATGTTTTCAGGAAGTTTAAGTTGCTGTAACTCCTTGTTTTTCCAAGTACTCCCCCCTGTTATAAGCAGAGATATCAATTCCAATCTATTGTCATCGATGTAGTCATTAAAGGTTTTTCGAATATCATTATCATTATCCACAACCTTGAATTTTTTTGCCATCAGTGGCAGCAGTCCCCCTTGGAAAGTGATGGAGATTAAAGCGACGAAGAAGACAATGTGAAAGATGTCGTTCTTGGTATAAACGGGAGATACCACCGTCATAATCGCAAACACGATAGAAGCCGCTCCCCTTAAACCGCTCCACGAAATAAAAAGTTTCTGATTCATCGGAAAACGGAAGGGAAGAAGACACAAAAATACACTCAAGGGTCTGGCAACAAAGGTTAAAAAAAGTGCTATTCCAACAGCAGGAACAGCGATCTCGGGAATCTGCGAAGGAAAAGCCAAGAAGCCCATGAAAAAGAACAGAACGATCTGCATCATTTGGGTAAGAGCATCAAAAAACATAACCAGCTCCACCTTGTTTTTCAACTTTGCATTTCCAAGTATGATGCCGGCAATGTATACGCTTAAAAATCCGTTTCCGTTCAAAACCGCGGGCAGGGCATACGATACAAGAGCCACCATAGCCACAAAGATAGATTGAATCCCCTCTTCCATAAATTTGAGTCTCTTGAGCAAAAAGACTCCCACCACTCCTCCGGCAATACCCAATCCTGCTCCAAAGACCAACTGCGTAAAGAGAAGGCTGATGATGTTTGTACTGTCTTGCGACAAAAGCCCCAGAACAACGATAGTCAACATGTAGGAAAAAGGATCGTTACTTCCGCTTTCCATCTCCAGCAAAGGTGCGATCCCTCCCTTGAGATTGAGCTTTCTCATCTTTAGAATGTTGAAGACGGAAGCAGCATCCGTGGAAGAAAGGACTGCTCCGATAAGCATCCCCTCTACCAAAGCAACTTTCATAACCAAGTGACAAAACAAGCCGACAAAGATACATGTGAAAATTACACCCAAAGAAGAAAGTATTCCGGCTTGAAATGCAATCGGTCTGGCTTGTTTCCAATTTATTCCGAAACCTCCATAAAACATGATATATATAAGGCAAAACACCGAAATCTGTTGACTTAGTTCAAAGTTGTCAAAATGAACCTTGAAGATCCCGTCACTTCCCAAAAGCATTCCCAAGGCTACAAACAATAACAGGGAGGGAATATTGAACTTGTTCGAAAAACGTATGGACATAATGCACAACAAAACGATCAATGCTCCCAGTAACAACACTTTATCCATCCAACTACTCCTTCTCTTTGCGAGGCAGTTTTCCCTTTCATGTTAAAAATCGAGACAATTTGTCTTCAATATCTTGAATGCGCTTAAATTCTCTCCCGTTTCTGCGGGTATGTAGATATACTCTTCCGACCCGAAGAAGGAGGAAGTATCCACCTCTTGGTTTTGTCTGCCCTTTAAAGGTTTATTTTATCCGATAATGACCTCGTCGCAAATCATAGCTTTTCAACATGAGGCTTACAAGATCTTTTTTCGGTTTTTAAGAACAGTATATCAAAAAACACGACATCTTTAAACATCTTATCCCTCAATAATTGAGTTTCTCCCTTTATTTGTGAGAACCATAGACTTTGTACTCTTCCTTGACAAAACAGACCCTCTTCACTACTCTTTTCAAGACAAAATTCCGCAATCGATATAAACATATTGCCATCACTATTGATTAATGGTATCATAAGTCAAGATAATATTTTGAACTAGTCCTTTGTCTCCAGGATCTTTTTATCAAGCTTAAGAACAGAGAGGAATAGCTCTTCAAACGGATCTTTCAATTGATCGCACGCCCAGTCAACCGACTTATTCCGGGCTCCTTTGTTCAAACAAGGACTCACAACGAGAAAATGCTCTACTTTGGCAGATCTTCCTGAATGTATCGGATTTTCCAAGCAGATTGCTTTGTAACCCAAAACGAGCTA
>JAUMWQ010000070.1 GCA_030529565.1 Filifactor alocis | reverse complement strand
TTTCATGACTTTTTCAATACTTCTTCTTTATGCATTTGATTATACAACTTACCTATAATGGAAAGGACGAAAAATATTGTTCCCTCTCTTGCCCTTGTTTTTGATTTTTGATATCATAAAAGTTAGAAACAAAAATCAAAATTGTTTGACAATACCGTTGATCGGATAGACAGAGTACGGATGAGGACAGAGGCAATTTAGGCTCGTCAGGACATTCGGAAAGGGAGGTGCACGATGAGAGACTTCAATTTTTTTTCTCCCTATACGGAAGATAAGAAGGTTAAGGCCACATTGAAAAACAAAGAAGCGGCCTCGGATAAAAAACAGGAGGCCTCCTCTCGAGAAAGGGTGGAGGAGAGAAGATATACAAGGATGAGTATATGGACTGCGATCGGGGGAGTTGTGCTTATATTCTTAAGTGCAAGACTGACCTTAGGCCAAAACTTGGCACATCAAGCTTCCGTGGGCGAGGCTAAGCCCTATTTTTACCTGTGGGAGATTCCCATCCAGCAGGTGGAGGAGGTCTCGGGTACGGAACTGAAGCCTCCCGTCTCCGCCATGGAGCACTCGAATGAGGTCGAAGAGATCTCGGCAGTTTCTGCAGAGGACGAGAAGGAGTTCGTTACGAGTACGAGCGAGATCTTCGGGTTTGAAGAAGGCGATGTGTTTGCAAAGGTCAATCTCTTGGGGATAGAGGCTAAGGTCGAGATCTCGGACAAGGCGGCGAGAAGAGGAAAGAAGTCGGCCAAACTCCATTATGCGTTTCAGGAGGGCGCAGGAGTGCAAAGGGCTTACATCGATCTGAGGGACAGGGAGATCCGCTTGAAGAAGAAGGTGGAAGGCATAGGTCTGTCCGTCTATTCGGAGGAGGAACTCCCCTATGAGGTGGGGCTACGAATCATGGATGTTTCGGGCGGACAGTATCTGATCGCCCTTTCACCAAGAATCGATTGGAGCGGGTGGAAGGATATGGTCTATGATCTCAGAGAGATCGAAAAATACCCCATTATGATCGAAGGGATCTATGTGGAAAAGAATAGGGACACCAATCGTCTCAAGGGAGAACTCTTTGTCGATTCCATTATTATTGAAAAATCAAAGTCGAAGTAAGGATGAGTGTCTATGTTATTTGTGCAGTTTGTAGGGATCGTCGCACTGATCGGTGTGATCGTTGTACTTGGTGTAAGCAGGATAAGAAGATCGAAAGTCGATATGGACTTTCTTGTGCATATAGGGATCAGTGCTGTAAGTTTGCTCAGTCTCCTTCTGTTGACTTTTTTCTCGGAGTTTAACTTCAAAATGCTTTGGTTTGCCGTGGCAGTTCAGTTTGTGTTGACTGAATTTGCACGAAGTACGGGTCTGCTTACGAGCAAGAGTTCGCAAGTGATTGGAAAAGACAACAACAGATAAGCAAAAGAACCGCGATCTTTTCTTAAGCTTTCTTTTTCTGAAGAGGAGGGACGAGGAAGGGCAGGCGGACTTGTGTGGAGGCGGATGGTGTATGGAGAAGATAAAGCAGTATCGGCATTGGCAAAAAAATAAAAAACAAGAGGATGCCTTGGAGGTTCTTCGTCAAGCTCTTTATATTCAGATAAGGGGACTTGCGATATTTTTGATCTTCCTTGCCCTCGTTCTTATCTCTCTGATGAGCAGGATAAAAACGATGGAGGTCATCCTGGATGGGAAGACCCATGAGATAAGCGAAAAGGAAGAGGTCGATTCCCTTGTGGATATGAATTTTCGCAGAGGTTTGACTCTGAAGAATCCCAATGATCTTGAGAGGGAGCTCACCGTTCCGTTTTCGCAGATAGGAGTGAGCTATTTTTCGAAGGAAGAGAGGGAGAGGATGGATCTGTATTTCTCGAACAAGCTTCTCTGGAAGATGAGATCCGCACTTTCTTTTGACAGCGCGATCAACCGCTTGCAGCCGTCAGCGGATGTCCTGTACTTCGAAGAAGAAGAGGTAAGGCAGAAGATCCTCGCTCAGGCCTCCGAGTTCAGTTATCCGGGAGAGGATGCCTATGTGATCGAAAAAGCGGGAAAGACGGAGGTGATCTCCTCCCATCTCGGTTTTGAGGCAAAGGAGGAAGAACTCGCCGAGACTATGATCGAGGAGATGAAGAGGGGAAATCTTGACAATATATTTGCGGTGGGGACCGTCCTTGCACCTGCCGTTAGGGAGGAAGATCTTCTGCCGTATAAGGTCATTTTGGGAGAGGCATCGTCCAAACCTATCTTGGATACTCACTCTCAACGAAAGCTTCTCTATGTGTTTTCGGCCTTGAACAACCTTATTATCCGGCCTGACCACACCGCTTTTGTCTCTGCAGGGGTCAAAGAGAGGATGGCTTCTCTGGAAGGGGAGGATATTTTAAATCGCAAGGAGAAGGAGATCGTCGATGAAGTCTTTGAAGACTTGGCACAGGAACTAAGGAAGGACAGGTTCCCGATCGAGTCCTACAATTCGTTGGCGGTATCCGTGGGGAAGATCGCACCCGAGGATGAGTGGAGCAATGTGTTGGAAGTGAGCAATAACAGAAACAAGTCGATCCTGCTCAGCTGTTATATGCAGGAGAAGAGTTTGAAGATCCTTGTCTTGACTCAGCCTCATCAATAGGACGAGGGTAAGGATGTATGGAGGTGAAGGAAGATGAAGGACAACAGGTTGATCAAGGGTCTTTGTATACTGTCATGCGTACTTTTCTTGGGGACATCCTCGGTTTTTGCGACAACGGATGTGTGGGAGGATCAGGGGATCCGAAAGATCGGTCAAGTCTCTTCTCTCAAGCCTCAGAGCGTAGAGAAGAAGACGAATGTTTCGACTGTCAAAAAGAATGTAGCCTTGCCTAAGGACATCTCGAAGAGTTTTGCAAAAGAGGCTATAGAGGCTGCAATAAAGGAAGGTTATGCAACACAGACCAAGGACGGGAAGTTTCTGCCGAAAAAAAATATTCAAAGACATGAATTTGTATATATGGTAAACCGTGCCTTTCACTTTAAACAAGGCAAGAAGGCAAGTTTTTCGGATCTTGGAGAGAAAAGTTCTTACTATAATGATGCATCGATCGCGGTATCTGAAGACTATATTTATGTGTTTAAAGGAAACCGCTTTGCTCCCAACAAGTACTTTTACCGTTGGGAACTTCCCTATCTTTTGGGAAGGGCATTGAAGAGGGACTTCTCCAATGTGGATACGTCCATCCTCGAACGGTATTCCGACAGGGGGAGCATACCTCCCAGTGCCAAGGGAGCGACCGCCTACTTTGTTCAAAAAGGATGGATAAGGCCCGTGCAAAAGGGCAAGTTCGGAGCGACCGCCATCCTCAAAAAAGAGGAAGTCGTCTATGCCCTCTATCGATTGAGGGCGGAAGGACAGATCAAGAAACCACGCTGATCGTGAACGATATGAGAAGGAACGTTGCTTATACGAAAATAGGATCGAAACAGCATTGACACAAGAACTCATACCATCGAAAATTATAAAAAGGTCATCGTATCCGTAGTAAGGATGCGATGACCTTTTCTGCGTCAGAGTGATAGGTAGGAGTCATACTGTTCTTCGATAGAAGTATGGATATATCTGTTTTTTTTTCGACCACGAAAAGTCTTCTATGGGTCATAGATCGCTTATAGCGACAAATCAAAGCGTTTAACCTATAACGGTACTAAAATCTTAAGATCTGCAATTCCGGTTATTTTTTGCCTTTGAACAAGGATCTCTTGTGGTAGGTATCCGTCTTTTTCATCACGATATCGGTGCAGTAACGCTGTTCTTCCTCCGCATATTCATCCATGACCGGATCTTCACCGGTCGGGACCGGATCCGATGAGAGCTCCGGTTTCTCATCGATTTCTACGAGGGTCTTGGACTCGGACAGCTCCGTTTTTTGCGAGATATTGAGAACTATCTCCCTTTCCTTATCGAAATGTTCTTCGCTTGAAGAGATCAGACCCATCCCGTCTTCTTTCTCCATCAGGATGGCGTTGAGTTCTCCTCCCATTATGATGATGACCCCTGTCAGATAGAGCCACAGAAGGAGGATGATGATGGCTCCGAGGGAACCATAGATGGCGGAATACTTGGCAAAGTTCTTTACATAGTAGGAAAAGACAACGGAGAAACCGACCCATGCAAAGATGCTGAACAAGGTCCCCGGAACGATCTGACGGAGTTTGGGACGCTTGTCGGGCACAAAGAAATGAAGACTTCCCAGTGCCAAGAACAAGGTTCCGAATACGATAAGCCATTTCAGGTAGGTCCAGCTTTCCACAAAGGACGGGGGAAGGCTGAAGTAGTTTGACAGAAACAGCCAGAAATCACGGCCTATCGCCAAGGTTACCAAAGAAAGAAGGATGGTCGCACCCAAGAGCAGGGTCAGGAGGATGCTGAAGAGTTTTTTGGAGATGCCTGACTTGTTCTCCTTGTTTTTGTAAGACTTCTTCAAGGTATAGACCAGGGAATCGAAGGCTTTCGACGATGATAGGATCGTCGTTATAATACCGAAGGAGAAGAGGCCTGTGGAAGGTCGGGCATTCAAAAATCGGATGTAGTTTTGCAGGATGCGACTGACCTCCGGCGGTGCCACATCTCCCAAAGAATCCGTAACCATCTCCGGGGAGAAGTGAAGAAGTCCGATCAGGGCATTTAAGAAAATAAAAAACGGGAAGATGGAGAGAATAAAAAAATAGGACAACTGTGCACCGGCATGACCGACTTCGTGAACAGAGAAGCGTTGAACCATCTCTTTTGCAATATAGATCAGATTGAAACCTCGTTTTTTTCTTTCCATTTCTTCCTTCCTTTCCTTTTTTTCTAATACCGTTATCTTGTGTGAGGCTTCCCCAAGGAGCCTCCGGGATATACGAGTCATCACAGTGATGACACAAGGGAAACACTACATAATTCAAAAACATTGTAAAATCACTGTATAGAAATGCTGAATTTCTTGAAAGTGTGGATTTAATAAAATTCCGTTTTTTGTAAATCCAATAAGAAACTTAAAAATTGCAGATTTGTGCGGTACCGCCCAAGAACTTGGAGGACAATAACGGGTAATAGAATAAACCGTCCTATTTTACCTTGAGAAATTCGGCGAGGTCTTCCTCGGGAGTCACATACAGGGTGGAGTTCTTTTCGTAGATAACCATACCCGGTTTCGCTCCGTTGGGTTTCTTGACGTTCTTTCTCTCCGTATAGTCCACGGGAACATTGGAGGAGAATTTCGCCTTGCTGAAGTAGGCGGCAAGCTTGGCTCCTTCCTCCAAGGTCGTCCTTGACACCTCGCTGAACTTCGCCTTGATGATCACATGGGAGCCGGGGATGTCCTTGGTGTGCATCCAGATGTCTTGGGGAGAAGACTGTTTCAAAGTGAGATTGTCGTTTTGCGTATTGTTCTTTCCGACATAGATCGGTGTACCGTCGGAAGAGACAAACTTCATCGGCTCGCTTTGGAGTTGGACCTTCTTCACTTTCTTCTCTGCGGGACGACGTATATAGCCTTCCCGATACAGTTCCTCCTGAATCTCCTTGATGTCGGAGAGGTTTTCGAGTTGGGAGATCGAGAACAAAACATTTTCCAGATAGAGAATCTCTGCGGTGGACTGCTCGATTTGGGCAGTCAGTTCGTGGATACGGTTCTTTGATTTTTGGTAACGCTTGAAGTAACGCTGAACATTCTCTGAGGGCGTCTTGTGCTCGTCCAGGGGAATGGTGATCGGCCTGTTCTCGTTGTAGAAATCCTCGACCATGACCTCCTTCATCCCCTTGTGCAGGAGGTAGATGTAGGCGGTCAGGAGTTCACCGTAGTGTCTCTCCTTGTCCAAGGCAAGGGAGGAAGACAGCTCTCCGTTTTGTTTTTCGGTCTTGTTTTTGAGCATATCGAGCCTTGTCTGCACCCTCTTTCTGAGGTCGGAGGTCTTTTGGGAGATCCTCTCCGTCCTGTCCTTGAGTACATAGTAGTGGAGGCAGGCCTCATTTGTACTCGAATAAGGGATCAGACCTTCCTTCTCATACTGTGTCAGGTGGACGGAGGAGAAGTCGATAATGCGATAGGGGCTCGGCTCGGTGGCGATGCAGGGGGAGTATTCGTGCTTTTGGACACTGCTCACAAGGCGTTCCAAACTTCCCCAGAGCCTCTCCGCTTTGATGTCCGACAGGGCCTGAGCCGGCTCTTCAGGGTCGATCCCGCTGCGGTAACAAAGCTCTTTTCCGATCGTGGGACTGAAGCCTTCGTAGGTTTGGTAAAAAAACTTGTATGCCGGAAGATTCGAGGCTTTGAACAGCTCAAAAAACACGTCCTGCTCCAAGCTGACGATCGGGTTGATCTTGTCCTTGGTCGGAGGATAGTGATAGGTCAGGCCCGGGAGCACCTCTCTTACCGAGCTTACATTGAGGCTGACTCGTTTGATCGAATCTATGATCTTGCGATCCTCTTCGTTGACGAGGATGATGTTGCTGTGTTTGCCCATCAACTCGATGATGAGAAGTTTCCTCTTCAAGATGCGAAGCTCGTCGTAGGCCTCCATCAAGATCTCGACGATCCTCTCGTTGCTCCTCTGGTTGATGCTGATGATCGACGCGTTTCCGATGTGCTTTCGAAGAAGCATCAGAAACATCGGCGCACTCAAGGGGTTTTCCTTCTTGGTGTCATCGAGAAGGTGGATACGTGCATTGGACGAGCTTGCACTGACCAAAAGACGGTAGTTGGTTTTTTGACTGCGGATCGTAAAGATCAGTTCATCTTTTTCCGGTTGGGTTATCTTATCTATTTTTCCGCCATCGAGGGCGGTCTTGAGTTCGTGTGTGATCGCACGAAGCGTAATTGCATCCAAGGCCATGGATCTTCCTCTTTTCTGTTTTACATTATTTTATTATTTTACCCCATCATTATAACATAGAAACCGAGGAATGAAAAAGTTGCTTTGTGCAGACTTACAGCGAAAGAATGGGCGCAAGAGGAGCAGCTGTCGCATCGTCATCGATATGCTTCAAGTTTTATAAGGAGACACCGCATAATGCTTTGAAAGCATAGGATCACCCAAATTTTTCCGGAAATTTTATATTCTGTATACCCGGCATTTCAAACGGAGAATAGTATTACAAAAAAACTGTAATTTAGATTCAAAATAGAGTATAATAAGTTGAATGTGGAAGAAGATCTTGAGTTTTTTGATGTCAAAGGGCCGATATACCGGTGAAGAATACCTTTGACACATCAACGCAGGTCTTGACCTTCTGCTGACAGGAGACCGATGGAAGCTCCGGATATTCGGTTACATAGAGTTGAATGAGAGAGTAAGGAGAACAGAGATGATTTACAGTATGACAGGGTACGGACGAGGAGCCGCCGAGAACGAGGAGTACATTCTCACAGTGGAGATGAAGTCCATCAACAACCGATATATGGATATTTTTGTACGGATGCCCCGAACGATCGTCAGTTTGGAGGAGTCGCTCAAGGCTCAGATCAAGAAAAAACTGAGCCGTGGAAAACTAGATGTGTTTGTGGGTTTGGAGTTTAAGGAAGGCATCCGGAAAAACCTTGTACTGAACTCCAAACTGTTGGAAGAGTACATGAACATTCATGAAAAAATCAACGAGAACTACGGTCTTACCTCGTCTTTGAGAGCGATGGATCTGATGAAGTTTCCTGATGTAATCTCAGCCTCGGACACGGAATTGAAGGAGGATGCCCTCGCCCTGCTTACTAATCAAGCGACAGAACAGGCCCTCGATGCCATCCTCGATATGAGAAGGACGGAGGGAGAACGACTCAAGGAAGATATCTGCCAAAGATGTGAGTTTTTGCAGCAGCATGTCGCCTATATTGAAGAGAATAGCGAGACCTTGGAGGAGGAATATCGACAGCGTTTGAGAGAAAAACTCGATGCCATTCTGGAGAAGTCGGGCTACAAGGCAGACGAACAGAGGATCGTTCAGGAGGCCGCCATCTTGGCGGACAAGAGCTGTATCACGGAGGAACTTGTGCGTTTCAAGAGTCATATCGATCAGCTGTTGCAGTCTTTTAACACGGAGGAACCGGTGGGCAGAAAGCTGGACTTTGTGTTGCAGGAGATGAACAGGGAGGTCAATACCATGGGATCAAAGTCGGACAGGCTGGATATTGTCGACAGGGTCGTTGTTCTAAAGAGCGAACTTGAGAAGATCAGAGAGCAGATACAAAATATAGAGTAAAGGACATGCCGCATAATTCAAAAAACCGGTATAAAATCAATGCTGCACAAAGGATGAAACTGTTAAAAGTATCGATATGACAAGTTTTCGTATTTTGTAAAATCAAAGAGAACTCAGCAATTTTCCTTTGTGCGTTACTTCCTGAATATTTCGGGACTTGTCGGTCATATATGGAGGATGAACGAAAATCGGAACGGATTTTTATGTCGGATCTCAAGGGAGATATCGGAAATACCGAACAAATAAGTGAAGCGGAAGATAAATTGTATCAGACGGCGAGAATACGGAGAAGATCACAGCTTGCAACAAGGATATCTGTTTCAAGGGACTGTTTGAATACCCAATGGCATTAAATTCGTTTAAGTCAGTTACCGGTGGTATCTGTTCCAAAGGACTGTTTGAGTACCTTGAAGGATAGGATCTTTGAATTGCTTGTCCGGGATCATAGATTCGGGCACGGGATAGTCAAACGAAGAGTAGTAAGAACAGCTGTCGATCCTCAAAATAACTATACAAACGGGATGGGTGTGAGAGTAAGACTTATGAAGAAAAAAGGATTGTTGATCGTATTGTCGGGTCCCTCCGGAAGTGGAAAGGGAACCATTTGTAAGAGGTTTTTGGAGAAGAATGAGGCGGTATCGCTATCGGTGTCGGCAACGACGAGAAAACCTCGGGAAGGTGAGGAACACGGGGTACATTATTTCTTTAAGACCAAGGATGAGTTTGTCGAGATGATCGAAAAAGACCATCTTTTGGAGTACGTCCATGTATTCGACAACTATTACGGGACTCCCAAGGACTATGTTCTCAAAGAGATCGAAGCGGGCCGTGATGTGATCCTGGAGATTGAGATCGAGGGAGCGGCGAAGGTCAAGGAAGCCTATGCGGATGCGGTGCTGGTCTTTGTTTTGCCTCCGTCGATCGAGGAACTGAAACGAAGGATACAGGGTCGGGGGACCGAGAGCGTGGAGCAGATCGAAGACAGGCTCGGAAGATCTCTCAAGGAGATCGGATGTATTACCAACTACTCCTACTTTATTGTCAATGAGGATGTCGACATTGCAGTAAGGGAATTGGAAGCGATCATAACGGCGGAGAAGGACAATACGCGAAGGTATCTCTGTGAGATCAGGGAGGAGTTCGGACTTTAGTAGTCGGATGTCCTCAGAGCGAAATCGATCGCGACTTTACGCCATCAATCGTTTCGATCGATAACAATGAAAGTTTGTCAAATCAAAAGATTTAAGAATATTGCCATTCATATAAAATGAATTTTATGCGGATGTTTCAGAACCGTGCGGCAGTTATACTGTGATCTGTTAGAGTTGACAAGCTCAATGTTTTGAAGCGTAGGATCATCCAACGTGTTTTTCGGCAATGGTATATTCGTATACCCGGCATTTCAAACGGAGGATAGCATTACTGATAGAGTAAGTCGCTTTCTGCAAGGAGAAGAAGGATGAAAAAAAATATTATTGTCGGCGTTACGGGCGGGATCGCCGCCTACAAGACGTGCGACATTGTATCGAGATTAAAAAAACAAGGTTTTGAGGTCGATGTCATTATGACGAAGCACGCGCAGGAGTTCGTTTCTCCTCTGACGTTTCAGACCTTGAGCCAAAACAAAGTGGTGACCGATATGTTCAGTGAGCCGACGAGGTGGGATGTCGAACATATCGAGCTTGCCAAGAAGGCGGAGTTGTTTTTGATCGCTCCGGCTACCGCCAACATCATCGGAAAACTGGCGAACGGTATTGCCGACGATATGCTCTCGACGACCGTGATGGCGACGAGGGCGGAGGTGATCCTGGCTCCGGCTATGAATACGGCGATGTATGAGAACCCTGTCGTACAGGAGAACATCGAAAAACTTAAAAAAAGAGGCTATCTCTTTATCGATCCCGCCTCCGGTCTGCTCGCCTGCGGAGATGTGGGGGCAGGAAAGATGGAGGAGCCGGAGATCATTGTAGAAGTTTTGACCCTTCGAGCCAAGGTCAGC
>JAUMWQ010000069.1 GCA_030529565.1 Filifactor alocis | reverse complement strand
GGGTCACAAAAGAGACCGCGTACCCTTCTCTATTCATTCTTCCGGTCCTTCCTATCCTGTGAATATAGTACTCTATATCACGAGGAATCTCGTAGTTGAATACATGGGTGATCCCTTCAATGTCGATTCCTCTTGCGGAAAGGTCGATAGTGATCAGATACTGGGTTTTAAGATCCTTAAAATCCTTTATGACCTTTTCTCTCTTCGACTGCGACATATCTCCATGTAAAAGATCAAAGCTACTGTATTTTTTTTCGATGAAGTGACGGTAGAGTTCTTCTGCACTTTTTTTGGAGTTGCAAAAGATCATACACATGAAGGGGTTTGTTGCATCGAGCGCATGAAAGAGCGAGGACAGCCTTCTAGGATCTGTAGTCCTCACAACAACTTGTTTGATATTGTCTAAAACAACTTCTTCAGCTGAGGTCTGAATTTTGAGAGAGTTCTTCAAAAAGGAGGTCGAAATCTTTCGTACTTCGTTGGATATGGTCGCTGAAAACATACATACCTGTTTTTTTTCCGGAAGTTTTCTCATCAAAATATTCAAGTCATCTAAGAAACCGAAAGCGATGATCTGATCCGCCTCATCGATAACAACTGTACTGAGGTACTTGAAGTTGATACTTCCACGTCTGAGTAGATCCAAAAGTCTTCCGGGAGTTCCTACAATGATGTTGGATTTCCTCTCCAATGCTTTTTGTTGAGAATGAATGCTGTGTCCCCCACAGGCGTTTACCACATGAAACTCCCTGTGTTTTTGAAAATATCCTAAAACTGAAGAAATTTGGTTGGAAAGTTCACGGGTAGGAACAATGATCAGAGCACAATTCTCTTTTTCTTCAGGAGAAAAGTTTTCTAATATCGGAATTAAAAAAGAAAGTGTCTTTCCTGTTCCGGTCTGTGCTTGGACCAGAAGATCCCTCCCCTTTCTCATCAAAGGGATCACTTTGCTCTGTATTTCAGTTGGCGAGCTGATATACATATCCTTGAGTGCGGATATATGCTCTTCTCTCAAATTAAATTCTTTAAATTTCACTTTTTTCTCCTTAAACGTATCTGTGTTGAAATATATGTTATAATTCATTATAGCATATTTTTTTCAAGGAATTTATGGAAAAGAGGTTAAAATTTGCAGACAGTTAGAAGTATAGACGAGAAGAAAACAATTTTAAGAATCGCTCTTTTGGCAGGAGAAATCTTAATCAAAAACGGAGCCGAGATATACAGGGTGGAAGATACAATATGCAGAATTTGCGAAAGCAAGGGCTTAAAAGGGATCAACACCTATGCAACTCCCACCTTCATACTTTTGGGAGATAATAAATTTGATGGTTTTACCTTTGTAAAGCATATTCGAAAACGAGGTATTAATATAGACAAGATATGTAAGATCAACGATATATCAAGAAAGTTTGTCAATTCAGATTACAACGATTACGAGGAAACGATCCAAAGTTTGGAGGCGATCGACGATGATCCTGGCTATCCCTCTTTTTCTAAGATATTGGCTGCAGCCATTTCATCTGGAGTTTTCACCTTTCTATTTAAGGGAGGATTGTCGGATTTTACTTGTGCAACTCTTACATCGATGATAGCCCTGCTGATATCTGAAAAAATAGAGGATGTTTCTTCGGTATCCTTTCTTGGAAACGGAGTGGCAGCCTTCCTTATTACGGTGATCTCGATCGTTTTGATGAAACTTAATCTTTCTGAACACTTTGATCTGGTGATTGTTGGAGCCATCTATCCCCTTCTGCCGGGAGTATCCTTGACCAATAGCATTCGAGACTTTATTTCCGGAGATCTCGTATCCGGGGTATCTAAAGGGTTTGAGGCTGTGATGACGGCGATTGCAATTGCAACCGGTGTGGGAAGTGGACTTTTGATGTGGATGAAGTTTGGAGGGGTTCTATAAATGGATCATATGCTCTTATCTTTTGTGCTTTCTTTTTTGGGAACTGTCGGCTTTGCCGTTTTTTTTAACGTCCCCAAAAACACACTCTTCTTTTGTGGACTTTCAGGCGCCTTCGGATGGATCGTTTATCTTTTTTTGAATGAAAACGGGAACGGAGTTGTCTTTTCCATCTTCCTGTCATCGATCTGTGTGGGCGTGGTGGCGGAAATTCTCTCAAGAATAATGAAAAAGCCTGTTACGGCCTTTATTATTCCGAGTATTATCCCTTTGGTTCCCGGTTCAGGTCTCTACTTAACTATGTTGCTGCTCGTTCAGAAAGACTATCAAAAGGGGATTGAAAAAGGAGTGGAGACCTTCTTTATATCAGGCGCTATTGCTATTGGTTTGATCATCACATCTTCCATTGCGAAATCGATCAAGACCATCCAAGGAAGAAAGGTTTCTCGATGATCGACTTTGGATGGTCGTATTCACAATAATGGCATAAAACATAAGAACGCCTTCCGAAATGTTTCAGATAGGCGTTCTTATGTTGGAATTATATAGAATTTCAGATGGTGGCGATAAACTACAATATTTGTTACATTAGGCAATACGGTATAATACTGTTTTTCAACGGAAAGGATGTCCTAACTATAGAAATCCGTTTCGTCTCCTATGAAATACGGATCATTGATATCGATGATCTAAGAAAACACCGCACAAAGGCAAATTTCCGTTTTTCGTTTAAGTTTGCAAAATAAAAACTTGTCATATTCGTATTTTAAATAATTTCATCCATCGTACAAAATTGATTTTGAGTGACTTTTTCAACTGTGTGGTATCTCCCTAATAAATAATGCCATGGAAATACCGCACAAATGTAAAGTTTTGTTCTTCCTATGAATTCAGAAGAAACATAAAGTAAATTCGATGCAATGACTTAACGCGGAAGATAGATCGTTTCTCCTACTTGGATGACGGAATCTTTCATGGAATTTTCATGCATAATTTGACGAATATACTCTCTGGTATCCATACCTTCAGGTTTATAATTCAACGAGATGTTCCACAGGGTATCTCCCTCTTGTACCAAAAACTCGATGGGTTCTCTCGAATCGGCAGAACTGTTATGAGTATTGTTGAAGGCATATACAATGGACATAGACAGAAAAGTACAGATAACTGTAATTAGAAGTATCCTTCTGATATAAATCCTCTTTCTGTTCTTTAAATGCTCTCTTTCTCTTCTGTAATCTCTCACTCTTATGGTAGGATTCATTTCGTACTTATTCACAACGATTCTCCTTTCAAAATTTAATAAGAACATTTGTTCTAACTATAGAATATCAGAACAGATGTTCTTAGTCAACAATTTTGAGAACATTTGTTTGATTTTTTTCTCTTTCTCTGTTATAATGTAGTAAATTATTGAATTGGGAGGTTTTTGTATGTTTATCGATTTAAGCGAAAAAGAACGACTTACCTTACAATATATATCTGAGAACGTCGACGAAAAAGGATATCCACCCTCCATAAGAGAAATATGTTCTGAAATAGGATTTCGATCTACTTCGACTGCATATTCGTGTTTAAAGAGTTTGGAGGATAAGGGATATATCCGAAAGGATCCTTCGAAACCTAGAGCGATTGAAGTGATCAATTCTGTGGAGCGTATGGGCTTTGAAAAAAAGAAGACGGTCGATATCCCACTTGTCGGCCAGGTCACTGCAGGTCAACCCATCCTCGCAGTGGAGAATATCGATGAGTATTTTCCGATCCCCAAGGAATGGATCAGTGATAACGATCATTTCATCTTAAATATATCTGGCGACAGTATGTACGATGCGGGTATCTATGACGGAGACATCGTCGTGGTGGAAAAAACAACGATTGCAAAAAACGGAGATATCGTTGTCGCGTTGATCGATGGAGAGTATACGACAGTAAAACGTTTCTATAAGGAAAAAGATCATATTCGTCTGCAACCGGAAAACGAGTCTTATGAACCCATTATCAGCAACGACGTATCGATATTGGGAAAGATCAAGCTGTTGATCCGCAGAGACGTTCTTTGATAAGGGATATTATTATCCGTTTGGATCGTCGGATCGTAAAGAACCTCAATCTATGAAATCCATACGTATTTTAGAGCTTACATCGTTTCTTTGGATGTCATTTTTATCGGAGAACAGTATCGATAAGGATAAATATTGCAAATAAAAAAGATTGTAACCTTCTCTGCTCAAGTGAAAATTACAATCTTTTTGTATGAGTTAAACGCCTTTATTTTTCGACTTTGCTCGTTGCTGTTTATCCAGGATTTTCTTGCGGATCCTCATCGACTTCGGAGTGAGCTCAATCAACTCATCGTGCTCGATAAACTCCAGAGCTTCTTCCAAAGACATTTTTCGGGGTGGAGAAAGTCTGAGAGCTTCATCCGCACCGGAAGCTCGCATATTGGTAGCCTGCTTTCGTTTGCAGACGTTGACGTCGATATCCATAGGTTTTGCGTTTGAACCGACGACCATTCCTTCATACACCTTGTCTCCGGGGGAGACAAAGAGGATCCCCCTCTCCTGTGCATTATACAGACCATAGCTTACGGCAACCCCTGTTTCAAACGAAACAAGAGAACCTTGGCTTCTTTTGGGAATCTCTCCCTTGTGGTGATCATGGCCTTCAAAAAGGGTATTCAAAATACCGTTTCCCTTCGTGTCGGTAAGAAATTCGGAGCGGTAGCCTATCATTCCTCTCGTAGGGATCAAAAACTCGATCCTGGTATATCCTCCCTTGGACTGGACCATATTGACCATCTCACCTTTTCGAGCTCCCAATTTTTCGATGACAGCTCCCATAAACTCTTCCGGAACATCGATGATAGCCCTCTCCATAGGTTCCATGACCTTGCCGTTCTCATCTTCCTTCATAAGAACCTCCGGCTTGGAGACCATAATTTCGTAGCCTTCTCTTCTCATCTGCTCCATCAAGATGGAAAGATGGAGTTCTCCTCTTCCTGAAACCCTGAAAGAATCGGCGGATTGAGTATCTTCTACCTTTAGAGATACGTTGGTGTTAAGCTCCTTCATCAATCTGTCGCGGATCTGACGAGAGGTCACGAACTTTCCTTCCTGACCTGCAAAAGGTCCGTTATTTACGGAAAAAGTCATAACCAGAGTGGGTTCGGAGATCTTGACAAAGGGAAGAGGAGTCTTGTCATCGGCGGTCGCGATCGTATCTCCGATCTCAATCTGTTCTATTCCCGATATCGCCACGATGTTTCCCGTTCCTGAAGAGGACACTTCGACACGTTTCAGGCCGTCGTATTCATAGAGTTTCCCTATGCGTACCTTATAGGACTTGTCCTTTTGCTCATAGTTGGTCACCCACATTTCATCTCCGACCGAAATAGTACCGCTTTCCACCTTGCCGATCCCGATCCTTCCTACATATTCATTGTAATCGATGGTAGAGATCAAAACCTTACTGTAACCGTCTTCATCTCCGCTCGGACAAGGTATGTTTTGAATAATGGTTTCGAACAAACTCTGCATGGACTCTTCCAAGGCATCGTGTTGTCTTCCTGAGATCCCATTTTTTGCGGAAGCGAAAATAAAGGGAGAGTCCAACTGCTCTTCGTTCGCATCCAATTCGATAAATAGATCCAAGACTTCGTCTACAACCTCTGTCGGTCTCGCTTCAGGCCTGTCTACCTTATTTACACAGATGACGGAAGGGAGTTTGAGTTCCAAGGCTTTTTTCAAGACGAACTTTGTTTGAGGCATGGGGCCTTCAAATGCGTCTACGACCAATACGACTCCGTCCACCATCTTTAAGATCCGCTCTACTTCTCCGCCGAAATCGGCATGTCCCGGGGTATCGATGATATTGATCTTGTAATCTTTGTAATGGACGGCGGTATTTTTGGACAAGATGGTGATTCCCCGCTCTCTCTCCAAGTCGTTGGAGTCCATTACCCTATCTTCGACCTCCTGGTTTTGTCTGAACACCCCGCTCTGTTTTAGCAAGGCGTCGACCAAGGTCGTTTTTCCATGATCTACATGGGCTATAATTGCAACATTGCGTATAGTTTCTTTTTTCAAAGTATAACCCCTTTTCTATAACATATTCCGTGAAAACCTACTTATTATATCACAACAAGGGGAACTATTCATCGGTAATATCAAAATTTTCTTCGCATAATACTCTTTCGACTGCAGTCTTGACCGAATCATAACGGAAACCTTGATAACTCAAAGTCGAGTATAGTTTCTTTTTTATTTCGATAGGAGGAAGTTTTGAAAGGGATCTGTATTTCTTCTTTGCCACGATGTAGGCATTGTCCTCTTCCCTATCCTGCGGTACATATTGTGAAAGAAGGTCCTCTTCCTCATCGTACAGGCCTTTGGAGTACAGTTTCATCTTGATTTTTTCCTTCGAAAACCTCTTGGATAGACAGGACTCGATAATGTGTTTGGAAAGAAGGCTGTCGTCTATCAGCTTCATCGTCTTCAATTTTTCGGTGACAAAGCTGATATGCTTGTCGCAAAAACCTTCCTTCTTCAAACGCTGTTCCAGTTGTTTTGAGGACAGGGCTCCGTAGTCCAATTTTCGAAGAGCCATATGAAAACACTGTTGATATTTATCTTGTTCCAGGTTTTCAAGGAACCTTTCATCCAAGCTCACTTCCCTGCCCTTTTTCCAACCGAGGGCAAACAAAAGCTCCTCAGACACGGTCAGCTCCTCCCCTTCTTCAAAGGAGACCACATAGAGCCCTCTTTTTTTGAGAATTGAATCGATCTTCATCTGAACTTCCTATCTCTCTAAGTGTTTTTTTAAATATTGACCTGTATAAGAACGCTTGCACTTTAATATTTCTTCGGGGGTACCTGTAAAGATGATCTCTCCTCCCTTATCTCCTCCATCGGGCCCTAAGTCAATGATGTTATCTGCGATCTTGATCACATCAAGGTTGTGCTCGATCACTACGACGGTGTTTCCGTTGTCGACGAGTTTTTGGAGAACGTGGATCAATTTGTCCACATCGGCGATGTGAAGACCCGTAGTGGGCTCATCGAGGATGTAGAGGGTGTTTCCTGTTCCCTTCTTGCTGAGCTCCGCTGCCAATTTGATCCTTTGAGCCTCTCCTCCGGATAATTCAGTGGAGGGCTGTCCCAGCTTGATATATCCCAGTCCGACTTCCAGCAATGTTTCCAGCTTTTTCTTGATTTTGGGAATGTTTTCAAAAAAGGAATAAGCCTCCTCCACGTTCATCTCCAAGACATCGGAGATGGATTTTCCCTTATATAGGATTTGAAGCGTCTCCCTGTTGTAGCGTTTTGCCTTGCAGACTTCACAGGGTACATAGACATCGGGAAGAAAGTGCATTTCGATCTTAATGATCCCATCTCCGTTGCAGGCTTCGCATCTTCCCCCTTTGACATTGAAGCTGAATCGACCCTTCTTGTATCCCCTCGCCTTCGCCTCTAAGGTCTCGGCAAAGATGTCTCTGATGAAGTCGAAAACGCCCGTGTAAGTGGCGGGATTGGATCTGGGGGTTCTGCCAATCGGAGATTGGTCGATGTTGACGACCTTGTCGATTTGTTCCATACCTTCAATAGACGTGAATTCTCCGGGTTTCTCTTTAGTCCTGTTGATTTTTGCCGCCACCGCTTTGTAGAGGATCTGATTGATCAGGGAGCTTTTTCCGCTCCCCGAAACTCCGGTTACGACATTCATCACGGATAGGGGGATCGACACGTCGATATCCTTCAGGTTGTTTTCTCTTGCTCCCTTGATATGAAGATGGTGATCTTCGACGACAGTTCTTCTCTGATCCGGCAGAGGAATGTGCTTCTTCCCGCTTAAATATTGACCTGTGATTGAATGCTTACATTTTTTTATCGCATGGATACTTCCCTGAGCGATGATTTCTCCTCCGTGGATCCCTGCACCCGGCCCGATGTCGACGATCTCGTCAGCCGCATACATCGTATCTTCATCGTGTTCTACCACTATGAGGGTGTTTCCGATGTCGGTCAAATTTCGCAGAGTTTTTATCAATCGGTCATTATCTTTTTGATGAAGGCCGATACTCGGCTCGTCGAGAACGTACAAAACACCTACGAGGGCCGAGCCTATTTGGGTTGCCAAGCGGATCCTCTGAGATTCTCCTCCGGACAGGGTGGATGCTTTTCGAGATAGAGTAAGGTACTCCAATCCCACATCCAAGAGAAAGGTCAGCCTGTTTCTTACTTCCTTTAAGATCTCTTGTGAAATAAATTTTTCTTTTTCTGTCAGTTCCAAGGAGTTAACAAAGTCCAGGAGCTTGGATACGGACATATCCGTCATCTCGGATATGTTTTTCCCTCCGACTGTAATGGAGAGGACTTCCTTTTTCAATCTGTGGCCGTTGCAAGAAGGGCATTTGCTTTCGATGACATACTTGTTGAGTTTTTCACGCACATAGTCGGAAGAAGTTTCCCTGAGCCTTCTTTCCAAGTTTGGGATCACACCTTCGAACTTTGCATTGTAGGTTCGCACCCCGTCAGCAAATTGGCTTTCGAATTTGAAGGTCAAAAGCTCATCGCTTCCGTATAGAAGCTTTTGGACAAAGTCCTTTGGAAGCTGTTCGAAAGGTATGTCCATAGAAATCTTATTGTTCTGTGCTAAGGTTCGGATCATCATCATATAATAGCCTTCATTTCCGTTCTTATCAGAGCTGTTCCATGCTTCAATAGCCCCTTCCGAGAGAGATCTGCTCGGATCGGGAACGACGAGGTTGGCATCAACTCTGTTCATATAACCCAGTCCGTTACAGGTTTCGCAGGCGCCATAGGGAGCGTTGAAGGAGAACATTCTCGGGGAGATCTCCTCTATTGTAACTTCGTGGTCGGGACAGGAGAAGTTTGTAGAAAATAACCTTTCGTTTCCATCCATAGTATCTACGCTCACCAGGCCATCTGACATTTTAACGGCGATCTCGATCGAATCCGCAAGCCTTTTTTCGATATTTGATTTTATTACGATACGGTCGACAACAACATCGATGGAATTTTTTTTATTTTTGTCCAGATCGATCTCGTCGGAGATATCCTTGATCTCTCCGTTGATTCGGATTCGCACGAACCCTTCCTTCTTTATTGCCTGCAGAACCTTCTCATGTCTTCCCTTCTTACTTCGTATGACGGGAGAGATCAGTTGTAGCCTACTTCCTTCGGGAAACTCCATGATCTTATCCACGATCTCCTGGATCGTCATGCTTTTGATCTCCTTCTTACACACCGGGCAGTGTGCGATCCCTATGTTGGCATAGAGAAGGCGAAGATAGTCATAGATCTCCGTTACCGTGCCGACGGTGGAGCGGGGATTGTGAGAAGTTGTCTTCTGATCGATGGAGATCGCCGGGGATAAGCCTTCTATATATTCCACATTCGGCTTATCCATCTGTCCCAAAAACTGTCTTGCGTAAGAAGAAAGGCTCTCGACATACCTTCTCTGCCCTTCCGCATAAATCGTATCGAAGGCAAGGGAGGATTTTCCTGAACCGGACAAGCCTGTAAACACGATGAACTTGTTTCTAGGAAGACTGATGTCGATGTTTTTTAGATTGTTTTCCCTTGCTCCTTTTATAATGATCTTGTCTTTTTTGCTATTCAATGTTTCCTCTCCTATTTTTTACCAAATTTCTTTTCCAATTCCATAATGGCATCCCTGAGTATAGCGGCGCGTTCAAAGTCAAGGCTGTCTGAAGCCTTGAACATCTCTTCTTTGAGCTGATCTATTTTTTCAGCTGCCTCCTCCCTCGAGATGGTATCCCTTACGGAGTACGTTTCTTCGCTTTGGGCGACCATCATCGAAATCTCATCGTGTATCGGTTTTATAATACTTTGAGGCACAATGGAGTTTTCAATGTTGTACTGATGTTGGATCTCTCTTCTCCTCTTGGTCTCTTCTATCGACACCGCCATGGAGCGGGTGATATTATCCGCATACATAATGACTTTTCCGTTGGCATTTCTTGCGGCCCTCCCTATGGTCTGTATTAAGGAAGTCTCGGAGCGTAAGAAACCCTCTTTATCCGCATCGAGGATCGCAACCAACGAAACCTCGGGTATGTCCAGGCCTTCACGTAAGAGATTGATCCCTACCAGAACATGGAATTCTCCCAAGCGCAAGCTACGAACCAAACGGATCCTTTCGAGGGTCTCTACATCTGAGTGGAGGTATTCCACAAAGACCCCGGCCTCTTTCAAGTAGTCGGTCAAACTCTCTGCCATTTTTTTTGTAAGAGTAGTTACCAAAACCCGTTCGTCTTTTTGTATCCTCTCGTTGATCTCATAGAGGAGATCGT
>JAUMWQ010000068.1 GCA_030529565.1 Filifactor alocis | reverse complement strand
AATGTCAATGCTCATCGTGCTTCTTCTCGGTTTTGTGGCGGCAAGTAAGATGGATCTTTCTCTGATGCCCGAGATGGAACTGCCCTATGCGATTATTATGACGCAGTATACCGATGCCGGTCCCGAAGAAGTCGAGAACCTCGTTACGATCCCGATCGAAAATGCGATCTCCAACGTGGAGAATGTCAAAAAGATCATGTCCTCCTCTTCGGAGGGTTTTTCGGTGGTCCAGATCGAATTTTCCTATGGAACGGATATGAATATCGCAGTCAGCGATCTTCGTGACAGGGTGAGTATGATAGAGGACTTTTTGCCCGATGATACGGGCAAATCAAATATTATGAAGATCGAAATGGACGCCATGCCGATCGCCTTCTTTGTGGTGTCGTCGGAAAATATGGATGCCTATGAATTAAAGACCTTTGCTGAAGAAAACATCAAGAATCGACTGGAAAGGCAGAAAGGTGTGGCTTCGGTAGATATCTCGGGAGGGCTTGAGAGAGAGATCCTCGTGGAAATCGAGGAGGACAAGGTCCAGGGATACGGGCTGGACAATCAGACCATCGCTCAGATTCTGAGAGCGGAGAATATCAACCAGTCGGGAGGAAGTATCGAATACGGCGAAAAGTCCTTTGCCATCAGTACCAAACTTCGAATGAAGAACATCGAAGATATCAAAAAAACACCGATCCCTCTTCCTTCGGGAGTCATCCTCCAACTTCAGGATATCGCCCGCGTGAGCGAATCGAGCAAGAAGGTAAACTCGATCAGCCGCTATAACTCGACGCCCTGTGTTCTTCTTTCGGCGACCAAGGCGAGTGACGGGAACACCGTATCGGCAGTGGAAGCGATGCAAAAGGAAGTGTCGAGACTTCAAAAGGACTATCCGGAGGTGTCGATCAAGATCGTCGTGGAATCCGCGACCGTGATCAAGGATTCCATAAAAAACGTTATGGGAAACATCATGATCGCGACCGTGTTGTCGATCCTCATCCTTCTGATCTTTCTGAAGAACATCGGCCTGACGGGGGTCATCGCCATATCGATGCCTCTTTCGATTATAGGGACCTTCGTTATGCTCTATTTTTCGGGAACGACCATCAATATCGTATCCTTGGGAGGACTTTCGATAGGGGTCGGGATGCTCGTCGACAACTCCATCGTCGTCTTGGAAAACATCTATCGTTATCGGACTAAGCTCGAATACGATAAGATAAGAGGAACTTATTTGGGGACCAGAGAAGTTCTCTCATCGATTGTCGCCTCCACCTTGACGACCATCGTTGTCTTCCTGCCCTTCGTATTTGCGGAAGGGATCGTCATTCAGATGATGAGGGATCTCGCTCTTGCAGTTGTGTTCTCACTTACGATGTCACTTCTTGCCGCAATGACCGTCGTACCGATGCTGGCGGGCAACTATGTCAACAATGTGCACAGAAATCGAAGCAAGAAGTATTTTCGCTTTATCAATCCCTTGATGGATCTCTTTGACAGGAGCATCAAACGCCTTACAAAACGATATGAAAGACTTCTCGCCTGGTCGATCACTCGAAAGAAACGGGTACTTGCGCTTTCTCTGTTGATCTCGATAGGTTCTCTCTTTCTCCTGCCCTTTGTCGGTATGGAGTTCCTGCCTCAGGAGGACGAGGGAGAGTTTCGGGTGATCGTGGAGGCGCCCAAAGGAAGTAGACTTTCTACTGTCGATGAACTTTCTTTAAGAGTAGAAGAAGAACTCATGAACATCCCCGAGATTCAAAACTTTACGGTGCGTATGATAGGGGAATCGAGCGGAATGGAGTCCCTCATCCTGGGGGTGGGAGGTCGCAGCACCATCGAGGTCGACCTTGTCCCCAAAGAGGAAAGAACCAGAAGTACCGCCGATGTCATCGAAGAAGTGAGGGAGAAGATGAAGGAGATCGCCGGTGCTGAGATCAGTGTTAAGATGAGTTCTTCGCTCGATATGAGTTCCGGAGGCTCGGGCTTGAGTGTCGAGGTCTACGGAGAAGATTTGGAAAAGCTGGCAGAGATCAGTAAGGAGCTTGAGAGACAGATCGGATATATCGAAGGAACAAGGGAGGTCAGTTCCTCGATCAAGCTGAAGAATCGTCAGGTCGCCATCCGTCTTGACAGAGATAAGATCAGGCAGTACGGTCTGACCGGAACGGAAGTCGCTATGCAGATCAAAGATGCAGTGTCGGGGATCAAGGCGACCACGTTGAAGGACAGAGGAAGAGAACTTGATGTCAGGATTGTCTATCCGAGAAGTGATGATCTTAAGATGACCGGATTTAAAAATGTGCCTATTCGTACGAGGTTGGGCAGTTATGTTCCTTTGAGTTCTCTGGTGTCGGTGGAGACCGAAGAGATTGCTTCCGATATTATGAGAACGCATCAGACCAGGCTTGTCATCATCACTGCCGATGTCTACAACAGAGACTTGGGAAGTGTGAGTCGGGATATCGAAGCCGTCATCGATCAGATGAAGCTCCCGGACGGCTATTCCGCTTCCTTGGGAGGAGATACCGAGATGATGAACGAGGCCTTCGAATCGCTGATGTTGGTTATTCTCCTCGCCATCCTCCTCGTCTATATGGTCATGGCGGCTCAGTTTGAATCCTTGATCAACCCCTTCATCATTATGTTTACCATTCCCCTTGCGTTTACGGGTGGATGGATCCTCCTCTTTCTCTTCCGTGCAAACTTGACGGTCATGAGTTTGATCGGGGGGCTGGTCCTTGTGGGGATCGTAGTCAACAACGGGATCGTACTGATAAGCTACATCGACACCTTGAGACAGAGGGACGGTTATGAGGTCAACGAGGCGGTGCTCAAGGCTTGCCCCATCCGTCTTAGGCCGATATTGATGACGGCTCTTACCACCATCTTGGGACAGATGCCGATGATATTCTCCACGGGGCAAAACAATGAAACCGTCAAGAGTATGGGATTGGTGATCGCGGGAGGCTTGACGACCTCGACCTTCCTCACCCTACTTGTTATTCCGCTGTTGTATCTCATCTTTGACAAACTGTCAACGAGGTTCAAACGAAGATGGAAGACTCCGAAGAGAAAAACTCCTTTTGAACTCGAGGAACTGTGTCGAGGTTGGGATCAGGAGGATGTCGATAGGCTCAAGAATGAGGATCTGACGATGTGATGTGTCAAGGTAGTGCTGAATCATTCGAAAATTCAGCATAAAATCAATCTTATACGAAGGGTGCATTCTTGAAAGTATTGATCAGACAAACTTTTGTATTTTGTAAACTCAAGGAAAACTCTGGAGTTTGCCTTCGTAAGAGTTTTTTTGATAAAAAAATACGGCATTTTCACGCTTTGGAAAAAACAAGGGAAATATCTATTATTTTTGAAGCATTTTTGATATAATTGTAATCACTAATGTAATTGAAGGTGGTGAAAAGATTGACAGAACAAAACAAAGTATATCTTCGTATAGCAGGGATCGCCCTCGGTTTCTTATTGTCTCTGGTGGGAGTTGTGTTCTATAAGGCTATCTGGGCTAAGATCATCTGCTTTGTAGTAGCGGGATTTTTGGGATACATCCTGTTTCGAACCTATCTTTCCTTTAAGCGGAAGAAATACTATATGGAAGCCAAGGTATTGTCGGTTGTGAAACCGAAGAACAAATTCGGGGTCGGAAAAACCGTCATTGTCGTAAAGTCGGGAAAGACATCCAAGAAACTGTTCTCCTGGCAAGCGGTGAGCATGAAGGTCGGACAGAACTACGCGATCTACTACGAGGAAAAAAGCAACCAAATTATCAAATATGATACTTTGAAGATGAATATGGTGGCACGTCCCAAGCGTTCCAACATACCACCACAGTATAGATAGGCAGAGGATCCTTCTATCAGAGACGATAGAAGGATTTTTTATACTATCAAATGATAGGGAATTTTCAAATTTTTACCCGAGGAGGAAAGAATGACAGAAGAACTTCAAATCCTTGTTTCAAAAGGCTTATGTCAAAAAAATAAAAGGAAGGTCTTTTAAGTTTTGTGTTTTCAAGAAATAATGCGAAGAAGTCAAGAGTGTAACTCAAAGGAGAATATCATGGATATGAACAATTCTTCAGATATATAAGTTAGTCGAGCAAAGAGAAACTGAGGGTTGTGAACATATTGGAGAAAATTTCTGCATATCTTTTATAATTGAAAATAAAAATGGATCGATGACCAATATTGTTAAGATTGAAAATATTTCTTAAAATTAGAATTTAACAATATTTCATCAGATACTAATATGAAAATATTATGTATAAACAGTTCGAAAAGGGCTTGCGGTCTTACTTACAAAAAAACGCAACCACGGCAGTTTCAAATGGACTGAAACTTTTTTTGATTGAAATTATAATATAATCGTGTTAAAATTTCGGAGTATGAAAAACGATTTTTTCAAAACAATAAATTTAGGAATAGGGTGAAGAAATGAACGTGAAACAGCCATTATGTGAGATGAAGAATCTACATACCGGTTTCCGGATCAGAGACGAATACTTTGATGCGGTAGACAATGTCAGTTTAACCTTGTATGAAGATGAGGTTCTTGCCATCGTAGGAGAGTCAGGTTGCGGAAAGAGTACCTTGGCGACGACAATAATGGGACTGCATGACTTCAATTACACAAGAGTATCGGGAGAAGTCATCTTTGAGGGTCAAAACATTTTGAACCTTTCGGAAGCGGAGTACAATAAGATCCGTGGAGGAAAGATCGGAATGATTTTCCAAGATCCGCTTTCAGCCCTCAATCCTCTTCAGAGAATTGGAGAACAGATTGAGGAAGGATTGATCTACCATACGAATTTGGATGCAGCTCAACGTAAGGAAAGAGCATTGCAGCTTCTTGGAAGGGTAGGGATCGAGAATCCGGAGAGGATCTATAGACAATTCCCTCATCAGTTGTCGGGAGGAATGCGTCAGAGAGTCATCATTGCCATCGCTTTGATCTGTAAGCCTAAGATCATGATCGCCGATGAGCCTACAACAGCACTTGACGTTACGATTCAGGCACAGATCCTCGACTTGCTTATCGACCTTCAAAAGGAGATTAAGGCAGGGATCATGTTGATCACTCACGACCTTGGAGTTGTGGCACAGATGGCTGACAGAGTGGCGGTCATGTACGCGGGAGAAGTTGTCGAACTTGCGACGAGCGACGAACTCTTCACTAACCCCATGCACCCCTACACCAAGAGTTTGCTCAATTCGATCCCTCAGCTTGACAGCCATGAAGATGAGGACCTCCACGTGATCCAAGGAATGGTTCCCACATTGAAGAACCTCCCGAGAACGGGCTGTCGATTCTCTCCGAGGATCCCGCATATCCCGCACAGTGCACACGAGGAACATCCTACCCTGCACGAGGTATCGCCGGGGCACTTTGTAAGATGTACCTGTTACAAAGATTTTTATTTTGAAGGGGAGAAGAACTGATGAGTCTATTGGAAATTAAAGATTTAAAAGTACATTACCCCATCCGGGGAGGCTTCTTCAACAGGGTCGTCGACCACGTCTATGCGGTGGACGGAGTGGATATGATCATCGAAGAAGGAAAAACCTACGGTCTGATCGGAGAGTCCGGTTCCGGAAAATCGACGATCGGCAAGACCATCATCGGTCTTGAAAAAGCAACAGAGGGCGAGATCATCTACAACGGGAAGAATGTATTGGACAAGAGAGTAAGAAAAGAATTGAAATATAACGAGGATGTGCAGATGATCTTCCAGGACTCCATGTCAAGCCTTGATCCCAAGAAGAGGGTTCGCGATATCTTGGCGGAGCCGATCAGAAACTTCTACCACCTCGATGAAAAGGCGGAGAGGGCGAGAATCTATGAGCTGCTTGAGATCGTAGGGATGCCCAAGGACGTTATCTACAAATATCCGCATGAGTTTTCCGGAGGACAAAGACAGAGGCTCGGAGTTGCAAGAGCCATCGCCTGTCGACCGAAACTGATCATCGCTGACGAGCCTGTATCTGCACTGGATCTGTCCGTCCAGGCTCAGGTCCTGAACTACCTCAAGCAGATACAAAGGGATCTCAACCTTGCTTACATCTTTATCTCTCACGACCTTGGGGTCGTAAGACATATGTGCGACTACATCTACATCATGCACAGAGGTCGTTTTACGGAGACGGGAAACAGGGAAGACATCTATAAAAACGCTCAACATATCTATACTAAGAGATTGATCGCCTCCATTCCTCAGATCAACCCGCAGATGAAGGAAACGCTCAAAAAGACGCGGGAGATCGTCGATAAAGAGTATGAGAATGCTTATTCCGAATACTATGATGAAAGCGGTAAGGTCTATCCGCTCTCCAAGGTATCGGAAACTCACTTTGTGGCACAGAGAAAAGGAGGGAACCTGTAATGTGGAAGACGATACTTAGAAGGGTATTGCTTATGATACCCCAACTGTTTATTTTGAGTTTGTTGGTCTTTATCATTGCAAAGATGATGCCCGGAGATGCTTTGACGGGTTTGATAGGACCTAACGTAGACCTCAAGGTGATAGAAGAACTTCGAATCGAAGCAGGTTATTACGATCCCTGGTATATCCAGTATATTCGATGGGTAAAAAATGCTCTCCAAGGAGACTTGGGCATCAGTTACAAGTATAAACTGCCTGTATTGACAGTTATCGGTCCAAGGGCTTGGAACAGTTTTGTGCTCTCCTTTTTGGGTCTGATCATCATGTATGCGATCGCCCTTCCGATAGGGATCTTTGCAGGAAAGAACCAGAACTCGAAATTCGATAAGGGGGTCATCCTCTTTAACTTCGTAACCTATGCAATACCGAGTTTTGTATTTTACCTCTTTGCCATCCTCATCTTTGGTTATAAGCTTAAGTTGGTTCCGACCATCGGTTCGGTTGCCACGGATGTAGTAAAAGGTAGTTTTGCCTATTATATGAGCAAACTTCATCATATGATACTGCCTGCCACCTGTATTGCGATCTTCGGAACGACATCGACGATCCAGTATCTTAGAAATGAGGTCATCGATGCCAAGACAAGTGATTACGTCAAGACGGCGAGAAGTAAGGGTGTTCCTATGAGAAAGGTCTACACCCATCATATCTTCCGTAACTCTCTTCTTCCGATCGCAGCCTTCTTTGGCTTCCAGATCTCGGGATTGATGGGAGGGGCGATCATTGCCGAGACCATCTTCAACTACCAGGGAATGGGTAAGTTCTTTATGGAATCGATCGTAACAAGGGATTATAGTGTGGCAACGACGTTGATTTTGTTATATGGACTGCTGTTCTTACTCGGATCCTTGTTGTCCGATATTACAATGACCATTGTAGATCCAAGAATAAGAATAGAGTAGGGGGTTAGTCAGTTGAAAAAGATAACAAAAGAACAGGAAGTAAAAAACTCTCAAACCGAAACATTTGAGCAGGCGGAAGAGAGATTGAAGTCGGAGAACCCGACAGGTTTTTCCGTTATTGTAAGAGAGTTTAAAAAAGATAAGTTGGCGATGTTTTCGTTTATAGCACTCTGTGTCTTTATCGCCTTTGTGTTTATTATGTCGGCTCTGATCAATATCGAACAATTGCAGACTGTCGATATCTTAAGAAAGTATGAAGCGCCTTCTTCCGGAGCTTTTTGGAACTGGTTCGGTCGTGATCCCGGAGGTCGTAGCGTCATGGGCTATGTAATAGTAGGGGCACGAAACTCCATTACTGTAGGGGTACTTATTACACTTATCACAACGGGAGTAGGCTTATTTACCGGGCTCGCTATGGGTTATTATGGAGGCAAGGTAGACTCCCTGGGGATGAGGGTTGTAGACTTTATCGGAATCCTTCCGATGCTGATGATTGTCATCGCCTTTGTAAACCTTGTACCTAAGTACAATATCTGGTCTTTCATCCTGATCATGAGTTCCTTCTATTGGACGGGAACGACAAGACTTGTACGTTCCAAAGCTCTTTCGGAGGCGAGAAGAGACTATGTCAACGCATCCAAGACAATGGGAACGGGTGATTTTAAGATCATGTTCGGAGGGATCCTTCCTAACATCTCTTCCATCATCATTGTAGACTCGACCTTGGCACTTGCGGGAAACATCGGTGCGGAGGTAGCATTATCGTTCTTGGGCTTCGGTCTTCCGGAATCGACACCATCGATTGGTACCTTGATCTCTTACGCGTCCAAGCCGGAGGTTATCCAGTATAAATACTATGTATGGTTACCGGCAGCCTTGGTACTGCTCTTTATGATGCTTGCGATCAACTATGTGGGTCAAGCCCTCAGACGGGCATCAGATGCAAAGCAGAGATTAGGTTAATATCCTTATCAGAGCGGGACGGCGCTAAGTGCGAATGTCGAGGGCGGATGAAGTTTCAGGTAAATGCGGACCGAGCCTCATCAGCAGAAATGCAGGAGGTAATGGCACAAATCGGTAATAAGGCACGATGCTTTTTACAAATATACATTTTTATAGGAGGTAAGATTAAAATGAAAAAACACATTGCTAAAGTGGCTGCAATCATGGCATGTATGTTGGTATTCACATCCTGCGGCGACTTGGGAGCGGCAGGTGGAGATTCAAGCTCCGGAGGAGATGCTCCTTCCGGTCAGTCTTCATCTGAGATTGAGCAAAAGTACCCTGCGCTGGTAGAGCATGAGGGAGAGCCTATAGAAGGAGGAACCTTGAAGGTAGGTATCGTATCGGATTCTCCGTTCAAGGGCGTATTCAACGGCTATCTCTACACGGACGGTATTGACGATTCTTTTATGAAGTATACGATGAACGGAGCCTTCCCTGTTGATGGAGACTTCAAATTGGTAGCAAACAGCGACGAAACACCGATCAACATTTCGTTTGATGAAGAGGCAAAAACAGTAAATTACAAGATCAATCCGAAGTTTAAATGGTCCAACGGAGAGCAGGTAACGACAGCGGATATCGTAAAGACCTATGAGATCGTAGCAAACCAGGACTATATCACAGCGGCAAAATCGGTACGTTTTGACGACTCCATGCACAACATTGTAGGTATCGTCGAATACAACGAAGGAAAAGCGGACAAGATCTCCGGTTTGGAAGTCATCGACGATTCCACGATGAAGATCCACGTAAAAGAAATCAACCCTGCACTTCTCTGGGGTGGAGGTTTGATTGGAGAATTTGTCAATGCAAAACAGTTTGAAGGCGTAGAGATGAAGAAGATCATCGAAGCTCCTGCGCTTAGAAAGAACCCTCTTTCCTACGGCCCCTATGTGATCAAGGATATGGTAGCCGGAGAAAAGGTCATCTTTGAAGCAAATCCCCACTACTATCAGGGAGAGCCTAAGGTCAAAAACTTGGAGATCGAGATCCTTCCTCCTTCTCAGCAGGTAGCTGCGATCAAGGCCGGAAAATATGACCTTGTGTACAGTGCTCATGTGGATATCTTCCCTGAGCTTCAAGAACTGTCCAATATTTCTCTTGCAACAAGAATGGACCTTTATATGAGCTACATGGGCTTTAAGCTTGGTAAATGGGATGGAAAACAAGTTGTGCCTGATCCCAACGCTAAGATGGCAGACATGAAGTTAAGACAGGCTATGGGTCATGCGATTGACAATGACTCCATCGGAAAGCAGTTCTATCACGGCTTGAGATTTACTGCGGCATCTCCGATCGCCCCCTTGTTTGCGACCCTTCACAATTCTGAGATCACAGGATACAAGATCGATCTTGAGAAGTCAAAGGCACTTCTGGATGAAGCGGGCTTTAAGGATGTAGATGGCGACGGAATCAGAGAAGACAAGGAAGGTAAACCGCTTACCATCAACTTTGCGATGATGTCGGGTTCCGAGGTTCAAGAACCCTTATCTCAATACTACAGACAACAATGGAAAGAAATCGGACTGAAGGTAGAATTGGTAGATGGAAGACTTCTTGACTTCCACAACTTCTATGACAGACTTGAGGCGGATGATCCGGGAATCGACTGTTATATGGCTGCTTTCGGACTTGCATCCGATCCGGACCAAAACGGTCTCTTCGGAAAGAGCGCACCCTTCAATATGTCTCGTTATACCTCTGAAGCTTTAGATAATTCTCTCAAGAGAATGGCATCCAACGAAGCAATGGATGAGACGAAGCGTGTTGAGATCTACCATGAGTTTGAGAAGATCATGGCGGAAGAAGCACCGATCATTCCTCAAATGAACAGAGTGGACATTCTGCCTGTCAACAAAAGGGTAAAGATGTACAACTGGAACTGGGATGATT
>JAUMWQ010000067.1 GCA_030529565.1 Filifactor alocis | reverse complement strand
TGTTCAAAAGTTTGGACAAAAAAAAGGAGAATTAACATCAATACACAACCTACAACACTATCCAAATAATATGAATTGAATTGTGCCATTAGAATTGGATTACACGCTATAACAAAGGATATCAAAATATACTGATACTTTTTGAATTTATGAGACATTAAGTACTCAGAAAAAAACAAATATGTTATTATTGCAAATAATAGATGATATAATTTCCCGGATTCAATATTACCTGTTAAATCATAAACAGAAGCACTAAAATACCAAATCGCTTTCGGATAGGCTTCAGCCCATACCATTGGATTCTCTCTCGGATACTTAATATTATTAGACAACTCGTTGAAAGTTATATTGTCTTGATATATGGGGTTCCAGCCATGTTTCAAAAATCCTATTGCCTGTTTATGGTAAGCAGATCCGTCCCATGTATTATCAAACGTTACGTTGCTATACATAATTAAAAGTCCAATTACTACTATCACCGTAGATGTATATATCAATGTAGCTTTTGAATCTCCATACATCCTGAAAAACAGTAGACCTGATACAAGTAAAGCAAGAACTAAATTCCAAAAACTTACCTCCACGCCTATCATTAAAAACAATGATGTGCAAAGAACTGTCATTGCAAAAAACATTAGTAACAACGAGGCTAATTTATATCTTTCCAATTTAAACATTTACTTTCACCCTCTTCAAAAAATTTTTGTTTAGAATACCCTTTCACCAAATAAGCATTTCTAGCCTTAACTGCCAAAAAGGAATCTGATCTTGTATCGGAAAAAAACTCTACTATTCTTCCTTCAGGGCACTCCTGTTCAAACCGGTAAAGTTTCTCTTTCCCATAACAATTCTCCGATAAAAATTGCCCCGTTTCCTTATCTACCTTAGTGGCGATCAGTTTAAATACCCCTATTTTTTGAGCGGGAATATGCAATAAAAACTCCGGAGATGCAGAGATGATAATATCTCTTGAGTGATCCTCCTTCTCAAGATACCAAGGTTTTAATTTACAGATATTCTCCTCCCAAAAACCCTTGAGCAAAAGATCCACCTGAGTATTGTACTTCAAGAACGAAAAGTATCTCTCCTTCAGTGTCTTTTTGGAGATCCGCTTACAAAAATACAGTATGAAACTATACAACAGTAAAGGGACTATCTTTAGGATGGATCCCGGATTTTTTTTGAATACGTACATAAAAAAATCAATGCTGGAGTCTCCATCGTATATGGTCCCGTCAAAATCATAGACAAATACCTCCATAGTCTCTCCTCTTCTATACCTTTATATACAATATAGTAAGTATCATAACGATATACAACATACTTAATATGATTATGATCTTATCTCCCAAAACCACTTCCACCGGATCTCCATCCGAATCCATCTCGATAACCAATGTGTATCTCAATATTACCAAGATAACAACAGGAATCGTAAACAATATACTCCTACCCAACATAGAGACCATCCCTTCACACCAAAGGGAGTAAAACACCAATGTGATTCCCAGAAAGATATACATCACCTTATCCAAATACTCTTTGGTATAATATTTTAAGACTGCCCTATGCGAGGTTCCCCTTTTTATCAATTCATTTCTCCTCTTCCCGAAGCCCAAGAAAAATGCCAGAGATAAGACCGTAAGATATAGCCAAGCGGATACTTCCACATTCACGATGACAGCTCCATAATATATCCGCAAAATATATCCCATTGCCAGTATGACTACATCTACGATCGGTATGTTCTTCAACCTGTAGCTGTAAGCAACATTGATAAAAAAATACAGAAACAGGACCGCCCAAGATCCCAGGCTGTTTTTAAACACAAACACTTCCAATAAAGTTGTGACTGAAAACAGAAAAAGTATAAGGAGAACTGCACTCCTTATTGTTACTGTTCCCTTAGCCAAAGGTCTTTCCTTCTTTTTCGGATGGCTCCTATCCCTTTCTATGTCATTGATATCATTGATGATATAAATCACTGAAGATACCATACTGAAGGCAAGTACTCCGAGCAACGTGTGAAAGAGGCTTGAGTCCTGGAATAATTTTTTTGAAAAGACCAGAGGGACACATATCAATAAGTTTTTTATATAATGTTTGACTCTCATCAATTTAAGGTATTCTCTCATAGTTCTCCTTCTTATCTCCAAAAACATAGTACTTATTTATCAGATAGGTGGCCAGTATGATCACGACAGCAATGACAATTTTGCTTATAAACACATCTCTTTTAAAGAAACCTACACAAAGATAAAGCAGGCTCGTATCGACCAGTAACGACAAGACTCGAACAAAAA
This sequence comes from Filifactor alocis, assembly GCA_030529565.1. Classification (GTDB taxonomy): domain Bacteria; phylum Bacillota; class Clostridia; order Peptostreptococcales; family Filifactoraceae; genus Filifactor; species Filifactor alocis_A. The sequence continues at coordinate 8,021 of JAUMWQ010000067.1, read as the reverse complement.
AATATTTGATTTTTTTGATCACATCGTTTGATCGCTCACTACGATCTTCCTCAAAAACCCACCATTTGTTGAAATAGTAAGAGATGTATACTGCGACAACATAGGACAATATATTACAAGCAATGTAATGCACTCTAAGCTTTATCAACATATAGAATAAAACGAAGTTTATCCCTGTTGACAAAACTCCAAAGAAGGCGTATCTTATCAGCTCTTTCAAATGTCCCGCATCTACCTTTATCACGACTAAACAACCTTTCGTTCTACTTATCTTCTGAATAGATCTCTCATACTTTTTAATTTTTTACCTGCACCGGTATGATCCATAAAGCTTCTATACTTCTCTACCATCTTCCAAGTTCTCATAGAGTAGATATGTTGCAATTCATCGCTCTTTTGAATATAGTTTTGCAACTCCTCTACAGATATGGTGACAAGATCCCCTCCTTGTTCTATCCTCGGAAGGTCTTTGATGATAACATCCTCCGATAACTTGTGAAGAACTTGTTGTTCCTTGTTTTTTTCATTCTCATAAAGCTGTTTAAACCAAAGTACATCCTTCCAAATGACAGATATATGAGCCTCCATGGTTTCAAATTCGGTATACAGGGTCAAATAGTCTTCCGCTATCGTCCCTACTTCCTTCAATAACTCAGAAACTCTCTTCCTCTTGGCCACCCTCTCTTCTGCCCTGCTCTCCTCAAGTTCCTTCTCCAATTCCTCTATCATGATCTGCGTGGAAAATCTCTCGCGGATCCTCTTCCTGCAATTCTCCCTCATCTCTTCATACAGCCCTTTGTTCGATACGAGGTCCGTGATCGCAGCTACATATTCTTCGATTTCTTCTCTTGGAAATTCCCTCTTGTCAAGTTCTTCCCCTTCTCTTTGATACAAGGGGATGATCCTTCCTACCGTGCTGTCTATAAGTTCTTTCTGTCCTCCGACGTCCGCACTGACTACCGGTGTTTTCATAGATACCGATTCGTATGCGGTCAGCGCCAAGCCTTCTTTCAGAGAACAGATCAGGGTCAGTGTCGCATCTTTGTAGTAGGGCATCATATCTTCCTGTCGTCCCGCAAAGTATACGTTCTCTTCCAATCCCAAGCTTTTGCTCTTGAGTTTCATTTCTTCCAACTGCGGCCCGTCTCCTACTACCAAAAAGGCGATGTCTTTTTGATTTTTCTTAACTTCTTTTGCGATCTCCAACATTAAAAAAGGTCTCTTCTGCGGATGGATCCTGCAAGGAAATAAGACTATCGGTCTGGTTCCTAAACCGTACTTCTCTCGTACAACTCCTTCTTCGACTTTACTTTCATCATACTTGTCCTGGTCCACTCCGATGTAAAGGGTTTTGACGTCTTCTGCTTTTCGATCGAAGTGATCGATAAGCACTTTTCTTGTTCCCTCATTACATACATAGGTTTTCTCCAGGATCTCTCCCATCATTCCCGAGGTTCTTCCATATCCTCCGTTTCGCCAGTACCATTCTTCCATATGCACATAGTCGATGATCGCCAACTCCGGAAATTCTTTTCGGATCCAAGGGATCAGGTGATAGCCATAGTAGGAATTGCTTAAAAACAGGATGTCGATGTCCCTGCTTTGGATAAAATAGCTGATAAATTCCGGATAGTTGCGAATGTCCAAGAAGGACGGAAGTTCGTAGATCTCATCGGTATACTCTTGAAATTTGCTCTTCCATACGTTATCGCTGTGCACTGTTGTCAGGATGCTTACTTCATACTTTTCTTTGTTTATCTTTTTCAATACTTCCAAGTTGAACAGATCCGCTCCGCCCATGACCATCCACGGAATGATCATCATGATTCTTGTTTTCTCTTTGTTCTCTGTCGTTTTTAATGTCCATTCCGATCTCTTGGGTTTCTCAAAGATATTGGTTCCCGTTGCTCTTGGATATTCAACGGCTTCTACCCGCTCAACGATCTGTTTTGAGATTTCTTCAATCAGTTTTTTGTTCTTTTCCTGTTTTGTTTTGTCTTGTTGTACTCTGCTGTTACCTCCGGAACTTGTGCGTCTGTACCAAAACTCATATCCGTTGATATGAACAGGATATTTTCGTTTTAAAATAAATTTTAACCATTTTCTCCAGTCTTCATTATATTCTTTTTCTATTTCATCATAAGCGTTTATTTCAAGAAGATCTTTTTTTCTTATCCCTGCTGTGATGACTAGAAAGTTCTCCGTTTTTAGTTTCTCTGAATCAAACTGTTTCATCCACAAGTATTCCTGCTCTTGAAAACCTACTGTATCTGTATAGGCCCAAGAAGCTTCAGGGTTGAAGTACAGACCGAAATAGATCTTCTCTACATAGGTCGGCTCGATCAGGTCATCCGCATCCAAGGGAATGACGATATCAGTGCTGCTTTCTCGGATCGCTCTGTTTCTGGCAACGGAAGCTCCTTTGTTTTCTTGATGGATCAACTTTATCCGCTGATCTTTTTTGCACAGTTCCTCTAGCTTTTCCGTGCTTTGTGTGCTCCCGTCGTTTACTATGATCCACTCATACCAAGGAAAGGTTTGATTCAATACGCTGTTATAGGTTTGCCAAAAGTACTCTTCTTCGTTATAGTAGGCCGTGATGATACTCACCAAGGCTCTTTGAGATTTGTTATATCTTCTATCCGTTCGTCTCTTCCCCGGCTCTCTTCTATAATCAAACATTCTCTCCCTCTCCTTATTCCTATCAGCAAGTTTAGATCTCTATTTTTTTCAATTTTAAGATCTTCGACAACATCTTATCTTCCCGAACCAGATTCAACTTATACTCCAGCTTGGAGATTTTAGTTTCTTTTTCGATCTTCTCTTCTTCTAAGATCAAAGACTGTTCCCTTATCTTTTCAAGTTCTTTCTGAGTAGCTTCATACTGAGTTTCAAGCCAATTCTTTCCATTTTCAAGCTCTCGTGTCCAAACCTCCAGTTGTTTTATTCGCTCCACCCTAAGCTCTATTTGATTTTCCTGGTAGTTTTTCGATTTTTCAAGCTCCGAGATCCATGCCTCCAGCTCCTTGATCCGCTCGTCTTTCGATTCAAGTTGTTGTTTTTGATACTCCCTTACAGCTTCGACTTCTTCCAACCAAGAATTGTTTTCCCTCAGTCTTTCCTGTTTCAATCTCAATTGGCGAAGAAACCATTTTTTGTCCTTGACGTGTTGCAAGACATTCTTATGCTCATCATCTGTATACATTCTAAAGGTTTCTAGCAATTTGTTTTTTGAAACACTTTGTTTCTGTACAACAGAATGATCTTTTTCAGCAGAAGGCGGAACAAAGTACATTACCGTCTCGGAATACACTTCAGGGTCATACTGTCTCAGATAGATCCGGTAGCCCGATCGGATTTCTTCTACCAAGTCCGGTATCTTCCAAAAATCATCTTTCAAATGATAGACACAGACTGCCAAGATCGGTCCGTTCTTCTCAATATGTCTCCTAGCTCCTAATAGTGCTTCTTTTTCACTGCCTTCTATATCGAACTTTATCAAGTCTATATCTTCCGTCACGTCAATATCCAAGGTCGTTGCATCTACCAGATGTTCTGTACTGCCTTCATCGATATAGGACTCTCCATGCAACATTTCCGGGCACATTCCTATTTTATCCGTTCTGTCATAGACGGCCTTGTTGAAGAGTTCGTAACTTCCCTCGGAAAGTTGCATTCTCAGGTTTTCATCTGCTTTTTGAGCAACCTCTCCAATCGGTTCAAATACATAGATTTTTTTGTACGAGGGATTGTTGAGGGCAAACCGAATTGCGGAGTCTCCAATATAGCCTCCGCAATCAACATAAGTTTGAATCTTTGAAACGTCATATAGTTCGCTGTCAAAATACATTTCATTTTCTTCATATACCTGCTCGATATATCGATTATCCGCAAATAATTTGGCATTCAACAAAGACAGAAAGGTACTTTTGCTCTTCTCATCACACAGTTTTTCATAAACTCTTTCGTAGTTTTCTATATTTTTCTTTATATCTCCAATATGTTCCAAAAAGTAGTTCGACTTTTGTGAGGTTTCATTAAACACTTCCTTATCGAATTTCTCTGTCCAATAGTCGAGATCACGATCAGGGTTCCTGTCTTTATATTCATAAAAGTTTAGGATCGCCAATTCCAAAAGTTCTTCGACCTCGTGTTCCCGGACATAATTCCTGATTTCTTCCATATTTAAAAGCATAGTTTCACCCCTAGTCTATTTGATTTATTTAAAAAACTTATTCAGTTTCAGCTTAAAAGCAAGCTTTATGATTCGCCTTCCCCATTTAGAATTTGCTATCCTCATCAATTCATTTTTTTCATTTGAAACAAATCCGTATCTGAATGAATTTTCCATGGTTTCAAATTCGGTATACAGGGTCAAATAGTCTTCCGCTATCGTCCCTACTTCCTTCAATAACTCAGAAACTCTCTTCCTCTTGGCCACCCTCTCTTCTGCCCTGCTCTCCTCAAGTTCCTTCTCCAATTCCTCTATCATGATCTGCGTGGAAAATCTCTCGCGGATCCTCTTCCTGCAATTCTCCCTCATCTCTTCATACAGCCCTTTGTTCGATACGAGGTCCGTGATCGCAGCTACATATTCTTCGATTTCTTCTCTTGGAAATTCCCTCTTGTCAAGTTCTTCCCCTTCTCTTTGATACAAGGGGATGATCCTTCCTACCGTGCTGTCTATAAGTTCTTTCTGTCCTCCGACGTCCGCACTGACTACCGGTGTTTTCATAGATACCGATTCGTATGCGGTCAGCGCCAAGCCTTCTTTCAGAGAACAGATCAGGGTCAGTGTCGCATCTTTGTAGTAGGGCATCATATCTTCCTGTCGTCCCGCAAAGTATACGTTCTCTTCCAATCCCAAGCTTTTGCTCTTGAGTTTCATTTCTTCCAACTGCGGCCCGTCTCCTACTACCAAAAAGGCGATGTCTTTTTGATTTTTCTTAACTTCTTTTGCGATCTCCAACATTAAAAAAGGTCTCTTCTGCGGATGGATCCTGCAAGGAAATAAGACTATCGGTCTGGTTCCTAAACCGTACTTCTCTCGTACAACTCCTTCTTCGACTTTACTTTCATCATACTTGTCCTGGTCCACTCCGATGTAAAGGGTTTTGACGTCTTCTGCTTTTCGATCGAAGTGATCGATAAGCACTTTTCTTGTTCCCTCATTACATACATAGGTTTTCTCCAGGATCTCTCCCATCATTCCCGAGGTTCTTCCATATCCTCCGTTTCGCCAGTACCATTCTTCCATATGCACATAGTCGATGATCGCCAACTCCGGAAATTCTTTTCGGATCCAAGGGATCAGGTGATAGCCATAGTAGGAATTGCTTAAAAACAGGATGTCGATGTCCCTGCTTTGGATAAAATAGCTGATAAATTCCGGATAGTTGCGAATGTCCAAGAAGGACGGAAGTTCGTAGATCTCATCGGTATACTCTTGAAATTTGCTCTTCCATACGTTATCGCTGTGCACTGTTGTCAGGATGCTTACTTCATACTTTTCTTTGTTTATCTTTTTCAATACTTCCAAGTTGAACAGATCCGCTCCGCCCATGACCATCCACGGAATGATCATCATGATTCTTGTTTTCTCTTTGTTCTCTGTCGTTTTTAATGTCCATTCCGATCTCTTGGGTTTCTCAAAGATATTGGTTCCCGTTGCTCTTGGATATTCAACGGCTTCTACCCGCTCAACGATCTGTTTTGAGATTTCTTCAATCAGTTTTTTGTTCTTTTCCTGTTTTGTTTTGTCTTGTTGTACTCTGCTGTTACCTCCGGAACTTGTGCGTCTGTACCAAAACTCATATCCGTTGATATGAACAGGATATTTTCGTTTTAAAATAAATTTTAACCATTTTCTCCAGTCTTCATTATATTCTTTTTCTATTTCATCATAAGCGTTTATTTCAAGAAGATCTTTTTTTCTTATCCCTGCTGTGATGACTAGAAAGTTCTCCGTTTTTAGTTTCTCTGAATCAAACTGTTTCATCCACAAGTATTCCTGCTCTTGAAAACCTACTGTATCTGTATAGGCCCAAGAAGCTTCAGGGTTGAAGTACAGACCGAAATAGATCTTCTCTACATAGGTCGGCTCGATCAGGTCATCCGCATCCAAGGGAATGACGATATCAGTGCTGCTTTCTCGGATCGCTCTGTTTCTGGCAACGGAAGCTCCTTTGTTTTCTTGATGGATCAACTTTATCCGCTGATCTTTTTTGCACAGTTCCTCTAGCTTTTCCGTGCTTTGTGTGCTCCCGTCGTTTACTATGATCCACTCATACCAAGGAAAGGTTTGATTCAATACGCTGTTATAGGTTTGCCAAAAGTACTCTTCTTCGTTATAGTAGGCCGTGATGATACTCACCAAGGCTCTTTGAGATTTGTTATATCTTCTATCCGTTCGTCTCTTCCCCGGCTCTCTTCTATAATCAAACATTCTCTCCCTCTCCTTATTTTCAACGTTAAGTTAAAGTAGATTTTTGATATTCACTGACCACTTCATCGACATTCCCGTGACATATCATAGTTCCTTTTTCAAGCCATACCGCTTTTTTGCAGATATCTCTGACCTGTTCCAGCGAATGCGAGACCAATATAACAGTCGCCCCCGACTTAGTCACTTCATCGATACGTTTCTCACACTTTCTTTGAAAAGGGAGATCTCCTACAGAAAGTATCTCGTCTACAATCAATATATCCGGATCACTGATCGTCGCTATAGAGAATCCTAATCGTGCGATCATTCCGGAAGAAAAGTTTTTGATGGGGACATCGATAAACTCCCACAGTTGAGCAAAGTCCACAATGTCTTCAAACCTCTCTTTGATCTCTTTTCTGGAATATCCTAAGATCGCTCCGTTTAAGTAAATATTCTCCTTCGCTGACAACTCTATATCAAAACCCGCCCCCAGTTCGATCAACGGAGCTATCGATCCGTACACATTTACTCTTCCCTTTGTAGGCTTCAATACTCCGGCTATGATTTTAAGTAAGGTGCTTTTCCCTGAACCATTTAAGCCGATCAATCCGACCGATTCTCCCCTTTTTATATCGAAAGAAACATTCTTCAATGCCCAAAATTCTTGGAACATCAATTGTCGTTTCAAGATTTTTATCGCATATTCCTTTATGTTGTCAACCTTCTCCTTGCTCAAATTGAACATCATTGAAACATCTTTGATCTCAACTATATTATCCATTTTTCATTTCCTCTTCCAAGCTGAATTAAATATAAAGAATAAACTTATCCTGCCTTCTTATAAACACCACGATCCCTACGATCAAAAACATGAAACCTATGAAGAACAAGCTGATGTGTTGCATCAGAGTCGGTATGTGCCCATCAAGAATAACATGTCTGAAATAGACAATAAAATGATACAGCGGATTCATCTCCACGATCGACTTGGCTTCGGGAGGTAACATCTCCAACGGGTAGAACAATGGCGTTAAATACATCCATATCAGTGTAAACACTCCATAAAGATGTACCAGGTCTCTAAAAAATACCGTGTATACAGATAATACAAGACTTAGACCTGTCGTGAACATCATTAGGCAAATGATCGGATAAACAGCAAATATCATAGTAGGATGGAAGGTCGATTTTGTAACGACCATCACGATCAACAGAGCTATAAAGGAAAAACAGAGATTTACCAAAGATGACATTACCCTTGAAAGCGGAAACAGATACTTAGGGATGTAGACCTTCTTTATCAAAGATGCATTCCCTATTATTGCAGTCTGTGCCTGTGTGGTGGCCTCTGAATTGAACGAAAACAACAAACTCCCCGTTAAATAATAGACCGGGAAATTTTCAATATTAGAGCGAAAAATAGTAGAAAATACAACTGTTAGAACAGCCATCATCATCAAGGGGTTCAACACCGTCCATAATATCCCGAGAAATGATTTTCTATATCTTACCTTAATATCTCTGATCACAAGTTCCCTAAGCAGATCCTTGTATTTATTAAATCCGAAAAAATACCCTCTAATCTTCTCAAACA
>JAUMWQ010000066.1 GCA_030529565.1 Filifactor alocis | reverse complement strand
GTATAAAACCGTTTTCGTTCTTCTTTTTCAAACAGTTCCCTTCCCTCCATTTCTTCGAATGATTTCTTCAATAGATATTACAGTTTAAATACAAGCGAAAAAACCATTGACGTTCCTCTCCAAAGGTCTTATAATTTTAACTTATTGCTTGATACCCGTCTTGTACAAAATCCTGACAGAACAAGAAGAGAAATCCACAGATGCCGATACGGCTCCAATCTTGATGAAACCTTCATCAAAAGCCGTTTTTCTTAATCCCGTTATCCAATCAAAACAGCCTGTTTACAGAAGAAATATAACCATCAAAAACAACTTGAACGGTCGTAGCACAAAACTGTATCTGATGGCAGTTTGAAAGGAAAACGGCATAAGAGTTCTCTGCATCCTTCGATGTTCTCGTAAACACTCGGATCAGATGTTCCTGTTGAGATCTCATAGCGAGATACCGAGAGGGTAGAAGAACATACCTGTATAAAATAGAAAAGGAGATAGCGTTATGCAATTTAATTTCAAAAAGTTTTTTATCGTAAACCTTGGCCTGCTTATCATGTCTATGGGCATCTACTTTTTCTTAATGCCCTCCAACCTTGCAGTCGGAGGAGTTACCGGTCTGGCAATCGTACTGCGATCGATCATCCCCTCCTTCCCCACGGGACTGTTTATGATCGTGATCAACTCCATCCTCTTCGTTTTCGCCTTCCTCTTTATCGGCAAAGAATTCGGAGGCTATACCATCTATGCCAGCTTTACCCTATCGGGGATGATCACGCTTTGGGAGATCCTCTTTCCCAATACCCACCTGGTTACCGACGACCTTCTGATCAACCTGCTCTACGGTATCCTGATCAATGGAGTCGGCTACTCCCTGATCTTCAATCAAAATGCTTCGACCGGAGGCACGGACATCGTCGCCAAGATCATCAACAAGTTCACCCACATCGATATGGGTAAGTCGCTGTTCCTCTCCGACTTCCTAATCACGGTAATGGCAGGCTTAACCTTTGGTCCCAAGCTCGGACTCTATGCCCTCCTCGGAATCTTGATGAACTCCGTCATCATCGATAAGGCGATCGCCGGTTTCAACACCCGTGTCAACCTCAAGATCATCACGAAGTACCAAGACGAGGTCAACCGCTTTATCCTGACCGAACTTCTCAGGGGAACGACCATCTTCTACGCGGAAGGCGGGTACTCCAAGGATAGGAAACCTGTAATCAATACCATTGTAACAAGGAAGGAATATATCAAGATCAAAAACTTTGTCAAAGACTTGGATCCCCAAGCCTTTATTTCCATCAACTTCGTGCATGAGGTCCTCGGAGAAGGCTTTACTTACCGAAAATCTTCAGTCTAAACAAAGAAGGACGATAGCAAGAACCTATGTTCTTACCATCGTCCTCCAAAAGATCCTGTTTTATTCCCTCTTGTCGATCATCTCTCCCAAGATGACCTCATCGGTCCGTTTCATCCCGTACTTTGCAATATATCCGACAGTTTCGATGGTCTCATCGACACTGTCCTTGACGATCCCGTCTCCCGAGCAGAAGCTGTTATCGCTTCGTGCCTGACGGTAGGCAAGGAAGGCATTTCCCACAGAAGAGGCGATCTTCATCGCACACGAAGGTTTGGCACCATCACAGAGGATGCCGGAATTGCCTGCAAGGGAGTTGATCAAGGTCTCTTCAATGACCCTTCGCGGTTCATCGTTGAGGAAGGCGATCCCCGCAACGCTTGCAGATGCAGCACTTACAACCCCACAGTAGGCGGACAGCCTTCCTATGCCCTTCTTTTGGTAGAGGCCTACGAGGTTTGCAAAGATCAGACTGCGGTAGAGTTTGTCTGCACTCTTCTCAAAATGTTCGGCATAGATCACGATGGGCACCGAAATGGTGATCCCCTGGTTTCCGCTCCCCGAATTGATAACGACGGGCATCTCACAACCGCTCATCCTTGCATCGGATCCTGCTGCGGCATAGGCCCGCGCCTTCTCCTCGACGCTGTCGGAGACCTCGAGAATGAGCTTGCCGATGTTGGAGCCGTAGCTGTTGGCAATCCCCTCTTCCGCAATAGCACGGTTATACTCGATCTGCATATCGAGGAGGGGCTTGATGTCCTCATAGTCGCAGCTACAGGCAAAGTCGTAGATCTTGGCGAAGGAGAACTCCTCCAAGGTCAGTTCCTTGAACTCCTCTTCTTTTTGAAGAAGGACTGTGCCGTTTTTTTCCATATAGATGATGTTGGTGTGCTTGCCCTGGACGACGACGACACTGCTCGCATCCCCCTTGAAGGCCTCGATGCGGATGTAAAGATTTTCGACATCAGGCACAAGGACGATGTTGCAGTAGCCCGACTTTATCATCTTCTCCGCCTCTATGATGTCCTCCTTCCGCGTTTCGATCAGCACCTCCAGCTCCCTGTCCGGATTTCCCGCCAATATCCCCAAGACACAGCTGATCTCTATTCCCTTCCTTCCTCCTGCACCGGGAACGATAACGCTCTTTGCGTTTTTTATCATATTTCCGCTACAGAGAATGTTGATCCTGTCCGGGATCTCTCCGAGGACCTCCCTTGCCTTTGCCGACGCATAGGCAAGTGCGATCGGCTCGGTACAACCGAAGGCGGGCATCATCTCCGACTTTAACAGCTCTTTATAATCCATAATCTCTCCCTCTCCCACGCCGTCCGCTCCTATCAGATGAGAACATTGGCGATGTTTTATATCTCTTCTGTACTTCTTGTGTCTGTATGTATGCAAAAATAGTTCCACTTAAATAATATCAAAAAACGTTTTTTTTGTAAATAAGGCCTGTCTCCGACAAAAAAACCGAAGGTTCTTCACCTCCGGTTTTTTTCTATTTTTCAAGGTTAAAGGTATCCCACTCACTGAGATCCCCCGCCTCATAACCCTTTTTGAACCACTTCATCCTCTGCTCGGAGGTCCCGTGGGTGAAACTGTCGGGCACAACATAGCCCTGGGCCTGCTTTTGGATCCTGTCGTCGCCTACCGCCTGTGCGGCTTCCATCGCCTCTAGGATGTCGCCCTCCTCCAGATATCCCATCTTTTCGCTGTGTTTCGCATAGACTCCCGCAAGATAGTCCGCCTGGAGCTCAAAGAGGACGGAGTACCTGTTGTACTCGGTCTTACTCAGCTTTTGCCTAAGCTCGTTCATCTGAGAAGTTACCCCGAGCAGGGTCTGGACATGGTGGCCGACCTCATGCGCGATAACGTAGGCCATGGCGAAGTCGCCCTTGGCTCCGAGTTTCTTCTCCAAATCATCGTAGAAGCTGAGATCCAAATAGATCTTGTTGTCCGCCGGACAATAGAAGGGTCCTACTGCGGAGTTTGCAGTTCCGCAGGCGGAACGGGTATAACCGCTGTAAAGCACCATCTGCGGTTCCTGATACGTCCTTCCTATCGCCTTAAACTGCTGATGCCAAATATCCTCGGTGTCCGCAAGTACTACTTTTGCCATACCGGCACGCTCTTCGTCCTTCGGTGTCTGTACATATTCGGTGCTCTGACCCTGACCTGCAACAAGGCCGAGGTTCCTCATCGCCAATTCAGGACCGCCGAACAAAAGACTCAAGACCAGCACGATCAAAACGCCGGCTCCTCCGAGCCTTCTTCCTCCACCTCCACCACTACGACCGAAACCTCGTCGGTCATCGACATTGGAACTCTGCCTTCTTCCCTGCCACCTCATAGTTCTCCTCCTTACAGTTTCTCTCTTGTCTTCGTCGATATCCCGCCGTTTTTGCAGAGGCAAAAAAGCAGAATCCTTCTTCAAAACTCCTGCTGCCGTTATCCGATCAAACGATCTGCAGTGTGTTGCCGTGAAAGTCTTGAAGAGCTTTCACGGGAAAGAGTGGAAGTCGATCCCCGACAACGGTACAAATATCCACAGTTTTTTATTTGATACCCTTAAGGAAGACTGTACAAACAATAGGAGTTCTGCAAAAGAGAGGGGAACACAGACGGAAACTGCTTTGAATATAACAAAGATTTCATTCACGATCCCGCTATCCTCTGTAATCCCATCCTCCGTTTGAAATATCGGATATATCCTTGCCGAAAACAACTCGGATAATGATATGTCTCAAAGCATTCCACCGGATATTTTATACTACTATTCTTTTGAATAGTGGATACAAACAATCTGTGACCCATAGAAAACAACATAGTTTTTCGTCATCGAAAAATAGTATTAATTAGGGAAGCAGTGCACAAAGACACAAAATGATCTTCCCTTTGTTTCTCAGGATATAAAAAGCCTTCCAAATACACGTTTTTGGTAATGGATTTGTTTCAGACAAACTGATTTTCTCATACTTATTCGAATTATGCGGTGTTTTCTTAGATAACGGTATAATCCTCCTCTCGATATTTGACCGGACTGCAAACAGCGTTCCCGTTCGAAGCTTCCTTAGTAGAGAGTGCCCCTGCCCATCAGGATCACGACGGGAAGAACGATCAGCCCCACCGCAATCACCGTATTTTCAAGCCTTGCTCCGTAAACGGTGTGCCCTGCCCCATCCCTGTTCAAACACCTTGCAAGCAGGTAGTTGGCACAGGTGATCCCTATATGAAACAGGATCAGAGCGAGGTACTGCTCTTTTTCGCTGCGAAACAGATGGGGAGAAAACCTGCTCAAAAGGACAAGACCTCCGAAATAGTCCATGACAACAATCAGAAATCCGTAGACTTCAAAATTTATCATCATCCTTTCCTCCCTCTATTTCACAGTCTTTCTTTATTTTTCAGAGCAAGGGCACAGGACCTGTATATCTCTATGCCCTTCTCACCCTACTTAAGCTTGGTATTCAAGTTGCTTTTTAAGATATCGCAGCCTTCTATCCTACAGTATTTGGGCAGGAGGGCATTGATCTCCTCCATCAGTTCTTGTGCGTCCGTAAGAACATCGCTGAACACCGTACAGTGCAGACGACCGTTTTTGTCAAAGATTTTGACGGCCTCGACCTTGAGGTTTTCCTCGATGATGGCCTCGATCTCCTCGGGGTAGATATTGCGCGCATTGGCCCGGATGATCACCCTCTTCTTGCGTCCCGTGAGATAGAGCTTGTCACCCCTCAGGCAGCCGAGGTCGCCCGTGCGGAAGTAGCCGTCCTCGTCGAAGGAGGAGAGGTAGAGTTCTTCCCTGTTATAGTAGCCGATGAAGATGTTGTCGCCCCTGACCGTGATCTCTCCCACTCCGTTTTCGTCAGGGGAGTCTATCCTCACCTCGATGTTCTCAAACACCGTACCGACGGATTCAAAGTCGTCGGAGTTGGAGTATTCAAGGCTGACGAGGGAGGTCGTCTCCGAGAGACCGTAGGCTTCCAAGAGGTTGAGTTTTTCTTCCTTAAAGGCCTTCCGGATCTCGCTCTGAAGGTAAGCTCCTCCGGAAAACAGGTATTTTATCCGTCCTCCGAGCAGTTTCGACACCTCCGCCCCGTTCGCCTTCGCGTAGGCATAGATCTTTTCGAAGAGAATGGGGACGGCACAGAAGACCGTCGGTCTGACCTCCGCCACCTCCTGCATGATCAGGTTTTTGTCGCTGCACAAATAGATCCTCATCCCTGTGGATACGGAGTAGAGAAAGTTGCAGATCCCTCCGTAGGTATGGTTGAGGGGCAGGAAGAGGTAGCAGATGTCGCTGTCGTTCATCGGAGCGCGACGCAGAAGGTTTTCCATATTGGCGAACATATTCTTCTGCGAAAGCATGACCGCCTTGGGACTTCCCGTCGTTCCGGAAGAAAAGACGATCTTGGAGCAGAAGGTCTCATCGACCTTCCAGTCCTCCAACTCTGCGACCGGCTCGGAGGTTTTCATCTCTTCAATCGGGATGTAATCGACGCAGGGACGGCTTTTTTTAAGCTCGTCCACCACAGCACTCTTGGAGGCCTCATAGAGGACGGCATCGAGATCGACCTCATCTATGATGTTCTCAAGATCTCCCGTCTTCCACTGCGAGGAGAGGCAGACCCCCGTCCCCACATAGGCCGTAACCGCAATGTCCGCCACCATATAATCGTAGGAGTCGTCAAGGTAGAGAGCGATCTTCTTCCCCTTGAGTCCCCTCTCCCGAAGAAAGGAGGCTCCCCTCCTTACCGCGGTATAAAACTCCCCGTAGGTATGAGCTCTAAACTCCCCGTCCTTTTTCTCAAAGATATAGTCGTGGTCTTTAAACCTCTCCTTGTTTTTCTGCAAAATCTCATCGATATAATTAAACTTCATAACTTCCTCCACCGTTTATTCTAAGTAGTCGCCGTATCGTTAAAAAACGGCGAAAAATCAATTTTTCAAAAACCAAAGGTCCCTTCGCTCCGCTTTATTCCGACTGCATTTCTACCTACATCACTCCTATACCGAAACCTAAGAAAACACCCCATAATTCCAAGAGCAGAAGAAATTCAGTTTTTCTTGGGCAAACACATTTCTGAAACCTCTCATTTTAGAGACTTTCTATATCTTACAAAACAAAGAGAACATCACTTTGTGTCTTTGTGCGGTGTTTCCCACGTAAAAATATCAGGTTTATAAAATGTATGACCACGGATCATAATTTAATACTATTCTCCGTTTGAACTGTTGATATCCATACCCTTTGTTCTGCAAGCGATAAAATGGATTTTTATGCTTACAGATGTAGGTATAGCCATATTTCTATCGGAAAATAGTACTATACCTCCCTACTTCCCCTTGTCCAGCCTACGTCTCAACTTCTTGTAGTCGATCTTGGTATGGTGCTTGACATCACAGGGGATCTTCGCATTGAGATAGATCTCGACTTCCGCAGGTAGTCCTCGTTGTCGAAGGCAGGCCCTCACTTCCTCCTCGGTCAAAGAACCTCCTTGAAGAAAGAGGCGGTTTCGTCCCCCGTGGTGGAAGAAGGCGCATTTCTTCACCCCTTCCAAGGCAAGTACAAGCTCCTGTTCCAAGGGATTGCTGTAGAGCCTTCGTCCCCCGTCCTCGACGTAGACGTCCTTTCTCCCGAGGTAGTAGAGCCTTCCATCCCTGTACTCCCCGGCATCCCCCGTCTTATGCCAAAACTCGCCGTCCTCGTCGATCATGCTGTTGGCCCTGTCGTGCGAGAGATAGTCCTTGAGGATGGCCTTGGAGTTGACTGCGATCTCGCCGTCCTCGTCGATCCTGATCCTGACTCCCTTGACCGCCCGGCCGAGAAGGGCGGGCCCTCCCTCTTGCAGACGGGCGAGGTAGGAATGAAGATCGGTCTTTGCGATCAAATTGCACTCCGTCGCCCCGTAGATATAGGTGATCTTCGCCCCGGGATACTTGCGAACAATCCCTCTCGCCTCCTCGTGGTTCAGGATCGCTCCTCCGAGGTAGAGGTTCTTCAGCCCCGGATAGAAATTGCCCGTCTTCAGGCAGAAATCCGGCGAAGTGATGATGCTCGTGATCGGAAGAGAGCCGAACTTCTTGAGCCTCCGATCGAGAAAGTAGGGCAGAAACCCGGGGTTGACTTGGGGAAGGACGGTCGTAAAACCCTTCAACACATTGGCAAAGCAATACATAAAGGCCGTCGTCAGTACGACGTTCTCTCCCTCGTCCTCCATATTGTCGTTGATCAGCTCCAGTTGACGGTAGAGGTCGAGGCGGGTCCTAAGAGCGATCTTGGGCCTTCCCGTCGATCCCGTTGTCATAGTAAGAAGGGCTGGCCTTGTATCCTCTTCGTCCTTGTCGGAGTTTATGAGCTTTCTCGACTTCTCTTCTTTGCCGTCAAGCCCTTCGGACCTATGTCCCGCAACTTCCTCTCCCCTTCTTACACAGGTATCCGGACCTCTTCTCTTCCCATCCTTCTCGATCGCAGCGAAACCCGATAAAGCTTCGACCCTTCCTTCCTCTTTCTCTTCTCCGAGGCTCACATGGTTTTCCGCCTCCCCCTTTCTGCCGGGGAAGGTAAGGCATCCTCCCTGATCGTCGTTCGAAACCCTCTTTTTCTCAGCCTGATCCGGTCCGACCTCCAAGGTCCTCGACCTTTCGTACAGCCTGTCGATAAAGAGCATCCTTCGGATCTTGTTGATGTCCCCGAAGGCCAGTTTCAAAAACCTCGTCTTCTTCGAAACGGCGATATAGTCCGCCTTATACTGCGACAGTGTCTCGGCGATCAGCTTCCTGCCCGCCCACACATCGACATACATCGCCGAGGCTCCGATCTTGAGACAGGCGAACATAAATACGACAAGCTCGTAGGACGGCGGCACAAAGATCAGTACCCTCCCTCCTTCGCCAAGCCCCTTCTCTCGAAGAAGAACTTCCATATTGTCCACATCGATCCCAAGCTGTCCAAACGACACCTCTCTTATTCTGTTGTGTTGCAGATAGAAGAAGGCTGTCCTGTCCGCGTAGGAAAGGCAGGCCTCTTCAAACTTGTCAATGATCTTACTCATACTTACTCTTTCTGTCTTTGATCTCTTTGTGATATACCGAAAAATCCCGATAGAAGAAGGACTGATTCTCTCGAAACAGCTCGTCCGAAAGCTCCTTCTCCAAGACGAAGTCCCCTTCGGGAAAATACCTCTTGTTCTGCATATTCCAGTAGGCGATCCTCGCCCCCTTCGCACACATTCTCGATAAACGATCCGCTTCTATGAGAAACGTCTCCTCGTCAACATACTCGAAAATATCGGACAGGTTGAAAAAGTCAAAACGAAGACTGCTGTCGACCTCCGCCAAACCGCCGTGCAAAAGAGTGATCCGATCGAGCCTGCTGCGGATAAGCTCATAGTTGTGCTTCCTCAGATAGACGGGAAGAGCCTCCTCTCCGAAGTTGCCCTTCAAGATATAGCTGAGATAGGGATTGGTACGATTTCGGGTGGATGAGATGCCGTACTCAAAGCGTCGCTTGATATCTTGGGCGACACCCTCCTTCTCCTCGACATAACGGTAGAAACTCTTGTCCCGTCCCAGCCTTCCCATCACCCTTACACCGAAGTAGATCCCGAACATGGAGCGAAAACGCAGGTTGTCGATGTGCCTGTCGTAGAACTCCCTTTGTCTCTTAGGACAGTCCAGATCGCAAAACTCACGCAGTCTTCTCGAACGGCAAAAGAGCGGGGCGATCCTTCGTCGAAACAGTTGAAAATACCTCTCGAACTTTCCGGCGTGGATCAGTCCCCCTTCCACGATGTCCGCATTGGAACGAAAGTAAGCAAGGGCCTCCTCGGACAGACTTCCCTTGAGCCTTTCCAAGGTTTGGAGCCTCTTTCCGCCCTCCTTCACCCCCAAAAAGGCAAGGGCCTCTTCATAGTCCAAGGCCTCTATCGCCCTCATCTTGAGCTCGGTGCAAAAAATCTGGGTCGGGTTGATATCGAAGGCGAGGATCTCCGAAGGATCTTCCAGGAGGAGGGCAAGGGTGTTATCTCCTCCCGAGGCGATCGAGAGTCCCCTCTGTCCTCTTCCTATCTTCAGAGCCTTCGCCAAGATCCTGCTGTCCTCCCAGCAGTTCGAATACCGTATAAAAGAAAATCTGTCCGTCCTACCCATCTACCAACTGTCCCCTTCTATTCTTCTTCCATCAATTCAATACTTCCCCTTATTCCGTCGACCCTTACCTTCATTCCGTCCTTGACTCTGTCGGTCAGACCCCGCACTCCGACGACGAGGGTCAGACCCATCTCCCTTGCGATGACTGCGGAGTGGGAGAGTACGCTTCCCCTCTCGATGATGACTGCCTTCGCCATCGGAAAAAGTACCGTCCAACCGGGATCCGTCCTCTGTGCCATCAGGATGTAGCCGTCCACATCGGCATCAGCGGGATCCGTGACATATTTGACCCTGCCTTCCACCACTCCTCCGCCTCCGGCGACACCGTAGAGCATAGTCTCGTCGTGTTCGAGGATCTCCTGCCGACTAAAGATCGGGATCATAGTTTCCTCCGCCACTTCTCCGTAGAAGTACATCCTCTCATAGATCTTCTTTTCTTTATTGGTTTCGTACTCTTCTTTTCTCTGCTCAATCCTCTCACGAACATCGAAGTCTTTGCCCTCCGCAAGAGAAAAAACCTCGTCTTTAGTCAGAAAGAAGACATCCCTGTAATGCTCAAGTATACCCCGTGCTTCGAAATTGTGCCCGAACCTCAAAAAGATATTGCGGACAATGGCATAGATATAGGTTCTTCGAAGGCGAAGCAGCTCCCTGTTTCGTACAAAATACTTGGTGATCCCTACCAAGACCTTGAGTAGCTGTTTTTCGAGGAAGGACACCTGACGGTACAACTCTCCCTCATCGACCTCTTCTATTTGGTAGACCGGTACCTTCCCCTCCATCTTGAGATAGTTCTTCAAGGTCTGAAACAGGAAGGTCGAATCCTCCTGAAG
>JAUMWQ010000065.1 GCA_030529565.1 Filifactor alocis | reverse complement strand
TGAGAAATCAAAATGAGAAAAAGCAACTTTTTCTACTTTCGGAAAGTGGGGAGGGTTGTTTTTTTGTTTGTCAAAAATTCGGTTAGTGAAAGAGAAAATTTGACCATAGACTGTGATTTGAAGGCAAAAACCAAAAAAACAAGGGTCTGTGGCAATTCGGAACGGAAAACACGGTGCTCTTGGAGCGTCTTTTAAGACTGTGAAGGTGTTGGCATAGGATTTGCTTTTTATTACGACAAAGAGATAGGAAGGGAGGAATGCCGATGAGACCGTTGATAGGTATGATACCTTTTTGTGAAGAGATCGGAGACAGGGGGGAAGATGAAGAAAAGCTCGTTAAGGAAACCTTGATGAAATATGCTCAGGAACTACATAGGTTAGGGGTACTTCCTGTCATATTCTTTGAAGATATCGATCGGAACGATATCAGAACGATGGATGCGATCCTCCTCTATGGAAGATGGAGGGGAAGAGGAGAAGGTTTTGGGGAGTTGGAAGAAAGAGAGAAGTATCGACTTATATTTTCCGAGACCAATTCGCCCCTGCTCTGCGTGGGTCAAGGATGTTCCGTCTTAAATCATCTCTGCGACGGGAGGGTATCTCAAGGGATACAGGTCAACACTCCAAAAATTCCCGGAGCGGTACTGCCCGAACAGGACATAAGAGTGTATGAAGGAACAAAACTGTTTGAGTGCATCGGCAAGTCTTCCATGCTTCAAGATGTTAAGGTGGAAGCGAGGACGAGAAAGATAGGGGAGAACCTTCGGGTGAGCGCTATGAACGGGAATGGAGATATTGTCGGTGTGGAGGGAGTAGAGGACAGATTCATCCTCGGTATCGAATGGGATCTGATCGATGAAACGAAGGAAGAAAAATTATTGAGCGACGAAAATTATTTGATCTTGAGCGGTTTTATTCAAATGACGATGAAGTATTCTTCGTAAAGGGGGAAGTGGTACCATGATAAAGTACATCTTAAAGCGGATCGTTTCGGCGGTGATCACCATGTTGTTCATCATTACGATCACCTTCGTCTTGATGAAATGCATACCGGGAGATCCGTTTATGGATAAGAAGATGCCCAATCCGGAGATCCGTGCTGCAATGTATGCCAAATACGGTTTGGACAAACCTTTGTTTACACAGTATGTTCTCTATCTGAAGAATTTTGTAAGAGGAGATTTCGGAGTTTCTTACACCAGAGCGGGCTTAACAGTTCAAAAAATCATAGGAGACGGTTTTCCCTATTCTCTGGTGATAGGGATCTACGCTACCTGTCTGGTCGTTTTTATAGGGATTTCGATGGGGATCATAAGCGCCTTGAAACAAAACAAACTGATCGATCGTCTGCTTATGATCTTAGCGACCCTGGGTGCAACGATCCCGAGTTTTGTTTTGGCAACGGGGTTCCTGTTTTTGTTCAGCAAGACTTTGGGTTTGCTTCCCGCCTTCGGAGTCCCCAACCTAAGGGGTTATATCGGACCGGTCATCACCATAAGCGTTTTTTCCATCGCTTTTGTGACAAGGCTCACGAGGACGTCGGTTTTGGAGGTTCTACAACAGGATTACATTCGAACTGCGAGATCGAAGGGGATATCGGAGCTGAGGGTCATCGTTGTTCATGCCCTTCGAAACGCACTTCTTCCCATAGTAACTTATTTGGGTCCCATGATGGCCGGTATCTTGACAGGCTCCTTCGTCATAGAAAAGGTGTTCGGGATACCCGGTATAGGAAGTCTGTTTACATTGAGCATTATGAACAGGGATTACACGATGATCATGGGTATTACGGTATTTTTTGCCATTATATTGATATTTGTGGTTCTGTTGGTGGATATCCTCTATGTCATCATCGATCCGCGCATTAAGTATGACTAGGGGGGTGTGAGTATGAGGACAAGCAGTATGGAAGGTACAAGATGGGATGCGCTCGACATCACGAAGAAGGACTCCGATCAGATAGGAAGACCGAGTCTGACGTTTTGGCAAGACAGTTGGAGGAGGCTAAAGAAGAATAAGAGTGCGATGATATCCTTGTTTGTCATTGTTTTTGTCATCCTCTGCGCGGTTTTTATACCGTTTTTCTGGCCCCTGTCCTATTCGGAACAAAGGCTTGAATTTGCAAACATTCCTCCCGAGATCGACGTCTATGATGTCGGTGCGGGCAACTATGTCTATATTACAAGTGAGTACAAGGCCATAGAAGTCGACAAAAAGGGACAATTGATCAAAATGGCGGATCTGGTCAAGGACGATAAGACGGAAAGAACTTACTTGTATAAGGTGGATGGAAGATCCATGCTCGTTGATTACGGAGTTTATTTTAAGGCAAAACAGGAATTTATTCTCCTGGAACGCTCAGTGAAAGAAGGGGAGGAGTTTCCTGCTACAAAGGCTGCATATCTTAGAGAATACTACGGAGACAAGGCTTCAGATACGACAGTTTCTCTGAAGGAGGCCGAGGAGATACTGAACAATAAGATAAAGCGTTTTCAAGTCATCTACGATGGCAAGGAGATCAGTTCCTTCAAAACGATCCGAAACAAAACCTATATTTGGGGAACCGATACTCTTGGAAGGGATATGTTTATCCGTGTCGTATACGGAGCGAGGATGTCTTTGCTCGTCGGTATCGTCGCGGCGATCGTCAACTTCATCATAGGTGTCTTTTACGGAGGAGTTGCCGGTTATTTCGGAGGAAGGGTCGATCATCTGATGATGAGATTTGTCGATACGATCTACTCGATTCCCATGATGCTCTATGTGATCCTGTTGATGGTTATTTTGGGGCCGGGATTGAAGTCGATTTTGATAGCGATGGGGATCACTTATTGGGTGAATATGGCAAGGATCGTGCGTTCGCAGGTCTTGAGTATGAAGGAACAGGAGTTTGTCCTCGCGGCAAGACTTTTGGGAGTATCCACTTTTAAGATTTTGACAAGACATCTGATCCCCAACATTATGGGCCCGATCATGGTCGCAATTACAATGCAGATACCCAGCGCGATGTTTACCGAAGCCTTTCTAAGTTTCATAGGGCTTGGAGTTTCCGCACCCAAGGCATCTTGGGGATCCTTGGCCAACGATGCCCTACCCGGACTCTATACCTATCCGTATCAGCTGTTTTTTCCGGCCTTGGCAATGTCGGTGACTATATTGGCGTTTAATCTTTTGAGTGACGGTTTGAGAGATTCTTTGGATCCGAGACTGAGAAAATAGAGTTCGAATAACACTAAAGGAAGTGGATACTTATGAGCTTGGAATATTTGTTGGAAGTGAAAGACTTGAGGACCTCGTTCTTTACTCATGTGGGAGAGATCAAGGCCATACGAGGGGTAGATTTTTCTATGGAAAAAGGTGAGATCATAGGGATCGTTGGAGAGTCCGGAAGCGGAAAGAGCGTAACCTCCCTATCGATCATGCAGCTTTTACAGTACCCGGGAAGGGTCATAGGAGGAGAGATCGAATTCAAGGGCAAAAACATACTTGATTGTTCCAAACAGGAGATGAGGAAGATCAGGGGAAATGAGATAGCTATGATCTTTCAGGATCCTATGACATCCCTGAATCCTCTCTACACGGTGGGAAAGCAGATCGTTGAAAATATTCTTGAACATACGGAGTTGAATAAGGCTGAGGCGAGGGAGAGAGCGATCGAGATGCTTAAGATCGTGGGGATACCTTCACCTGAAGAACGTTATCGCAACTATCCTCACGAGTTTAGCGGAGGAATGCGACAAAGAGCGATGATAGCGATGGCATTGTCCTGTAATCCGAGTCTTCTTATAGCGGACGAACCTACGACGGCCTTGGATGTAACAATACAGATCCAAATATTGAACCTTATCAAACAACTGAACCAAAAGCTAGGTATGTCTACAATATTGATCACACACGATTTGGGTGTCGTAGCGAATATGTGCAGGAAGATCTTGGTCATGTATGCGGGAGTCATACTGGAAGAAGGAAGTTCTCATGATATCTTCTATCGTCCGAAACACCCTTATACCATGGGACTGTTAAAGTCGATACCTAAGGCGAGCAGTTCTCAAAAAGAACGTTTGCTTCCTATATCGGGAAGTCCTCCGGATCTGTTGAATCCTCCGACGGGGTGTCCCTTTTGCAACAGGTGCGAGTTTGCGAGAAACATTTGTGCACAGGAGATGCCCCCGTACTTCAAGGAGGGGCAACATCGGGCGATGTGTTGGCTTCTACACCAAGATGCGCCGAAGATAGAAGGATATGAAAGGTTGAAAGGGGGTGTGGCAAATGGAAAATCGATTAGTTGAAGTTAAAGACCTTAAGAAGTACTTTGTTCGAAATGAGGGGATATTTGGAAGAAAGAAGACCTATATCAAGGCGGTAGATAACGTGAGTTTTCATATCAAAAAGGGAGAGACCCTGGGTCTGGTAGGAGAATCCGGATGTGGGAAATCGACTACCGGAAGGACTTTGATACGACTCTATGACGTAACGGGAGGGGAGGTCATCTACGACGGAAATGATATATCGAAACTCACGAACAAAGAACTTCAACCTTATCGAAAGAAGATGCAGATGATCTTTCAGGATCCCTATGCTTCCCTAAATTCAAGAATGACTGTCAGTGACCTGATCGGAGAACCGATCGACCTGTATGAGAAGATGAACAGGAAGGAGAGAAGGGAGAGGATCTTTGAGCTTCTCGACTATGTGGGACTTCAGGAGAGTCATGCAAATCGATATCCGCATGAGTTTTCGGGAGGACAGAGACAGAGGATAGGGATAGCCAGAGCCTTGGCTGTAAGGCCGGAGTTTATCATCTGCGATGAGCCGATCTCCGCCTTGGACGTATCGATCCAGGCTCAGGTGGTCAATATGTTGGAAGAGCTTCAGGAGAAACTGGGTCTTACCTACCTCTTCATTGCACACGATCTGTCCATGGTCAGACATATATCCGACAGGATAGGGGTCATGTATCTGGGAAATCTGGTAGAAGTCGGCGACAGTGAGGAAGTATACGATCATCCCCTCCACCCTTATACCAAGGCCTTGCTTTCAGCGGTACCGATCCCCGATCCCATCCTATCGGAGAAGATAAAACCGATCATGTTGGAGGGAGATGTCCCGACTCCGATCAATCCCCCGAGCGGATGCAGGTTCAATACGAGATGTCCTTATGCGCAGCAACGTTGCAGGGAGGAGTTTCCATACCTGAAAAAGGTCGGCGATACCCATGAGGTAGCCTGTCATTTGATATAGGAAGATCCAAGGAGGGAAGGGAGTGTATTCAGAGGGTAGTAGAAACAAAGAGTGTTTAAGGAGATGTGGAACAATTCAAAAAGAGAGGGCACAACCGGCTTCGTATGAAGAACATATGTCTTGGAGCCATTTGTTTAACGGGATTTGCCTTATCGTTAGATCAAGGACAAAGGCAAAGTGTGCCCTTGTTGCAACATTTCAGTAAATTCAGGGAGGTAAAACAATGAAAGAAAAACGAAGATTTTTAGCGATGTTGACAGCACTGATACTGACTTTTTCCATAGCAGGCTGTGCACCTACGACCGATCAGACCACGGGCAGTGAAGCGCCCGAAGCGGAACAGGCTGAAACTACGGAAACAACTTCCTCCTCAGGAGGGACTTTGGTTTGGAATATAGGTTCCGAGCCGAAGACCTGGGATCCTCAGATCAATACATCCGGAGCGGGAGGACACGTTATCATCAACCTCTATGAAGGTTTGATGCGCGATACCCAAGATGGGATTATGAAGGCTCAGGCACAAGATTACAAGATAGAAGCGAACAGTGAAGGTGTGGAAAATACGCTCTATACCTTTACCTTAAGGGACGACCTAAAGTGGTCGGACGGAAAACCAATTACGGCACATGACTATGAATATGCGTGGAAGCGTGCGGCGGATCCGAATTTGGCATCTCCCTATGCATTCCTGGTAACGGACTATATCAAAGGAGCCAAGGAGTATTTTGACGGAGTGGGAAAAGCGGAAGATATGAAGGTCAAAGCCTTGGACGATAAGACCCTGCAGGTCGAACTGATCAATCCTACGGCATATTTCTTGAACCTCATCTCGTTTTTCACCTACATGCCGGTCAGAGAAGACATGGCAACGACGGGAGAAGGTTGGGAGAAGGACCCGGCGAAATGTATTACGAACGGAGCCTTCAAACTCTCCGAGTACAAGATAGGATCTCACTTGACCATGGTAAAAAACGAGGAGTATTGGGATAAGGATAATGTGTCCCTCTCCGAGATCAAAGCTTTGTTTATCACGGATGCGACCACATCTCTTCAAGGTTATCAAGCGGGAGAGATTCACATCACGTCTCTTTTGCCGAGAGAAGAAGTTCCTAAGTTGTTGGCGGAAGATCCCAATTTCTCCAGTGAAAAAGGACTTGGACTCAGTTATTACGCTATCAATGTGGACAAGGAACCCTTTAATGATGTCAATGTAAGAAAAGCGCTTGCCTTGGCGATCGACAGAAAGACACTGGTGGAGCAGGTCAGAAGGAGTGGGGAGATACCGGCAGCTGCCTTTGTGGCACCGAAATTTAAAACATCGGACGGAAAATCCTTCCGACCTCTTGATGAAAATGAGATGGTGGTTCCCGAATTTGAGATCGATCCTTGGTCTGCTCAAGTAGACAAGGCAAAAGAATACTTGGCGAAGGCGGGTTTCCCGGATGGCAAAGGCTTCCCGGAATTTGATCTGGTCTACTACATCCGTACCGATGAGCAGAAGGTGGCTGAGGCTATCCAACAAATGTGGGAGAAAAATTTGGGCATCAAGGTAAATCTGGTCAGCGTAGAAGCGTCGGTATTCAATGCGGAGCAGTCCGCAGGAAAGTATTCCGTATCGCAATCGGGATGGTCGGCAGATTACAACGATCCGATGACCATGCTTGCACTGTTCACATCCAACGGACTGAACTCCTGCCACTGGAGATGGAAGGAATATGCGGGAAGTCCTCATGACAAGATCCTTAACGAGAGCAACAAGGCCTATGACGAACTCGTTGCTAAAGCGATCGTAAGCACGGGAACGGAAAGAGATGATATCATGAAGGAAGCGGAAAAAGTATTAATGGATGAAATGATCATTATTCCACTGTACTACGAGAGTTATACCCAGGTTCTCGACAGGACTAAGGTAGACGGTCCGGGAAGAACTCCGATCGGACAATGGGACTTCAAACCTTATAAGATGATAAATTAAAAGTTTTAGAGAGATATCGCATAATTCTAAAAAACAGAGAGAAACCGGTTTCATACAAAAAATAAAATTGTTGAAAGTGTTCATTTTACAAGATTTTTGTACTGTGTAAAACAACAGCAAAATCGAGATGCAGCTTTGTGCGGTGTTGCCTTAGAGGAAATGGCACATAATTCGAAGATGCGAAACAAAACGATCCTGTGCAGAAGATGAGGATCTCATGAGCATTCATTTTACAGGACAGATATACTCTGTACAACATTAGAGAGATCCGTATGCCCCTGTACAGTATTTCTTAGCCAAACCGTCATATAAGAGTACCCTCTCTTATATGTCCCTCCTTATATCTCCGGCTGTTTACAGTCGGAGATATTTTTATGGTTCGTGAAAACATGTGCGTTTTCGGTTCCAAAAACGTAGTATCAGTTCCGTTTTTTACTTTCATTTGCTGCATATGCTTCATACTGTTCAATATGGATATATCTGTTTTTTCGACCACGAAAAATCGTGGTATCTTCTATGTTTCAAAGATCATCTATATCCACAACTCAAAGAAATAACAGGGAAAAACCTCACAATATGTGATAACCAAGAATAGCTTGAGAGGTTATAGGCTTTAAACTACACGCTTGGGCAGTTTAAACGAGGACATGGCAATTTGCCTGAATCAAGAGCTCTCGTTATAGGTTTTAAACTACGCGCTTGGGCAGTTTAAACAGGTGATCGAATCAGCTGCTCCTCGGAGGGAGATCAGGGTTTTCCTCTTGAACTTTCCGGAATAATCCTGCAAAGAACTTGACAAAAAATATAAAGGTTGGTATGATAATGAAGTTATAAGCCGCTCATTTTAGGTTTGTAAATATGAGGTCCTACAAAAACCTCGTTGCCTGACGTGGCGAGTTCTCAAAAGGGGAGGTGCAATATGTACGCAGTTGTTGAAACAGGTGGAAAACAATACAGAGTTCAGGAAGGCGATGTCATTCGTGTTGAAAAACTCGATGTTCAAGCCGGAGAAACCGTAAACTTGAAAGTCTTGGCTCTGGGCAAGGATGGCGAAGTTGTCGTCGGAGAAGGAGCAGCTTTTGCAAAGGTAAGCGCAAAGGTAGTTGAGCACGGCAAAGGTGATAAAGTGATTGTTTTCAAGTATAAGCCGAAAAAAGACTACAGAAGAAAGCAAGGACACAGACAACCTTACACGGAATTGGCTATTGAAAGTATCCAAGGCTAAGAACTATGATCTATGTTTTGATCACAAAAGACAGTCGCAAGAAAAGGTGGCAAATTTCCCTCAAAGGGCATGCTGACTATGCCAAGAGAGGGGAGGACATTGTTTGTGCCGGGGTTTCGGTCTTGGTGCAATCGATATTTAACGGATTGACGGAAGTGTTGGGCTACAAGCTCTCTTATCGGATGAAGGACGGATATTTTTCGTTTCAACTTCCTACCTCGTATTTGGAACACGACGAGAGAGTAAAGGTAATGCTGGATACACTCGTACTCAATCTCAAAGATTTGGAAAAAACGTACAAAAAGCATATAAAACTCATGATAGAGGAGGTGCACTGATGCTTAGAATTAATCTTCAACTTTTTGCGAGTAAGAAAGGGGTAGGTTCTTCCAAGAACGGCCGTGATTCCGCTGCAAAAAGACTTGGTGTAAAAGCAGGTGACGGACAGTTGGTTACGGCAGGTTCCATCCTGGTTCGTCAAAGAGGAACGAAGATCCATCCGGGAACAAACGTAGGCAGAGGTGGAGACGATACCTTGTTTGCAAAGGTAGACGGACATGTAAAATTCGAGAGAAAAGACAAGAAGCGTAAGCAGGTAAGTATCGTTCCGGCGGTAAACCAATAACATGATGATAAAAAGAATCGGTCTGACCGGTTCTTTTTTTATTGGAATAATTGCTTGAATTGTGATATGATAAAAAAGTAAGAAATCATTTTCCCGTAGCAACAAAGACGATGTTTTAAAGAAAATCGAAATGGAAATGATGCTTATTTCAAGAGAAAGCGAATTGAAAGGAGAAGTTGTAATGTATAATTACTATCATTTGGCACATACGGATGAAGAAGTTTTTCAGGTTTTGAAAAAGGAGTTGGATAGACAGAGAAAAAACTTGGAGCTGATCGCTTCCGAAAACATTGTCAGCGACGCTGTAATGGAAGCGATGGGTACTTGTTTTGCAAATAAATATGCGGAAGGTTACCCGGGCAAACGTTACTATGGAGGTTGTGAGTTTGTAGACGAACTGGAGAATATCGCGATCGACCGCGCAAAGAAACTTTTCGGAGCGGAGCATGCCAACGTTCAACCTCACTCGGGCTCTCAGGCTAATATGGGAGTGTATTTTGCGATGCTTGAGCACGGGGATAAGGTTCTTGGAATGGATCTTTCTCAGGGAGGCCACTTGACTCACGGTTCTCCTGTCAATATTTCGGGTAAGTACTTCACCTTTTTTGATTACGGTGTAGACAAGGAAACCGAGATGATCGACTATGATGTTCTACGAGCTCGAGCAAAAGAGGTACAGCCTAAGATGATCGTTGCAGGAGCAAGTGCGTATCCGAGGAAGATTGACTTTAAGAAGATGAAGGAAGTGGCGGATGAGGTCGGTGCTTATCTCATGGTCGACATGGCTCATATCGCAGGCATCATTGCAGCAGGATACCATATGAATCCCTGCGAGTATGCAGACTTTGTGACAACGACAACACACAAGACCTTGAGAGGGCCGCGTGGTGGTATGATCCTCTGCAAGGAAGAATATGCAGCTAAGGTCGACAAGGCGATCTTCCCGGGAATCCAGGGAGGACCTTTGGAGCACATCATAGCAGGAAAAGCGGTTTGTTTCCAGGAGGCGTTGCAGGAAGAATTTAAGGTCTATCAAAAACAGGTTCTTGACAATGCAACTGCTTTGGCGGGATCCCTTCAATCCCACGGCTTTAAACTTGTATCGGGCGGAACGGACAACCACTTGATGCTCGTAAGTCTGATCGACAAGGGAATTACAGGTAAGGAAGCTGAAACGAGGTTGGATGAGGCGAGAATTACCGTCAATAAGAACTCCATCCCCTTCGATCCGCAAAACTTCTTCAAAACATCGGGGATCCGTATCGGAACTCCCGCTGTTACGACAAGGGGAATGAAAGAAGAGGAGATGAAAAAGATCGGAGAGGCGATCTCTGTAGCATTGATCGACAATGATATTGCAAAGGCCAGAGACATCGCAGAATCT
>JAUMWQ010000064.1 GCA_030529565.1 Filifactor alocis | reverse complement strand
TCTATGGGTCACAGATTGTTTATATCCACTATTCAAAAGAATAGTAGTATAAAACGGAGATAAGACGTTAGGGCTATAAAAAAGGACTGTCTCGAAAGACAGTCCTTTTAGTCAACAAACTTAAGTTTAGGATACACGACCTGTTTCGGCGAGGATCTTCTTCTCTTCTTCGGTCATCTTCGCTACAGTAATTCCCATAAATGCCATCACAGCAGTTATGATAATCATTAGGTAGTTGAAAATTGCCCAAGGAGCATATCCGGGAACATATTGTCCCGCAGCGCCGTAGAGTCCTTTTGTATCGATTTTTCCATAAACGGGAAGACCCAAGGTCTCGGACATAAATACCCCACAGGTATTCCAAGGAATCAAAGCTCCTGATACCGTACCTGCCGACTCCAGAGCATTGGAGAGGGTCTTCGGATGCAGACCGCGGTCTTGATAAGCCTTTGCATACATACGTCCCGGTACAACGATAGAGATGTACTGCTCAGGCATAGTCGCGTTACTCAAGATACAGGTAGCTTCGGTCGCAACGACAAGACCTGCATCGGATTTTACGAGTTTGAGGATATTGTTTACAATAACTTCCATCTGTCCCGTCATCTCAACGATACCACCGAACATCATAGCAATGATAGTCATAGAGATGGAGAACATCATGTTCATAAGACCCCCCTTAGAAAGAAGGGCGTCAACCGCTTCGTTTCCGGTCTCGCTGACATAACCGTTCATACCGCAGTCTAAAAGTGCACCGAATCCCCCGTCCGCGCCTTGGAAGATGGGGCTCATGATTCCTGCTACCAGGATACCGATAGTGATACCGGGAATCGCAGGCATCTTCTTAGCGATGGTTACGATGACAACTACAGGAGGAAGAAGGAGCAAGGGACTGACCTTGAACTGGTCGGCAATCGCCTGTTGCAATTCTACGATACTGGAAAGTTCGGCTTCTCCAGCTCCGTATCTCAAACCGATTACGGTAAATGCCACTATGGTAATTACATAGGTAACAACTGTTGCCTTAAGCATGAACTTTACGTGAGTAAATACATCGGTTCCAGCCATAGCAGGAGCAAGGTTGGTCGTGTCGGACAACGGAGACATCTTATCTCCGAAGTAAGCACCGGAGAGCACTGCACCGGCTGTAATCGGAGCGGGGATCCCTAAACCTTGAGCAATACCCATAAGGGCGATACCCATGGTTCCTGCTGTTCCCCAAGAAGTACCTGTCGCCAAAGATGTGATCGAGCAGATGATCATCGTTGCAGGAAGGAAGATCTTGGGAGAAAGAATGTTCAATCCGTAGTAGATCATAGAGGGAACAACTCCCGATACCATCCATACACCGATGAGGATACCGATGATCGCAAGGATAAGAACGGATTGAAGCGCTTGGGTTATCCCATGGATCATAGACTCTTCGATCTGTTCCCAACTATATCCTATGTAAAGAGAAACACAGGCTGCAACGATAACTCCGAGAAACATGGGGACATGCGGGTCAACGTGAAACTTCATAATACCGATTGCCATAATGACGATGAGTCCGAAGAAAGAGATAAGAGCTTCGATCAAATTCGCCTTTCTGATCTTTTTTACTTGATCTGACATAATGTACACCTCTCATTCAATTATTGTGTTCCGATAGATTAGCTATAAAATAAGTACGGTTTCCTCTTTCATATGGAATGATAAAAAATATGTAATCGTTCCCTATAGAAAAAGAACTGATACAAGCGGATCTTGATATGATCCGTGTATAATCTACTAAAGTTGTGTTTCCTCCTTTCTACTCTTACAAGTATAACAAATTTTTTGTAAATTAGACAAGGGTTTTTGAAAAAATGTTTTCAAAGATTGAAATATTTATGAATACAATAAATCAAAAACTCAAGAAAGGCTTCTGTGTTGGAGGAAGAAAAATAACAGATAATTCAGATAAAACAAAACGGATGGAAGATAATCCCTCCCAACTTTGATTTACAAATCTCAAACCATCTATTAAAATAGAAAGCAGATAGCGCTATCGATGCCTGTTTGGATCGATGACATCTCTTGCATCCGGTAATTTGGGAGTCTGTACCCGGATCATCCCTTACAGGAACTGTTGAAACTAAAGTAAGGGATCCGGTTTATCGATCCGCCTAAGCGACATCTGAGAGCGAACATCTGAAGGGGAACGAGCTATCCTCGGAGTTCGGATCGAAAAGGGTTTGTTCTGCAACTGTGGATGATGTTGTTTTCACATTACAATACCTGCTATAGAAGC
The DNA here is from genome assembly GCA_030529565.1 of Filifactor alocis. Classification (GTDB taxonomy): domain Bacteria; phylum Bacillota; class Clostridia; order Peptostreptococcales; family Filifactoraceae; genus Filifactor; species Filifactor alocis_A. The sequence continues at coordinate 8,217 of JAUMWQ010000064.1, read as the reverse complement.
AACATAAGTATCAAGATGCTTTGATCACTTGTTGTATAGAAGTTATACGGTGTGGCAGTTTGAATCGTAATATGAGAGACGTGGAGGAGGGTTGCGCGGACTTAGGCAGGAGCAGGGATCGTTCTATGCGGAGTGTTTATACTGTTATCTGTTTCTCTTGACTACCTGAGTGATTTGAGGTATATGATCCCCAAAATTGCTTTTTGATAATTATATACTCCATATCTGATATTTCAAGCGGAGAATAGTATTACAAAAAAAGAAAAAAGAGAAGGAAGGTGGAAGTCTTGAATAAGAAAGAACTTTTGAAATTGCAAAACGGGACCGATATCCGCGGAATCGCGTTGGAGAATAAGGAGCGTCAGGTCAATTTGGATAGGGAGGCTACAGAGGAGATCGCAAAGGGATTTGTTCTGTGGTTGTCCGACAAGACGCACAAAGCGGTGCAGGAGCTTCGCATCGCCGTAGGCAGGGATTCGCGTCTGTCGGGAGATATGCTCAAGGAGACGATGATGCACAAGATGCAGGACTGTGGGGTGCAGGTCGTTGATACAGGGCTTTCGACCACACCGGCGATGTTTATGAGCACGGTGTTTGAGGACTATAAGATGGACGCAGCGGTGATGATCACAGCGAGCCACCTCCCTTATTTCCACAACGGATTCAAGTTTTTCACACGAGAAGGAGGGCTGGATAAGGCGGATATCACGCAGATCCTCTCCGAGGAGAGGGAGGTTTCTCAAGCAGAGCCCAAGGAGATCGTTTCAAGAGAATTGATCGCAGATTACAGCAGCTATCTGGTCGACTTTATCCGCGAGCAGACAGGGGAGGAGTTTCCTCTAAAGAGCCTGCATATCATTGTTGATGCAGGAAACGGAGCCGGAGGTTTTTTTGCCAAAGAGGTTTTGGAAGAGCTCGGAGCGGATACGAAGGGAAGCTGTTATCTGGATCCGGACGGGATGTTTCCCAACCATATCCCCAATCCGGAGAATAAGGAGGCGATGAGGTCGATTTCTCAGGCGGTCGCCAATCACGGTGCGGATCTGGGGATCATCTTCGATACCGATGTGGACAGGGCGGCGATTGTCAGCGATGAGGCTGAGGAGATTAACAGAAACCGTCTGATCGCCTTGATTTCTTCCATCGTGCTCAAGGAGCATCCGGGAAGCACCGTTGTTACCGATTCGATCACCTCCAACTCTCTGGCGGAGTTTATCGCAGCGAGGGGCGGCTACCATCATCGTTTCAAGAGAGGTTACCGCAATGTGATCAATGAGGCGGTTCGCTTAAATGAAGAAGGGGTTGAAAGCCATCTGGCGATCGAAACTTCGGGACATGCAGCCATGAAGGAAAACTACTTCCTTGACGATGGAGCCTACCTGGTCGCCAAGATCCTCGTCTATGTCGCCAAACTTCACAAAGAGGGGCTTAAGATCACAAGTCTTCTTGAGGGTCTGACCGATCCGAATGAGGAGGGGGAGTATCGTCTGCCGATTACGGCGACGGACTTCAAGGCTTACGGTCAGAGTGTTCTCTCCGATTTGGAAAAATTCATTGAGAAAGAGGAGGGCTACCGTCTACCCGAGAAGAATTATGAAGGAGTTAAGGGGATCGTGCCGGGAGGTTGGTTCCTTCTTAGGATGTCGCTCCATGAACCTCTGATGCCTTTGAATATAGAAGGTGATGAGGAAGGTGTTGTAGGAGAGGTTGTACGGAAGTTGAAATTATTTTTTGAGAAGTATGAAGAATTGGACAGTAGCAGTTTGACTTGAGAGAATGTTTTTTGATACAATAGACGGTAGCGAAACCGAGATCCGACGTGGAACTATCGCTTCGGTTTGGCAGAATAATTTCATAAAGAAAGAAGTGAGTTGTATGAAGAAACCTATACTCAAGCTGGGGTTGTTGCTCTTTTGTCTTTGTATGACGATGGCACTGTCGTCCTGTAGAAGAGACGATATGTCGAACAGTACCGTACAAACCGTGGAACCGGTCGAGGATACAACGGAAGAAGAACAGGAAGAACAGCTCTCCCTCTATACAGATGAAGATGAAACATATACCGAAGAAAACGGAAGGTTTTTTGCTTGCATTACATCGACCGATGCAAAAAACAGGACGGTTACTTTCAATAAAGCTCAACTCCTGTTTGTCGGGCAGGATGATGATAAGATCAGAGAATTGGGAGAAGACCCCGAAGAATCTCCCAGCGGTTATTATATCATTGATAGTGAAGAGGACAGGGGACATACCCTTCCCCTTGCAAAGGGAGTGGATATCAATGGGGTAGACCTGACCAGTGAGGAGCCTGCTACAACCTTCAAAAAACTTGAGGAAGAGGAGTTTCTTGAGATGACACACGACGAACACCAGATGTATTGCTATGTTACGGTTAAGGACAACGAGATCACGGCGATATACGAACAGTTCCTACCCTAGGATATTGAGAACTTTAGCATCAACTCCTTTTCACTATGAGTGAGGATATCTAAAGAAGGCTGGATATTAGGATAGCGCAACTTGTGTTCTGTGGAGAATGGAATGGATTTTTGTAGTCGAAGAGTGGATGGCATAAATTTCCTGTTGGACAATAGAATTATTACACAAAAAAATCTCTATCGAGAATATCGATAGAGATTTTTTGATCATAAGGATCTTATTTAGAGTAGTACTCGATGATAAGAGAGTCCGTTACTTCGATCGGAACTTCTTCTCTCGGCGGAAGAGCTACGAGCTTTCCGCTGAAGTTGTTCTCATCTTTTTGCAGATAAGACAGGTTGCACAGAGAATCTCTGAAGTTGTCCTTGAAACGCTCAACGCTTTGAGATTTTTCTCTCAAGCTGATCACGTCTCCGACCTTTACTTCGTAAGAAGGACGGTCAATTCTCTTTCCGTTTACCAGAATGTGGTGGTGTACGACCATTTGTCTTGCTTGACGAAGGGTAGCACCGAAGCCCAAACGATAAACAAGGTTGTCCAAACGGCACTCAAGTCTTTGAACAAGGTTTTCCCCTGCGTTACCCCTGGATGCCATTGCGATCTCTACCCAGTTTGCAAACTGTTTTTCCTGCATATCGTAGTATGCCTTTAATTTTTGTTTCTCAACCAACTGCTTACCATAGTCGGATTGCTTACGAACAGGTTGAGCTCCTCTTTTGAGTGCTTTCGGATGAGCACAAACGTTTACTCCAAATCTTCTTGCCACTTTGAAACGTGGTCCTCTTGGTCTAGCCAATGTATTTCCTCCCTGAAACAATAATAATGAAATTACGTCCCAGCAGCCTGTGCATTATTCTATAATAAAACCTGTGAAAAAGCAAGACAAAAAAACAGAAAAACATAGGTTTGTAACAGAGCTGCGTTACGGTGTATCTCCTCCGGAAGAAGGGGAGATGTGACACAAAGCAAAGCTCCTGATTTTTTAGATCCGTACCATTGGAAAGTTTATCATATTAAGGCTTTTTGGAATGTTATCTTTCACAGGCACCGATCTTATACTATTGTTCTTTTGATTTGTGGACATCAACGAGCCGTGGACAATAGAACACAGAAGGATTTTTCGTAGTCAAAAAACAGATATATCCGTACTTCTATTGGAGAGCAGTATTATTCTGTTTTTTTGAACGATGAGGTATCGCCTTGGGTTTTAGCATGACAAGGCTCCGCTCTTTGTAGAACGACGGCAAACGATACATCTCTGTGCGTTGTTTCTGCGGAGAAAAAGCGGTATCTCAGACTTCTGTTCTTTGTTTTGTAAGGATTACATTACTTATAAACAAAACCTGTGCATAAGTCTCTTCAAAAAAACATATGTACCATAAGCAACGAGAAAGAAAAGAAGAAGATCTGAAACTTATCCACAGAAATTGTGAATATCCACAAGAATTTATACACTTATCCACAGAAACTGCTGTCAACCCTTAAGAAAACGCCGCATAATTCAAAAAAACACCGTAAAACCACTGTGTATCAATGCTGAATTTCTTGAAAGTGTTGATTTGAAAAAACTCTATTTGTTTCAGATTCATAGGAAGATCAAGATGTCATATTTATGCGGTATTGCTTTAATGAAAACTCAAAGGATGGTCGATCGGGTCGTATCGCTCATCCATTTCCCGTAAATCTGAGAATCGGTTTTTTCTTCATAGCCCATATCCTCATATCCCAACTTTTTAAGGAGCTCCATACTCGGTATGTTTTCGGGATCGACCAAACAAATAAATCCGCGATGAGGATAATTTTCGTGCAACAGCTCTATCAAGGCGGAAAGGATCTCGAAAGCAAACCCCTTCCTGTGATGTTTGTAGGACACGGTATATCCCATAGAGATCACGTTTTCTTTCGGCAACACAACAACTTCTCCCACCATCTCATCCGTTTCTTTTAGAGCGATCGTCAAAATAAAACCCTCTTCCAAAGAGATCTTTCCGTATTTTCTTTGCGCTATCAGTTTTTTCAAGCCCTCTCTATCCTTGGTCTGCCCTCTTTGATAGCGTGAGCAAAGCTCGTGATTGCGATAGTCATAGATGATGTCCAAGTCTTTTTCGTCGATATTGCGCAATCTCAGTCTTTTAGTCTCTAAAAAAATCATACTCTTCCTCACTTTCTCTGCCTTTGTAATAGTGATCCGAACAATCGAGGGGTGATGTGTGGGATCGGTGTGACATACCTGCTTTTTGTTTTGTCAGATCCATTTCGCTTAATCTAAAGTATATTTAAATATAAACGGAAAATCAATAAGGAGGAGTTATTACGACAATACTTCATAAGACAGAAGAAGGATTTTTTCTTCTGTTCGTTGCTCCGTTGTCGAGTTGAGGGTACAGGGATGAGATCCGTTTCAAAATGTGGGATTTTCTTAAAGAAATTTGCTCCAAAAGGATATACAAAGGCCGGAGATATCACTATAATAAATGTAGGAAAAATACAGGAGAGAGGAAGTGGAGCTTTTGCAAGAGATGCTTGAGAAGAATGAAGAACAGTTGGAGATCATAGAGAAGATCCTTACGTGGACACCTGAAGAATTACACGAAGAAATTGAAGATATCCATCCTGTCGACCTGTTGGAAGAATTGGAACACTATGAAGGAGAAAAAAAGACCATCCTCAACAGACTTCCTGACTACTATATCGCTTTGATGATCGGGGAGTTGGAGGATGAGGATAAGTATGAACTTCTATCTCTGTTTTCCAAGGTAAGGGAGGAGAAGATCATCTCCGAGATGGCCTCGGACGACCTTGCGGACTTACTCGGAGAGTTGGAGGATTCCGTTCAGAAGGAGATCATCGCCAAGATGGACTGGGAGCAGGCAGAAGAGGTCAAAGAGCTGCTCACCTACGAGGATGATACGGCAGGGGGCTTGATGGCTACCGAGTTCATCGCGATCCAGGAAGGTATGACGGTCAAGGAGACTATAGACTACCTTCGAAAGGAAGCACCCAGCTCGGAGACACCTTACTACATCTATGTGCTCGATGAGAGGGAGGTCTTGAGAGGAGTTGTATCTCTTAGGGACATCATTGTCTCCGATGACGAGATCGTGATCGGCGATATCATGAGCGAGAACATCCTGTCCGTACCTGTGGATATGGATCAGGAAGAGGTAGGTCGCCTTTTTGAAAAATACGGCTACATGGTCATCCCCGTTGTGGATGAAGAGAATGTTATGTGCGGGATCATCACCTTCGACGACATCATGGGGGTCCTCAACGAAGAGACTACCGAGGACATCTACCTCCTTGGAGGACTTAGCGAAGGCGAAGAGATCGACAGCTCGCCTTTGGATGCGATCAAGAGCCGTCTTCCGTGGCTGCTCGTCAACCTCGTTACGGCAGCGATGGCGGCCAGTGTCGTAGGCCTGTTTGAAGGCACAATATCCAAGATCGTCGCCTTGGCAACCTTTATGCCCATCGTTACGGGAATGGGCGGAAATGCAGGCACCCAGACCCTGACCTTGATCGTACGGGGAATTGCCTTGGATGAACTCAACGACAAGAATACGAAAAAGATCTTGGTTAAAGAGCTCATCGTAGGTGTGACCAACGGACTCTGTCTTGGTGCCATCATAGGCATTGTCGCCCAACTCTGGGTAGGTAAGGCGATCTTCGGTTTCGTCATCGGTACAGCTATGGTCCTGAACCTCATTGTTGCAGCTTCTGCGGGCTACTTTGTGCCCGTCATCCTCAAGAAGTTCAATGTAGATCCCGCGCTTGCTTCGGGAGTCTTTGTTACGACGTTTACCGATATTATGGGCTTTTTCTTCTTCTTGGGATTGGCGACGGTCTTTGTGGAACAACTGATATAAAATTAGTTCATTTTCTACTTCAAAAGTTTGAAAATTTAAGAATTTAGAACAAAAGCTGTGGATAAGTCTGTGGAAATATATTTTTCTTTGTGGATAAAAAAGGAAAAGCGTACTTGTAGGTCATCGATGTGGAGAAATTTTTCACAACAAAGAGGGCCAAACTTTGGAAGAAAGCACTCTTTGTACGAGGAAGGTTATCCACAGGGAAGGTGACTTATACACAGGGGATGGAAGATGTAAAAAAATAGCTTTGACAAAATAAAAAACTTATGAAACTCTTTGATAGCAAGTATAAGGAGGTTTTGCTCGTAACGTCGACCTCGAAGAAAAATTTACATTCCTGTGGACAACTACTCTTCCACGGGATGTTTTTTTGAAGGAAGAGGAAGAGTTGTTGCGCAATATAGGGATTTGTTTGGATCGTTCGAATTTTCATCTTGAAGAGAGCAAGATGATCTTTTGCATTCCTAATCTTCTGTTAGGAAGAAACCACGCAAAGATACAAGATGTTTTTTGTTGTTTCGTAAAATACAGGAGTTTTCTCCAATGAATATTTTCGGGAAGGTACTTATCCACGAAAAACCGAGTTTACTTTTCCGGATTATTCGGAGCCATCTTAGGTTTGATACTATTTTCCAATGCAATATGGTTATATCCATACCCGCAGGTAGAAAAAGTTGTTTTATCTCCCGTAGAATAAAGGGTGTTGATATCTATAATTTGAATAATCGTGTTAGTGTGTTTGGACAGAAAGGAGGCGGAAGATGGATTACTATATGGAAGAGGCATTTCGTGAGGCGCTCCAGGCATATGAGGATAAGGAAGTACCGGTCGGAGCCGTTATCATCAAAGACGGAGAGATCATCGCAAGGGCGCATAACCGCATCGAAACCCGTGTGGATGTAACCTCTCATGCGGAAGTGATGGCGATCCGTGAGGCCCAGAAAAAGATGGGGAATTGGAGGCTGACGGGAGCGATCATGTATGTTACTTTGGAGCCATGCCTGATGTGTATGGGGGCCATCCTTCACTCCAGGATCAGCGAGCTTCATATAGGGACGAGGGATGAAGAGAGGGGAGCGGCCGTCAGCAAGATTCCCGTCATCGCAGACGAACTTCTGCCGAACAACCTTACGGTCTACCTTCATGAGGATGAGACTTGTAAGTATCTTTTGCAACGTTTTTTTCGTGAACTCAGGAAGACAAAGAGGTAGAATACTTATCCTGAAATAGGATCGAAGTGCGTTATGTTCGCTGTCGAATTGTCTTCAAAGTATACACGAAGGGACACAAGAACAGAGAAAGGTTCTTGAAGTCCCTTTTTTTGTTGAGGAAAAGTTTGAAGAACTCCAAGAGAGCGCTTTGTGGACAACTCTAAGGACGGAGAGATTGAAAAATGAATGGTGACGGACAAACACAAGTGATATCAATGAAAACGAGGATTATATCCTTCGGATGAAAAATTGTGGATAACTATAGTTTTCTTGTGGATAGATGGACTTATCCTGTGAATATACAAGTCAAATTTGCATCGATAATGTTTATAAGTTTGGATGAAGAGAAATAAAGCTTTGAAACGACAGAGATGTATCTTGCGGATCGTTGGTGATAGCTGTGGATAAAATAGGGAAAGGAGAGTGAGCTTCGGCTTAATTTACTGAAAATTCCAGAAATATAAAAAACGTCGTCAATAAACTTGTTGCAAATACAAAGCTACAGATAATCCTTATTTAAGTTTTCGGATTTCATTGCAGTTTGAGATGCTGTGGATAAGAACGAAAAAGATGTGGATAAAATTGCAAAGAAAAAGGATTTTTTAAAAAAATTTTCCTTATCAAGGCTTTCAACTATACTAAATAAGATAGGTTCGGTATAGAGGGGTAGAGAAACCAAGGAAAGGAAACGTTTTTTC
>JAUMWQ010000063.1:5464-10763 GCA_030529565.1 Filifactor alocis | reverse complement strand
GTAGAAGCATGAGTCTCTTCCCTCTTTCTGGGTATACAGGTAATGGGCGTAGTTCATAATACTCAATCGAAACGGTCGCATACTAAAACTCAGTTAAAATATGAGGTTTATGAGGTGTATACATATGAATCATAATTTGTAGCAGGTAATAGTATAAAAATGAACAAAGCAAATATGTGTACTCTCTTGTGTCTCGTTTTTTAAAAGTTGAAGTAGATAAACGGATTATAGGTTCCCTTCATAAGATATATGATGGAGATATAGAAGGCGATCGCAATGAAGATGTTTCTTGCTCCGAAGTATAAAGCCGAAGTGAACAGGCTCTCTTCCTTGATCTTCTTCTCCAAAAAGGAGGCGAGGGGCAGAGAGAAGAGGCAGGCACTCGCAAAAAATAGACGATATTCCCTCAGATAAAACAGGGTCGATGAAAAGGAGAAACCCGAGCTGTCAAAGGAGAACATTCGGCTAAGGAAGGAGAGTGCATAACCCAAGGACTCCGATCGGAACAATACCCATCCGCACACGACAACGATGCCTACATAGATGCGTGAAAAAATAGAAGTTTCGAGTTTCTTCAGTTTCTCCCTTCCGATCACAAACTTTTCTAGAGACAGGAACACGAAGTAATAAAGTCCCCAGGAGATAAAGTTCCAGCTTGCTCCATGCCAGATCCCCGTCAATAACCATACGAGGAAGAGGTTTCGAAAGGTGGCTCCGGCTCCCTTCCTGCTTCCCCCAAGAGGAATATAGACATAATCACGAAACCAAGTACTCAAAGAGATGTGCCACCTTCTCCAAAAATCGGTGATCGAGCCTGAAATATAGGGATGGTTGAAGTTCTCCAAAAAGTGAAACCCGAATACAAGCCCCAAACCGATTGCCATGTCTGAATATGCCGAAAAATCGTAGTAGATCTGAAAGGTGTAGGATATGGCTCCGAGCCATGCGAAACTCCAGCTCAACTGATGAGGAGGCTGGGAAAAGATTAGATCGGAGATAATGGCCATATTGTTTGCGATCAGAATCTTTTTGGAAAAGCCCATCATAAAGCGTGCGAATCCGGAAGAGATATCATGGAGGTTCTCTCTTCGAGAAGAGATTTCTCCGGCGACGGTTCGATAACGTACTATAGGACCTGCGATCAGCTGGGGGAACAGACAGACATAGAGGCCCACACGAAAGGGATTCTTTTGCACAGGACTGTGCTCTGGATCGTAGTATACATCCATAACATAACTCATTGCTTGGAAGGTAAAGAAGGAGATCCCTATCGGCAAGCCCAGGTGCAGAAGGGGAAGACTTGTTCCAAAGGCGGAGTTCACATTAGAGATGGAGAAATCCCAATATTTGAATACAAAAAAAACGAGGAGGTTGATCGATACCATAAAAAAAAGTACGAGGCGTTGTTTTCTTACAGAGGATCTGTAGTAATGGACACCCAATCCCATAAGATAGTTGAAGAGGATGGAGGTGATCATGACAAGGACAAAAACCGGTTCTCCCCAGGCATAGAAAAACAAACTTACTCCCAAGAGCCAAATGTTTTTAAGGCTACGAAGCGGAAGCAAGAAATAAAGGGTGAGGGTAATCGGTAAAAACCAAAACAAAAATATAGGACTGCTGAATAGCATAATTTCCTCCAAGGCTGATGAAAGCTTATCAAGCGATACAAAAATGTAGAAAAAACAAGGGATGTATTCCTTTTCTTCTAAACTTATATTATAATGGAAACAACAAAATTGACAAGTTATTCTTGAAATTCGATTAGGAAAGTGTATGATGTCTCAATGAAACTACTTGACAAGACAAGAAGAGATTAGACACGATACAAGTCATCCTACCATAAAGCCGCGAAGACATCAACACTGCTAAAAAAAGAAAAAGAGGGTTTTTATGAAAAAAGTACTATTTGTCGGAGAAGAACTATCCGATATAGATGCAAGGTTTTCCAAACATCTTGAGTTTTTCAAACGCAATGGATATGAGGTTCACTTGCTTGGCAGAGACAATCATGCGGATATAGACCATACCGATCAGATGATCGACTTCGACTTTACGGTCAAAACCGGCTTCAATGTTGAGAGAAAGCAGATCAAGCAGCTTCAGGCTCTTCTTTTGGAAGAGAAATATACAGCGATCATCTCTTATGAAGACATACCGGGTTATTTGATTCGAATGGCTGCTAAATCAGCATTTAAACCCGAGCAACGTCCAAAGATCTTCTATCTGGCGATCGAATATCCCTTCTATCGAAATCCGAATGGGAAAGAAGAGAAAAAGTGTTTTGAACGCCATAAGAAGGCAGGTAGGGTTACTGACCTTGTAATAGTTGCCAATGATACGGATCTGCATATTGCCGAGGAGTTTAATTTTTCGATGGATACGATCGTGAAACTCTACGGAATGGGTGTCGAGCCTATTGCGGAAAAGATACGGGACTTGGATTCCGAGACAGTGAGAAAGCAGTATCGACTCAATAACGACTACATTATTGCCCTTTATGATAACGATTACGAAGAAGACAAGAATCATATGTTTTTAATCGAAAACATCATGCCCATTGTTGAGCGTTTCCCTAATTTTAAACTGGTGTGTAATGGAAGGGGAGGCTTCCTTCCTCAGCTTAGAGAAGCGGCGGAAAAAGCGGGGGTGCATAAGAATATCGTGTTCTTGGAGAAGGAAGATGTAAGTGACCTCTATGCAATTTGTGATGTTTATATCTCGCCCTCTCTGATCGAAGGGGTTCCCAGAGGTATCGTTCATGCCTTGGAGTGTCATCTGCCTGTTTTGGCTGCCAGAACGAAGGGGAATGTTGATTTAATCGAAGAAGGGGAGAACGGAGTGCTCTTTGGGCCCGACAACTGTGGAGATTTTATTGCAAAACTCTATGTGCTTCTTCAAAGCTCGGATCTCAGAGAACAATTTGCAAAACAAAAGAATACTTTTGTGGAGAATTATTTTACAGACTATGCTCAAAAACACATCTTCAACTACTATCGAAAAATGATCGTGGAAGATTCTTCGAGGGTTTTGAATACAACTTCAAACTTTAATGAAGAAGAGTGATGAACTCGTATCTTAGTCTTGTATTTCGCTGAAGATAAAGTCTGAAATATGTAAGAAAGAAGGTAGGAGGAAGGAACTTGTACGTTGGTACGAATGTTTTTCGTACGTGAGCGATGAAGTGGGAGATCTTGCTACTGCTTTGAACGTAATCGTTTGACCGGGCGATAAGTATAAAAATCTTAGGTTAATACCGCATAATTCAAAAAATGTGAAACCTGTTTTATAGAAGAGAATATCTTTCTTGAAATTATTCATTTCGCCGGATCTTTATTATCTGTGTAAATCAGGGGAAAAGCAGGATATGCTCTTGTACGGTGTTTCCTTAGAGATTTTTGAACCGACCCCAAAAAGTTAGATCGAGGAACTAACTGGAGGAGGTCGGTATTTTCACGAAAAAAATTACAGGGCGAAGAGTCGCCCTGTAATGAAATAAATGGTTATTTTGTAAAGAACTTCGATATTCCTGAAGAATTTAGCCAGATAACAAATATCGCAACCGGAGCAAAGAAACGAATCATAAATACCCAATAGGATTTGGATTTAAAGGGAAGTTTTCCGTAATTGCTGATTTCTTCGATTGCTTTTTCCGGTTTCCAGATATAACCGACAAAGATACACATAAAGAATCCCGCAAGAGGCATTAAGAGGTTCTCTGCTACATAACTTGCAAAGTCAAAGAAGTTCATTCCGAAGAATGAAGCCGTAAACACTCCCAGAGAGAGCGAAGACGGTATTCCAAGTAAGAAAGCGAGAACTCCCAAAGTGATAACCGCTTTTTTTCTGTCCCAACCGTGGTTGTCAATTAGGTAGGCTGCAGGACATTCCAACAATGAGATGGAAGAACTTACCGCCGCAAATAGAACGAGCAGGAAGAACAAAGCTGCAAACACCGAGCCCAAGGGCATGGAGTTGAATACTGCCGGCAATGTGATGAAGATGAGTCCGGGTCCTGCTGTTGGTTCAAAACCAAAGGCAAATACTGCAGGAAGGATGGCAAATCCCGCCAATAAAGCAGCTAAAGTATCCAAGGCCGGAATGATCAAGGCACTTTTTTCCAAGTTTGCATCATCCCCAAGATAACTTCCGTAGGTTACGATGATCGCCATTCCCAAACTCAAGGAGAAGAACACCTGTCCTAAGGCTGCAACGAGTACGTCTACTGTAATTAGACTGAAGTCAGGCTTCAAGTAGAAGGATAGACCCTCAGAAGCTCCGGGAAGAGTCACCGATCTTAAAACCAGAACAAGCAGGATGACGAACAGAGAAGGCATCATTAGCTTACTTGCTTTCTCCAGTCCTCCTTCAACCCCTTTAGCAACAATAATAATGTTGATAAGCATAAAAATACCGTGCCATAACAATGGCTGAACAGGACTTGAAATAAAGGTTCCGAAATATTGTTCCGAATTGGCGGCGATGCTTGCACCCTGACCTATGACATAGGTAAATAGATACTTGAGGATCCATCCCCCGATTACGCTGTAATAAGAAACGATGGTAAAGGCAACGATGACGCCTATCACACCGACGAATTTCCACTTCTTGCTGAGTTTTGCGTAAGCACCGATAGGATTGAGCTTCGTCTTTCGACCGATTGTCATTTCACCAAGCATAACAGTAAATCCAATGAGTACAACTAAAATAAGATATACCAGGACGAAGGCGCCACCTCCGTTCTTACCTGTCAAGAAAGGAAATTTCCATAAGTTTCCGAGCCCGATCGCGGAACCTGCCGCAGCAAGTATAAACCCGATGTTACTAAAAGTCCCCCTGTGTTTTTTTCCCATTTCAACCTTCCTCCTTTCAAAATATTTGTGTGCGGAACTTCGTAGAGAAGAAGTTCCCGTGATTAGAAAGTTGTCACTTGAGAAGTAGATTATACTAAAAGTTCTGAACATTGTAAATAGTTTTGCTAAATTAAAAAAATAACAAAGCTGTAAGCTTGTATTTAGCAGGATGTAGGAAGTGCTTAAAATCCTTAAGAGTTCTTTATGTTTCGAAAATATGCACGAGTTTCTTTTGTGTGTTTTCAATAGAGGAAAACTGTTGTCGGATCACATGATGAAATATTGACCCGCGACAGTATGAGGAAGAGTATGATCGATGAAGGATCAAAGGAAGGGAGCTCCGGGATTCCTCAACTAAAAAGGAGATCTTCTTTGTCACATCGAAATCTACTTTGTTTGAGAAGAGGGCGGAGGAAGGAGGGCCTACAGTTTCTGTTACAGATTTT
>JAUMWQ010000063.1:0-5364 GCA_030529565.1 Filifactor alocis | reverse complement strand
ATGGGAACATAGCGCCCTTGATAGAAATAAAAAATGTGAGTAAGGTGTTTCGCATTTGTTTGAGAAGAGGGCGGAGGAAGGAGGGCCTACAGTTTCTGTTACAGATTTTTTTAAGATCGGCGGGAACAAGGAGTTTTAGGCTGATATCGCATAATTTGAAACATCAGCATAAAATCACTTTTGTATGAGGGGCGAAGTCCTTGAAAAATCTCGATTTGACAAGCTTTAGTATTTTATAAATCAGAATGAGAACCACGAATTTGTCTTTGTTTGGCGTTTTATTAGGAGAAAAAGGTGGTGTTATACGGATGAGAATAACTTTTTCATAGAGGACGAGTTTTGAACGTAATATGTGTAATGAAGAGGCAAGACATGAAGAATTTTCATAGGGTAAGATCTTAATAATATTGTAAATCTTTTTTTACGATTACGAGGCGGATATATGGTATGATGTGTGTAATTATTTTTGAAAGACAATTTTCTGAAAGGAAAGATTATGAAAAAAAATGGGAACATAGCGCCCTTGATAGAAATAAAAAATGTGAGTAAGGTGTTTCGCATGGGCGAAGAAAAGGTCGTGGCTCTCAATGATGTCAGCTTGGATATTTACAAGGGGGAGATTGTATGTTTTCTCGGGACATCGGGCTCAGGTAAATCAACTTTTTTGAATATGGTTGCCGGACTCGAAAAACCGACCAAGGGTGAGATCTTCATAGGAGGGATTCCTATACACAAGCTGAATGAGGCACAAGTTACCCTCTTTCGCCAGAAAAACATAGGCTTTATCTTCCAGGCCTACCATCTTTTGCCGATGTTGACTGCCCTGGAGAACGTGAGTTTGCCACTGGTGTTTCGCAATGAACGGACGGATAAGAGGGAAAAGGAAGCATCACAAATGCTTCAAAAGGTCGGTTTGAAAGGTTACGAGCGAAGAAAACCCGCACAGATGTCGGGCGGACAACAGCAGAGGGTTGGAATTGCAAGAGCTCTGGTAGGCTCTCCTAAGATTATTTTTGCAGACGAGCCGACAGGTAACTTGGATACCCATACGACAAAGGAAGTAATGGAGCTTATTGTTACAATGGTGAGGGAAAAGGGACAAACCTTAATCATCGTGACACACGATGTATCGATAGCAGCTTATGCGGATAAGATTGTTACCATTCGCGACGGAAGAATACTTAGCGTAGAAGGAAAGGAAGAAAAATAAGATGAAAAAGAATAGAATGATAGCCTGGATATTGATATTATTGCTGATTGCAGGGGTGGTGATACCGACTTTGCTTCAGTTCGGTTTGAATTTGACAGGGGCGGTGTACGCGGACTCTGCAGATAAACTGCAAGTTTCCTTTGTAGGAGGTTCGGTCCTAAAGAATAACTCTTCGGAAGAAAACCTTGTATTTCAAGTCAAGAACTTTTCGGATAAGGACTATCAGAATGTGAGATTGAGGATTGTCAGTGCCGATGTGAGTTCGATTATTTTGGCAGACAGTGAGGAGTTCTCTATAAGCAAGAAATCGGGATCGAACATTCAGAGTACCAGGGTACAAGTTCCTGTCAACACCTTAAACTTGACACATGCAACAGACTACATTTTTTCTGTGCGTTTGATCGCTCCGTCCAGCGGCTCCAATGTTTCTTCGGGGAAAGACTCCAATGAAAATCCTTATTTCTACTATAACGATGTTGATTTTTCGGGAACTCAAACGGGAGATTCTGCTCTTGGGAGATATTCGTTTACGGTCTTGGACTCGGATACTCCGATAGATAAGCCGCAGGAAAAACAGTATATCCCCAATATGAAACTATCGATCAGTATTCCGCAGAATGGTTTGGAAGCCGGCCATGTCAATACAGTGCGTGTTAAAGGTAAGAATAGAGGAAACAGTATCCTCTCCGAGATGAAACTTGGTATCAGCGGTCTTCCTGAAGGAGTTTCGCTATCGAACCAAGCGGTGAAGCAGGAAGTTGATTCCATCCGTATAGGAGATGAGAAAAGTGCGGAGTTTCGCCTCTTTATCAAAGATACTGTAAAGAGCGGAAATTATCCGATCTCAATTACAGGTGAGGGGAAACTCCCAAATCAAACTTCGTTTTCCACCGAGGAGGTAGTCTACCTCAACATTAAGGGAGAGGAAAAGGAAGATAAGACGGGAACTCTTGTTATTCGAAATGTTTCCGCACCGAACAATGCAAAAGCCGGCGCCGATTTTACCCTAAATTTCGAAGTTGCAAATGTGGGAAGTTCGGAAGTGAAAAACATCAAAGTGAGCACCGAGGCGACTGAGGGTGTTGTGAACAAGACTAGAGGTATCTTTGTCGAAGAAAACATATCGTCGGGACAGTCTAAAAAGTACTCAGTAACTTTCTTTTCAAGCACAAAGACGGAGCCCAAGAACTATCCGATCAAGATCATGGTTGAGCAGGTAGCTGCCAAGGAAGGAGAAGATCCTTTTGTGCCCAGTAGCCAGTATGCAGGAGTGTATATCTTTGGAGGCGGAGAAAAGAAGGAGGATGAAGAAAAAAGTGATGGAGTCAAGAACCCTCAGATCATGGTCGAGTCTTATGACTTTGGAGGAATAGATGTTAAGGCAGGAGAAGAGTTTGTATTGGAGTTGACCTTAGCCAACACGAGCCAAAAGACTCTTAGAAACATCAAGGTGTCTCTGAGCGCGGACAACGGGATCTTTGTTCCGGTCAATACGAGTAATTCATTCTTTATCAATGCTATGGCGCCGAATCAGAGAATAGTCAAACGCATCCGTTTTGCGACAAAACCTTCCGCAGAACAACAGACATTTGGAATTAATGTTGATATGACTTATGAAGACGTCAAAGGCAATGCACTTACAGCAAAAGATATCATCTCCGTACCTGTGGTTCAAAAGACAAAGCTGAATGTCGGGGAGGTCAATATTCCTCATGAAGGAATATTTGCGAACCAGCCTTCTCCACTATCCGTCACATTTTACAATATGGGTAAAACCGTTCTAAGCAACCTCTTTGTAACCGCAAAGGGAGATTTTGAACTCGAAGATAAGAATGGATACTTTGTCGGGAACATGGAAACGGGAAAAAGTGATTCTTATGACTTCAGTATTATTGCGGAACAGCCGGGAGAAGCAAAGGGGACGCTTACCTTTACCTTTGAGGATGTGTCGGGGAATATACAGACACTTACAAAAGACTTCGTCGTTACTGTAAACGAGATGACACCTATGGAAGAAGGTCCGGAAGAACCCGTGGAACCTCCGAAGGATAACCGTTGGAAGATCGGTGGAGGAATAGGAGCCCTTCTGTTCCTTATTATTGCAGTCGTATGGTTAAAGAAGAAACATAAGAGAAAGAAGGAGAAGGAGTTGACTATCGATGAATAGTAAAGACCTCTTCATTATGGCGGTCCGTAATCTCAAAAGAAGGAAGGTAAGGACCTTGCTTTCCGTCATCGGGGTTGCGATCGGTACGACTGCCATCGTCGTCATGATCTCCTTAGGATTGGGTCTGAGTAAGGGACAGGAGGCTCAGATAGAGCGTTACGGAAACCTCCATATTATCCAGGTCAACAGTTACGGAACCCAGGTAGATAAGGAAACAGGCAAACCGTCGAAGCTCGATGACGAAGCCTTGAAAAAAATGTCCGCTCTTGACGGAGTAACGGCGATCACTCCGACAGTAAACTCTTATATGAGGCTCGTGGCGGGAAAATATGTTGTGAATGCCTCCGTGATAGGAATCCGTTCCTCCATGATGGAAAAGTTCAACTATAATATAGATAAGCGGGGTCGGGCTTTGCGCTCGGGAGACAAAAATGCCATCGTTATCGGAAAGGCTGTCCTGTATGAGTTCTACAACCCCAAGAAACAGGACTATGCGGAATACCCTATGCCGGATGAAAAAGGAAAGATGCCTGAACCTATCGTCGATGCGTACACATCCAAGATGTTTTTGACTGCGGATATGGAGTATGGGAACAGACGTAGAAACAATCGGGAGACACCTTCGATGGATAACGGGAAGAAGGTGGAATACAAAGAGCACAAGGTGAAGGCTGTGGGAGTCATTGAAACCAAGTCTGACAGCATGATGGATGAAAATGCATACAATATCTATATAGACTACGATGAACTCGTTAAGATTATGCAGGAGGACAACAAGGCGAGGGGAGGTTCCTCTTTCAACGCTAAAGGAAAGGCCTATGAGGAAGTAATGATCTATGTTGAAGATATAAAAAAAATAGATGCCATCTTGAAAAAAATTCAGAATATGGGTTTTGGTACAAGTTCTGCCAAGGATTGGTTGAATCAGGTGAAGGAGCAGGCGACCCTGGTACAAGGGATCTTGGGAGGAATTGGAGCGATCTCTTTGCTTGTTGCGGCGATAGGGATCACGAACACCATGATTATGTCCATCTATGAGAGGACCAGAGAAATTGGTGTTATGAAGGTCATCGGAGCAAACTTGAGAGATATTAAAAACCTGTTCCTAATCGAAGCCTCCCTGATCGGTTTTTTGGGAGGAATTATAGGTCTCTCTCTGAGTGTGATCATTTCGACTTTAATGAACTTTTTTATGGGAAGCGGTTTCAACGGAGCAGGAGGAATGTTCTTCGACATGTCAAATGAAAGCAAGATATCGATCATTCCTATCTCGTTGGCCCTCTTATCGATTGGATTTTCGACTTGTATCGGAGTGTTGGCGGGATATTACCCGGCGCAGCGAGCAATGGGGATTTCCGCTTTGGAGTCCCTAAGAAACGAATAAGCAGATATCGTCCGATAAGAGCGGAGAGATTACAGGACGGATTATAGGGAATGTGATTTTTTTGTAAAAGGGTTTGAAAAGGCTCGGAGTAATACTAAGATTGGCTGAAAAAGAAGATGAGAAAATAAGACTTTATCCTTTTGAGCAAGAAGGATGAAGTCTTATTTTGATTATCTGCACGGTTGTTTATACATAATTTACAGGTTAAAAAATTCGAACTATAGTCCTCCTAATTGTTTTTTGGTAGTGTGATATATTCCCCGTATCCAATTTAGCCTCGGTAGTACGAAGGTACCTTCGCTCTCTCTTATGAAAATGCCGTACAAAGGCAAACTTCCGACTATCCTTTGATTTTATAACATACAAGAGTTTGTTAGGTGAATAAGTCCATCCGTCGTTCCACTCTAATATTGTGGTGGTTGTTCAAATTGTGCGGTATTTGCCTTCTGTAATATATGAGGGAAACACCGACAAAAGAACGTTTCTTATTTTTATTTAAGTTTAGAAAATATGAAAGTTTGTCATATCAGGATTTTCTACGATCTGAACCTTCGTATAACATGAATTCTATGCCAACTTTTCAGATTATGTGGTATTTCCTGA
>JAUMWQ010000062.1 GCA_030529565.1 Filifactor alocis | reverse complement strand
TTCTTTCAGGAGGGAAATCGCCTCCTGGTAGTCATTGTTATAGCTTATCTGTATCTTCAGATCCACCCTTCTTTCCGGAGATTCCGTGTAATTGATCACCCTGTTCTTACTTATCTCGGCATTGGGGATGATAACCTTACATCCATCCATCCTCGTAAGGATGGTATGCATGATCTGGATTTCACTTACAACACCTGCTCTCTTGCCTTCTTCTTCAATGGTATCGCCCACACGGAAGGGACGAAAGAAGAGAATGATCAGCCCCGCAGCCACATTGGACAAGGTATCCTTGAGGGCAAGGCCCACTCCTACTCCGACAGCTCCCATCACCGCGACAAAGGATGTCATGGGTACTCCCAGCTTTCCAAGCACGGTACTCAAGGTCAGGGCAATGATGACGATGTACACCGTTTGGGATATCATTCCCGCAGCCGAGGTATTAAACCTCTGATGCGAGAGGATCTTCTTGATCATACGACGTACCAAGGCAGCAAGCATTATTCCCACTACAAGGATGACAACTCCTCCAACGATACTCCAACCGTAACGATCCAAAAAACTCTGAAAAGCCGAGACCGCCTTTACTCCTTCTTCCACTGTTTGTTCCAATTCCGCTATCGGTTCCATTTTTATCTTCCTCCTTCTCAATTCCATTCTTGCATAAGTTTCCCGTATTTGATCGACGGAAACACCGCACCGAGGCAAATCCCCGATTTTTCTTTGAGTTTATAAAATACAAAAGTTTGTCAAAGCAACATTTTCAACGATCTTATCCTTCATACAAAATCGATCTTATGCCGATTTTTCGAATCATGCAGCAGTTCCTTGATAACGACAACACATTATCATCGTAGATCCTGTCTTACGATCGAACAATGTTTCCTGATGACGACAATACATTATAAACACTGCACAAAGTTTTCTTATACCCTTCTCCGATAGAAGTGCGGTCATATCCGCATTCACAAGCACAAAAATTTATTTTATCACCCCCGGGATAAGAGGAGTGGAGATCAATCGCTCAAGTGGATCATTCATGCTCACAGAACAAAGGATAACTCCCCTTGATCGC
The DNA here is from genome assembly GCA_030529565.1 of Filifactor alocis. Taxonomy (GTDB): domain Bacteria; phylum Bacillota; class Clostridia; order Peptostreptococcales; family Filifactoraceae; genus Filifactor; species Filifactor alocis_A. The sequence continues at coordinate 9,784 of JAUMWQ010000062.1, read as the reverse complement.
AATTCTTCAAAAATCAAAAGAGTTATCCTTATATCTTCCTCAGGATGTATGAGAGCTTGTAGCACTATGTCAAAAAGATCTCCGCCTTCTTAATCCTGCATATCGTCCTCGTCGCCGAAGAGTTCGAAGAACAAATTCTCGACCCTGTTCATCTCGTCCATATCTTCGATGGAATCGAGCTCGATCCCCTCCTCGGTCTCTTCATAGCGATAGAGGTAGAGATCGCTCGTCCCGTCCGGAACCATTGCAATATACTCGTATTCATCCAATTCAAAGATACCTATTACACTGCACTCCAACTCTTCTCCCTCGTTGGTTACAATGTGGATCTTAACATCCTCATCTTCGGGCAAAAATCCCCTTGTTTCATCCATCCATATCCCTCTTTCCTCAATGATAGTAGGCTCTCCTCCTGTCAAGCTGAGCCCCAAAGACCGTTGCACAGATATTCCTTCCGACAAGACCAAATCCGGCCCGAAGGCCCCTCCTGCCATCTCAAAAGCTCCTGACCGGCAAACAGCGTCTCCAAGATATAAAAACTTTTTCTCCTGCTATTGTACCATCTTTTGCTTCAAATTTATACCGCTTATTCCCACAAAAATAAGGGAAGTAGCGCATGAAGACACAAAATGAGTTCCCTTTGTTTCACAGGATATAGAAAATCCTTCAAATACACACTTTCGGGAACATCTCTGTTTAAGAAAAACGGGATTTTTCCTACTTTATTCGAATGATACAGCCACTACCCCAAAAAACATCGAAGGCGGTACTTGCTTGCATTGTTTGGAAACCCCCTATTTTTACACAGTTCTTAGAGGCGGGAAACGAAGATTCGAAACACAAGGCTGTTTTTTTCATAACGTCTTGCCCAAGAAAATACCGCACAAAGGCAAACTTCGAAGTTCCTTTCGATCTTATAAAATGTGAACGTTTGTTATATAAAAGTTTTCAATGATTTTATGCTTTGTATACCATTGATTCTATGCATTTTTTTCGAATTATGCGGTATCTCCCCAGGCTTTTTAATTTTTTCTTATTCCCTCTTGATTTTAGGGTATAATGATAACATATACAAAAGAAAGGGTGATATCCTATGCAAAAACAAAAGGTTGCTTTTTTCGATATTGACGGTACGATCTACCGTGATAATTTAATGGTGGAGCATTTCAGGACCTTGGTGGACTTCGATCTGATCGAGCATGAGAGCAATGCAAAAAAGACCTACCAGGACTGGTTCAAGCGTCAGGGAGACTATGAGGACTATATGAATGCGGTGGTCAAGGCCTATGTCGACTCCCTCGGCACTCTGACCAAGACCGATGTGGATTTTACCGCGAAGTTCGTTATCAAACGCAAGGCGGACAGGGTCTATCGCTTCACCCGCTCCATGATCCAGCACCATCACGACCTTGGTCATCTGGTCATCTTTATCTCGGGCAGTCCCGACTTCCTGGTCGGAAAGATGGCGAAAAAATATAATGCCGATGACTTCGAGGCCAGCACCTATGTGTATAAAAACGGTTGCTTCACAGGCGAGATCATACCGATGTGGGATTCTCCAAGCAAGGATAAGGCGATCGACCGCTTCGTCGAAAAGTACAACATCGATTTGGAAAACAGTTATTCTTACGGAGATACCAACGGTGACTTCGCCATGCTCAAAAGAGTCGGACATCCTGTCGCCATCAATCCCGCCAAGGAATTTCTCGAGAGGATCCAAGCCGATGAAGAACTGTCGAAGAAGACCCGTATCGTCGTGGAGAGAAAGGACACCATCTACACCTTCTCACCCAAGGACGCGGTACTGATCGATACCGATTATTAGAGCAATACCGCACAAATATGAAGTCTTGATCTTCCTATGAATTTGCAAGAAATAAAGTCTTGTCAAATCAATGCTTTCGAGAAATCCGGTATTCCTACACAGTGATTTTACGATGATTTTTTGAATAATACGGTGTCTCCTTGGAGATCTGTCGCATAACAAAAAAATGAAGTCGTTTTTTCTAAAAAACAAAGTTCTTGAAGGCACTTTTATTCTCTATTTCGCATGCAGGCAAAGAAAAGGAGGTCCGTCATGGGTATTATAGACAGGAAGTTTGCCATTATGATGCTTGTTTTGTTGGCAGTGATCTTATTTGCCGTTGTCGGCATGGAGTACCATCTGAAGAACGCACCTCCAAAACAGGAGGATAGCTCTCTTGAAAAGATCTCTCAGGAAGAGGACTCCGCTTTTCGCGCCGAGATCGAGACCTTCCTCGAGAGCGAGTTCGTTCGGGTGTTTTCGCCTTATTATGAAGTTCTGGGCTTTGAGATCGAAGACTTTAAAGAAGAGGATGGCAGGGCCGCCTTCATATACAAGTTTCACTACAAAAACTACGACAAGGATCCCGATACGGTAGGCTATATCAAGCAGGCCAAAGAAGAAAACTCCCCTCACTACGAAACCCTAAAGAGGGAGTACCTCGAGCCTCAGGAGATGTTTCTGGACCTGGAGGCCGAAAAGAAAGACGGCGAGATCCTGCTCTACATCGACGAAAAGATCATCGGTACGGGAGAGCGCGCTCCCTTTAAGGTCGATGATCTTGTGTCGAAGTAAGAGAAGATGCTATCCGATAATCAACAAAATGGGATCACACCAACAGGTGCAGGCTTCTCAAAATCAAAATCACTATTCTGCCAAATGGAATAGTGATTTTTTATACTATTTTTCAATAGAAGTATGGATATATCTATTTTTCGATGACGAAAAACTATGTTGTCTTCTATGGGCCACAGATTGTTTATATCCACTATTCAAAAGAATAGTAGTATTATGCACAGTTTTGTATGCTATGAAAGCAGCTCACAAAGACACAAAATGATCCTCTCTTTTACACCACCCATAGAATAAGGGGAGCTTACAGATGATTCCGATGAATAACAGTATACCGTCAATATCTTTTACCGTTCTTCACTCGGCTTGGACCCTCTAATCTCTTCGACATGAGAGACGAGGTAGTCGGCGATCCTCTTCGATGCCTGTCCGTCCCCATAGGGATTGACCGCCTGAGCCATCTTCTCATACTCTTCCTTATCGGAGAGCAGAAGATCGGTCAGAGCAAAGACCTCTTCCTTGGTGACTCCGGCAAGTTTTACCGTGCCTGCCTGTACCGCTTCAGGACGTTCGGTTTCGGTCCGAAGTACCAAAACGGGCTTACCCAGCCCGGGCGCTTCCTCCTGGATCCCTCCCGAGTCGGTCAGGATCAGGTGGGACTTCTTCATCAGGTTGGCAAAGGGCTCATAATCCAAGGGTTCTATCAGAAGGATCCGATCATTTCCTCCCATATGCTTTTGTGCCAACTCTCTCACCAGAGGGTTCTTGTGCATGGGGAAGACCACCATGATATCCTCGTGCTTTTTCGTCAGGTCGGCGATGGCGGAGAAAATCGCTTCCATCGGCTCTCCCCAGTTCTCACGGCGATGGCAGGTAAGCAACACCGTTCTGTACTTGCTCTCGTCGATCTTGTCGATGGCTTCATCTTCGAAGGAATACTCCCTGTTCGTCACCGACAACAGGGCATCGATCACGGTATTGCCCGTGATCAGGATCTTCTCTTCATCGACGTTCTCTCTCAGAAGATTGTCCCTATTCATCACCGTCGGAGAAAAATGATAGGTCGCCAAAGAACCCGTCAGCTTTCGATTCATCTCTTCCGGATAGGGCGAGTAGATATTGCCCGTTCTAAGTCCCGCTTCCACATGGCCTACGGGTATCTTTTGGTAGAAGGCCGCCAATGCGGAGGCGAAGGTGGTCGTCGTGTCCCCGTGGACCAACACGATGTCCGGCTGTTCTGCAGCAAAGATCTCCCCTGCACCATAGAGCACCCTCGAGGTAATATCGCTGATACTCTGACCGTGTTTCATAATGTTCAGGTCAAAGTCGGGTGTGATCTCGAACAGTTCGAGGACGGAATCGAGCATCTCCCTGTGCTGTGCCGTTACCAACACCTTACAGTCGATCTCCTCACGTCCCTGCAACTCTTTTACCAAGGGTGCCATCTTGATGGCTTCGGGCCTGGTACCGAATACATTGAAAACTTTTAGTTTTTTCATCTCATCCTCCCGGATCTTTATTTCTATTTTAAAGTATGACAGCTCTATTATACCCTTGCTCGTCCTTTTTGTTAAGAAAAAACGGCATAAACACGAATAACTGATTTTTCTTTGGGAACCACCGTACAAATACAAACTCCTGATTTCCCTTTGAGTGTATAAATAGAAACGTTTGTTATATCAAAACCTTGAAGGATTTCATCCTTAATATAACATCGGTTTTATGCTATTTTTTGAATTACACGGTATGTTCTTTGCGTTTATAAAACACAAAATCCTATCAGGGTAATACTCCCAATAACTTCTTCATCGGTATCAAACAAATTTTATACCGATTTTTCGAACTGTGTGGTATTGCCATGATGTAACGTAAACTTCATCCTCAAACACATCCTAATGCTTGGGCATCAAAAACATCTCCGGATGGTAGGACATCGAGGTCGGCGACGCGACAAACAGGACGGTATCAAAGCCGTGCTCCTCGACATAGGCCTCTATGCTCTGAGGGCGGTTCTCGTCGCGGATGTCGAGCAGGACGGTCTCTTCGAAGTTCAAACTCAAAAACCCCGCCAAGGGCATGGCGAAGGAGTCTTTGATCAGGAGGAGTTTTTTGCCCTTCTTCGCCCTGTGATTGAAGATGTGGTCCTCCGACGCCCCCCAGTCCATATAGACGACGTACTTGTCCTGGTACTTATCCTCCGAGTTCAGATAACCGTAGAACATAAAACTGTCCTCAAAGCTCCCCTTCCTCTCCTTGATCAGCTTGCCTTCCCGATTGTACTTACGGTACTGCAGGTTCGTCTCAAACTTCGGGAGCAGGACTTCCAAGTCGTCCTTCCCCTCGTAATAGCCTTCTCCGGCACGTTTTCCATGGGAGCCGATATAGACTTTTTCCCATCGTTTGAGTTTGTAGTTTGCCCTGTCCGTCGTTCGTTTTGCCTCTTCCAGGACGACTCCTTCTTTTTGAAGAAAGGCGACCGTTTTCTGATAACCGCGAAAAGCCGTCGGTATCTTCCAATGTGTATCCGTCTTGAAAAACAGCTCCTCTTCCCGACCACCTTCCGCAACAAAGCTCTCATTCAAGTCGAGAACGGGGATGCCCTCCCTTTTTAAGCCCTGTGCGAACTCCGTGGCGATCTCGTTGCCATAGTCCACCACTCCCTTGGGGAAGGTAGTGGAGTTTTTCATATGCTTATAGGGCGCCTGCACATAGGCGAAGTAGATTCCCTTCCTGTCGAGGAAATCATGGAGCCTTCGAAAAGAAAGGAGGTAGGGCCTTGTATCAACAGAATTTGTGATCGCATAGTAGAGCATTCCCTTGTCTCCGCGAACGACGCTACGCTCCGCCTGTGCATCGTCGAGTACCCTCTTGCCGGTCTTGGCACTGAGCCGCCCGTACTCCCTGACCTTCTCCATCCTTTGAAAAAGGTTGGTGTTGTAGTGATCTTCCATCTCGAAGACATAGCCCTTCATCAGGGCATCCGCCTCCTTATAGTTCCTTGTCTGCGACAGGTCGGGAAGCTCCGTCGCTTCGACCCTGAACACATCGATCTGATTGTGAAGAAGGTGATAGATCACAAAGGCGACGAAGGCCGCGCCCAACATTGTATTAAATATCACTTCCATCCGTTTTTTTTTCTTCATCTTCCGTCTCCCCTTCTCGCCTGATTGTCCGTCTTATACTATGATCCGATAGAAATCCCTCCGTCGATACGAAAATCCGGTACCGCGCTTTGACAGAAACAAAGAATCCGAGCGATCCTACAAGCTGTCAAGCACATTCTCTAAGAATGTGTTTTCCATCCTTGCCTTCACACACTGCATTTCGATCGGACCGATCTCTGTTCTTCTCATACTGTTATCTATTCACACTGTTCTCCGATAGAAGTATGGATAGATCTATGAAGACACCGCATCATTCAAAAAATCATCGTAAAATCACCGTATAGGAATACGGAACTTCTCGAAAGTGTTGATTTAACAAGACTTTGTTTCTTGCAAATTCGCAGAAAAATCAGGGGCTCATATCTGTGCGCTATTGCCCTATTTTTTGACTGCGAAAAATTCTTCTATCTTCTTATTGCTCACATATTGTTTATATCTACAATATTAAAAGAATAATAGTATAAAACCGACTGATGGAATGTTTTGAATAGGATCCTTAAAATCGTTTTTTGGCGATCCTATCTTGTGCATACCTGTCGTTTCTATCAGAGAATGGTATCAACACTGTTATTATATCGTTTTTTCAGATATTTTAAAAGGGTTTGCGCCCTCTTGTATCAAGAAGGTACAAACCCCGTTTTATGATCTGTCCTTATTTCTTCATCGAATCCAAAATGGTTTCTACCAAAGAATCCAATTCTTTTTCGGTCGTTTCGTTAAGCGAAGAACTTACGGTCACTCTGTCATTTAACACGTCCATCAACTTCAACTCTTCGTCGATAAACTGCTCCATCAGATCTCCCGACTTGGGCGACCAGGAACCGTTCTCTACCAAAGCGAAGGTTCTGTTCTGAAGGTTGAGGGCCTTCATATCGTTGAGGAAGTTGTGCATTACCGGATAGATGCCCAGGTTGTAAGTTACGGAGCAAAGCGCTATATGACTTACTCGGAAGGCCTCTGAGATCAGATAGGACACATGGGTGTTGGAGACGTCGTAGACTGCTACGTTCTTCACGCCTTTTTCCACCAACTTGGTCGCCAAAACCTGAGCGGTATGCTCGGTGTTTCCGTACATAGACGCATAGGCGATCAATACCGCACCCTCATCCTCGGGTACGTATCTGCTCCACTTGTCGTACTTGTCGATCAGGTACTCGAAGTCGTTTCTCCAGACCGGTCCGTGCAGAGGGCAGATATATTTGATTTCGGGAAGAAGAGGTGCCGCCTTCTTCAAAAGAGACTGTACGAAGGGGCCGTACTTGCCTACAATGTTGGTATAATATCTTCTCGCTTCGTCGATCCAATCTCTGTCGAAGTTCACTTCGTCGTTGAAGAGTTTGCCGTCCAAAGCTCCGAAGGAACCGAAGGCATCGGCGGAGAAGAGTACTCCATTGGTCTTATCGAAGGTCACCATCGCCTCCGGCCAGTGAACCATCGGTGCCTCGACAAATACCACCTCATGTTTTCCAAACGAGAAGGTGTCTCCCTCTTTGACCTCGATCTCCTTTCCGTCGATATCAAAACCGAATTGTCGCATCAACATAAAGGATTTTTCGGTACTGATGATCTTCGCCTTAGGATAGCGAAGCAGTACTTCTTCCAAGGAGGCACCGTGATCGGGCTCCATGTGGTTGATCACGACATAGTCAAGATCCTTGCCATCCAATACAAACTTCAAATTATCCAAAAATTCCCTACAAATGGACCAGTCCACCGTATCGAACAATACGGTCTTTTTGTCGATGAGCGCATAGGAGTTATAGGATACTCCCTTGGGAATAGGATGGATGTTTTCGAACAAGGATAGACGGTGGTCGTTTCCTCCTATCCAATACAGATCCTCTGTTACCTTTCTTACACAATACATGATTTTTTTTCCTCCTTTTATCCGATATCGCTTATTGACGTTCTTCAGGGAACTCAACTTTTACAAAGTGTCCTTTTTCTTCTCCGCAGGTAGGACAGATCCACTCTTCCGGCAGTTTCTCAAACTTGGTTCCCGCTGCAACTTCGCCTTCCACATCTCCGTTTGCCGCATCGTACTCGTATCCGCATCCGTTACATACATAGAGTCCGTAGCTCGGAGCTGTCTTCTTCGGCTTGGAACGCTTCATCTTCTTCATCGGAGGTGCCGGTTGTTTTTCTTCTCCGTTATCCAATTCCTTGGTCAGCAGGGGCAGGATCTCAAGAGCATCTCCTACGATACCGTAGTCACAGTTCTTGAAGATCGGAGCATTGCCGTTTTTGTTGATGGCAACGATGGTCGTTGCGTCCTTGATCCCCTTGAGGTGTTGTCCCGCTCCCGAGATACCTACCGCGATATAGAGGTTTCCTTTGAACTTCTGACCGGACATTCCCACATATCTGTTAAGAGGTACATACTTCAAAGTCTCCGCTACAGGTCTGGAGGATCCCAGTGCCGCTCCCGCCTGCTTCGCAAGCTCTTGAGCAAGTTTTACGTTTTTCTTGTCTCCGATTCCTTTTCCGATACTTACCACACGCTCCGCATCCGCAATCGGAGTATCGATGTCGATTCCTACGCTGAAGTCGTATCCGTCCTTCTTGAGTGCCTCGACCAATGCTTTTACCTGATCTTTGGCATCTCCGTCTTTGAAGATCATCTTCTTACGCGCACCCGTGATCGCCGATGCAGCTTTTTTCGCTCCCGCGCTCTCCTTCTTCGGCGGTCTTCCGATAAGGTGAGATGCGATAACGACTCTTTGGATCTCGTTGGTTCCTTCGTAGATAGTCGTGATCTTTGCATCTCGGTAAGCTCTCTCTACTTCCATTCCCTTGAGGTATCCGCTTCCTCCGAAGATCTGGAGTGCATCGTTTACGATCTCAAGCGCCATATCGGACGCATATTGTTTCGCCATAGCCGCTTCCATTCCGTAGGGCTCGTGATGTTGCTTCATCTCCGCAGCGGAATAGATCATCAGTCTCGATGCTCTCAGCTTGGTAGCCATATCCGCCAACTTGAAGGAGATCGCTTGTTGGAAGGCGATGGGCTTGCCGAATTGAACACGCTCTTTTGCATAGTTGAGTGCGTGCTCATACGCTCCCTGTGCAATTCCGAGAGCTTGAGAAGCGATACCGATACGTCCTCCGTCCAAGGTCTCCATCGCAATCCTGAATCCCTGTCCTTCTTTGCCCAGGAGGTTCTCTTTAGGTACTTTTACATTGTTGAAGATCAGCTCGGCGGTCGAAGAGGAACGGATCCCCAACTTGTCGTAGTGGTCTCCGAAACTGAATCCTTCCCAACCCTTCTCTACGATAAAGGCACTGATCCCCTTTACTCCGATATCCGGTGTCGTTACTGCAAAGACGACATAGGTGTCTGCAACCGGAGCATTGGTGATAAAGATCTTGCCTCCGTTCAAAATATAGTGGTCTCCGTTGAGTTCCGCGATAGTCTGTGTTCCGCCCGCGTCACTTCCCGCTTCGGGCTCGGTCAGACCGAAGGCTCCTACCTTCTCACCCTTTGCCAAAGGCACTAAGTATTTTTTCTTCTGTTCTTCCGTTCCGTAAGCGGCAATCGGATAAGAACCCAAGGATACGTGAGCAGAGAGGATAACTCCCGTTCCTCCGTCCACTCTCGAAAGCTCTTCAACGGCAATCGCATAGCTTAAGGCATCCAAGCCCGCTCCGCCGTACTCCTTCGGATAGGGGATCCCCATCAGTTCAAGCTCTCCCATCTTTTTGACTGCCTCTGTCGGAAATTCGTTGTTTTGATCCAGCATAAAAGCGATCGGCTTTACCTCCGCTTCTGCAAACTCTCTTACCTTCTTACGGAAGGCCTCATGTTCCGGTGTTGTTTTAAAAAACATCATCATCACCCTTTCATCATACTTTTCGTTCTTGTTCTCACAATGTTCCAACTGTCTTTTTCATATCTGCTAAGTAGTCTGATCCCCAAACAGTTCTCGATCCTAAAACTACCCCTGTCAAACACTTTTTTGAACTGTTCAAAGGCTCTCTTTAACTTATTTTCCCTAATTCATTTCTTTTAAACACGAAAAAACGT
>JAUMWQ010000061.1 GCA_030529565.1 Filifactor alocis | reverse complement strand
TTCCGGATGTATTGATTGATGACACAATACCCTTTAGATGCTTCAGCCATCTTATACAAACCTTCAGGAGTTCGAATCGCAGGGCACATGGACGCAAATGCCAAGTCGAATTTCTTCTCCCATTTCAGGTCCGAAAGACTCGCCGTTTCCCATACCAACTTCTCAAACGATATGTTCTCAACTCCGTTTTGCTCCGCATTTTCCCTTGCGAGTTTCAGCATATTCCCTGATATGTCCGTAAGAACAACATGCCTTCCTTCTTTTGCAAGAGGCAGTGCATATCTTCCGCTTCCACCGCCGATGTCCAAAATTTCCGCCTTCTCCAAAATCCCCCTTTTTCTCAATACATTTACGACTTCTTGCGTAAATGTGGATCGGTCGTTTTTCTGTGCCTCATAAAAGCGAACCGCCCTCTGGTCCCACATTTTTTCCGACTCCTCACTCCCCCTACTGTTTTTTCGAAGCAAGTTTTCATAATAGATCTTTTCCATGATTCCTCCTTTTATAGATCAAAACACTTGATAACACAAATTTCAACAAGTTCAAATCTGAACAACTCAAATATCTTAGGGAAACACCGCACAAAGGCAAGTTTCTGATTTTTTCTGTTTTTATAAAACACAAAGGTTTGTCATATCAATATTTTCAAAAACTTCACCCTTCGTACAAAATTGGTTTTATGCTGATTTTTTGAATTATGCGGTATCTCCTTAGGTTCCGCAGAAAGTTCTGTAGCCCTTCATGGAGATCTTTGACAATTCTTGGTATCTTTCGTTCCTTCCGTCGTGATCATAGGGGCATTTTAAGACCGACAAAAATCTATGGAAGGCCTCCATATCGTTTTTCAGAGCTCTGTCCAGGACTTCCTCCACCCTGAAGTTTCGAGCCGTCAACCAGGGATTGACCTCCCTCATTACCCTTCCCGCACTAGAGGGGTCTTCCCCTCTTCTTCTAATCATTTCAGCCTGTAGGAGAAGACGATTCTTCCATCTCTTTCTCCAAGTCTGAAAGAATTCATCCGCAAACAGAGCTTGAGTTCCTTCAAGATACCTTCCGTCCTCGCCATTTTCTTCCATGGTAAGACGGGCAAAGCTGTTGGTGTAATCGGCCTCGCTTCCCTCCATCGCGGACAGGAGATCTTCCACGATTTCTTCATCCCCCTGCAAACTCTCTATGATACCGAGTTTCTTAAGCATGATATCCATCCAAAATTCTTTATACAAGGCCTGGAACTTCGATACTTCCGCCTCAGCGATCCCGATCGCCTCTCTCTCGTCCTTGGCCAACAAGGGGAGCAGGGTTTCTGCAAACCTCTCCAGGTTCCACTCGGCTATCTTCGGTTGGTTTTCATATCGATACCGACCTTGACTGTCGATGGAGCTGAAGACCGTCTTCGGATTGTATTCGTCGATAAAAGCACAGGGACCGTAGTCTATGGTCTCCCCCGAAACAGACATATTATCCGTGTTCATAACCCCGTGAACAAAACCGACCGACTGCCATCTTGAGACTAGGAAGGCCTGTTTTTGAACAACTTCCCGAAGGAAGAGTCTGTATCTCTCTTTTGCTTCCAAATTCTTCAGATGGGGATGGTGGAGCTCTATTGTGTAGTCGGCGAGTGCTTCCATCTCGAACCTCTCTCCCATAGCGGCATACTGAAAGGTCCCCACCCGAATATGGCTCTGTGCCGTTCGTGTAAGCACTGCTCCGGGAAGAAACCGACCCCGCCATATTCTCTCTCCCGTCGTTACAACAGCCAAGCTCCTCGTCGTCGGTATTCCAAGAGCTGCCATAAACTCACTGATCAGGTATTCCCTGAGCATCGGGCCCAAGGTCGCCTTGCCATCACCTCCTCGCGAGAAATCCGTCCTTCCGCTTCCCTTAAACTGAATGTCATAACTTTCGCCTGTCGATAAGACCTGTTCTCCCATCAACATGGCACGCCCGTCCCCCAATATTGTGAAGTATCCGAACTGATGGCCTGCATAGGCCTGCGCGATCGGTGAGGCTCCCGGAGGAAGACTTCTTCCGGAAAATAATTCCGCCTTCTCCTCTTCGCTCAAAACTTCGATCTCTTCTTCTATCTCCAAAAACCTCGCCAACTCCTTATTACAGATAAGCAACTTCGGCTTCGGAAACCTCTCCCCTTCCACCTCTCTGTAAAAGATCCCCGGCAATTTTTTATAAGAGGAGGAGAGCCTCCAACCCCTTTCCATCTTTTCTCCCAAATCCTATCTCCCTTTCCAATCGATCATATTTCTGTTCCTATGCAAAACTTCCCCACTTACTCGTGAAATATCCGAGATTTCTTCCTAGCCCGTCTCATCCGCCTAAGAGGAAGAGAGCCGATATAGCATCCGTTTGAATATTTGATGTCGATGATTTTGACTTCTCCGCTCCTAAAACATCGCACCAAGAGACATGTTGATCTTTCTATGAATCTCCAAAATACGTAAGTCTTTCAAATCAACACCTTCAAGGATACTATCCTTCATATAAGTTCGGGTTGGTGCTGAACTTTCAAATTAGGCCATATCCCCTTTGTTTTGATGATCGAGACAGATGTTTTATCGAAGAAGTGCATGGAAGGATATATTCGTAAAAACTCCTGTCCTTTTCGCTCAAGACGGACATCCGTATATATGAGGGTATTTTTCCACCCATTTTTCAGTTCAAGATCAGACTCCATCCCCATAAGCAAATCCCCTTTAGAGGTATCCATAAAAGCGATACCCCGATCCTGTCATAAAAAATCCTTATAAATTTGATTTTGGAGCTTTAAAAAAAGTCGATCTATTACGACAAATACATTCTTCTGAGCAAAACCCCCCTCCCTTTTCACATAAGCTGCGCTGATTGATCCATGATTTCTCTTTTGAAAAAAACGATTTTCTTATTGATTTATATCCCTACCTTGTGTTAGAATATACAAGTATTTGGGAGTGGATGGGTGCTGGTGTGCCCTTCGGTCTTCAAAACCGATATGAGGGGTTAATAGCCTCTTTGGTGAGTTCGATTCTCACACATTCCCGCCAACCTTTGACGACATAGGTCGTCTTTTTTATTATGGAAATACCGAATAACACAAAAGTCATCGTAAAATCACTTTTTACATGAATTCTGAATTTCTCAAAAGCACTGATTCGACAAAATTCCACTTTTTGCAAATTCATAAGAAAATCAAAACGTTACATTTGTTCGGCATTGCCTTATATCTAGGATCAATAACAAAAAAGGACATCTTCCTTATCGGAAAACATCCTTTTTTATTTTGGCATCTATTCGATCACGATCAAGCTGCCCTTTCCTTTTTTCTCAAAAGAAACCTTGTTTCCGAAGGCCTCTCCTATGAAACGAAGCGGAACGTAAGTTCTTCCACCCTGCTCAAGTCCTGCAGGGACATCCAGCTCTACAGTTTTGGTTTTTCCATTCTCGCTGATAGTAGCCTGTTTTTTGTTCAAAGTCAGTACGACCGTTCTTCCTTCTTTGACTGCAGTGATCTTCTTGGTTGCCGCATCCCACTTCACTTGTGCGTTAAGAGCTTCAAAGATCGCACGAAGAGGGACCAGAGTCCTTCCACCCTTGGATACGGGCGGAGTATCAAAATTGACAAGAGCGCCGTTGATCTGAACTCCTATTCCACTTTTGGGAACCTCCACCTTTACCGTTTCCTTTTTTTCGGGCACGGCAGGTGCAGGTGTAACATCTTCCTTCTTTTCAGGTACGGCAGGTGCAGGTGTAACATCTTCCTTCTTTTCGCCTTCCTTCACTTCCGTCGACTTCGACCAGTCAAGAGCCAAGAAGACCTTCTGTTCTCCCGAACCGTCTCCCCCTCCTTTGATCTTGTCCATAGCGTCTACCCAAACAGCTGCTTCCAACCCAGCGGGCTTTTGAGCCGAGCTCTTCAATTCTACTTTGACATTATAAGGTTTCTCTCCAGTTTCACTCTTTGTTCCTTCGATCTTCTTACCGTTTTCGACCAAAAACATCTTCTTGAGGTTTTCCTCAGTTCCTCCAAACTCCAAGGGCTTCAGATAGATGCTTATCGTGGTTCCGCTCTCATCCACAACAACATCCGCTTCGCTCCTCAAAGCCTTGTTCGCCATGGAGGGCTTGTCTTTTTGATAAGCGTTGATCAATTTTACAGGAACACTGAAATGCGTTGTTTCAGCAAATGCCGTAACTCCTGTCAACGCGACCATCGTTGCACATAAGATCCCAATTATCGTCTTTTTCATAATATTTCCTTTCTCAAAACAAAACAAGTATTTTCCCCTTATCGGAGATATACCGTTACCTATCGCCTCAACCGACATACAGCTCGTATCCCAAGATCCCTAAAACAGTCTTAGTCGATTATACTGTTATCCGTTTGAACTATGGTTATCAATACCCTCTGCTCTATGGATAATGAAACAAATTTTTGTACAGGAGCCGTTATCGATATAAGCATGCTTCTGTCGAAGAGCGGTAGTACACGCCCCATATTCATGACAGTACAAGCAAATAACCATGATTACAAGAACTGCAAGATCATGCCTAAACTCTTTTCAAAAAAGGCACGCAAAGACATACGGTAAAACCGTATGCCTTTGCTCCTTTGACGGTGTTATTTTCTTGCAGCTACAATGACATCATAAGCCCAATGTCCTTCCGGTACGTCGCTGTAAGGTGTTTTCTCTTTAATATCCTTCTTTGTGTTGAAGGTGCGTTGAATCATAGAAACCGCTTCCGCACGTGTGATCGGTTGGTCAGGACGAACCGTTCCATCGTCATAACCCGAGATGATTCCCGCCTCGATAGAAGCAGCGATAGCTTCTGCCGCCCAATGCTCTTTGGGTACATCTCTCATAATCTTGTTTGCCGGTGGCAAGTTTCTAAGTTTAGCAAGAATATAAGCATATTCCGCACGAGTAATCTCATCGTTCGGATGCATATTTCCATCTTCTCTAGCTCTTAGATATCCTGTTGAAGAAAGTTTCATAACAGCAGCCGTATACCATACATCCTGCTTTACATCTGAAAATACAAGTTTCTTGAGCTCTTCTTCTTCGATCAGGTCTGCAAACAATATAGAAGCTTCTGCACGTGTGATATGAGCATCAGGCTTAAATTTATTTCCTTCATATCCTTGCATATAACCTTGCTCTAAGGTGTAGGTGATCTTTTCTACCCTAGCATCTTCCAAGACCTTATCCAAGGCTTTCTGTCCTGCCTTTTCATCTTTTGCAAGAAGTTTCATAGCTTCTTCCAAGGCTTTGAGAGTTTGAGAAGAATAGATCTTTGTATTTTTTTGGATCTGATCTATCTTAGATTTTATTTTTTCCGGGACTCTGGAGATTACATTCGCGACTTGTTTCGGAGCAGTTACAGCTGAGGAGCTTCCGCCACCTCCACCGCCGCCTCCGGAGCTTCCGCCGGGGCTTCCTCCGGGACTTGGAGTCGGTTTTACTTTTTCTTTCAAGGTCGCCAAAATCTCGACATCTCCACCGGGCATCACAAACTTGTAGTCTGTAACAGGAACTTCATTATCCTGATCATCTACAACCTTTAAGCTGCCGAGTTCGTACTTCTCGGGCTCTTCTATCGATACGATGATCTGAACTTCTTCTCCCTGCTTTGCCTTGTCCGCCGGAATGGTTTCTACTGTGATTCCCGATGTCGTTGTGATCACGATCGCAAAGCTTTCGTTCACATCACCCTCGCCGTCTTTCTTTTCCAAAGCATTTTTCTTTTCTACCAAAGCTTGGAGAGCGGCATCTACCTCTTCCTGCGTCACTCTCTTATCGTCAAGAATTCTCTTAGCTTCACGCAATGCCTTACGCAATTCTCGTCTTCCTTCGATCTTATACTGTTTAAGATCCAATCCCGAGATCTCATCTACCAAATTGCGCAATTCATCTTTATTTGCCTTGGATTCAACCAAAGCCAAATAGCCTTTGAAAATGCCAATGATATCTTTGACATCTTGATCTGAAGCATCTTCATCCTCAAAAACATCTTTTGCATTTTGATAGACGTCCTTAAGAGCCCCTATACTCTCCTCTGTAAAGGATGCTTCGTTTGCAATAAGTTCATCTGCTTCTTTGAGGAGGATACCCAATTCGCTCTTATCGACTTTTCCGTCTATACGCTTCAAGTTTTTGATTGCTCTATCAAGCATGTCAATGGTCGCCTGAATATGCTCGGGAGTATTGTGCTCAGGTTCCTTAGATCTAAGCGTCATCTTTGCCCCTTCAATAGCAATAACCAAAAACTCTTTAGAGTCTTGCGTATAGTTTTCATCGAGGGAAGCATAAATATCCTCAGCTTCTCTGATTTTTTCTTCCAGTCTCTTTTTATCACTTTCTCGAGAACTGCTGATCAATTGATTCATCGCATCAGAAAGTTTTTCTCTGGCACTGTCGATTTGATCTTGAGTTGCGCTCGGATCTGCAAGTACCTTCTCCGCTTCTTCAAGAACGACTTCAAAGACTTCCCATTCTTCCAAATCAAAGTTCTCTTCCTTCAATTGTCTTGCCTGATTGATCTTCAAAATCAAGGCATCTTTATCTACCGGAACGGGAACAACAGTCGCATCTTTGATCAGTTCTACCGTAAGATTATACTTTCTCAATACCGGTTTGTAAGTCAAAACAGGAGATCCATAACCTGTTCCTTCAAGATTCGGCATATAGATGTTGAACTCAAGCTTATTGGGTAACATCACTTTCTTTTCAACTTCTCCTTCGCCGAAACTAAGCTCATATCTCGACTTAATATGATCCTTTCCTCTGAATATCATATCTACCGGGCCTTGATATCCGTTACGGACTAAGGTAACGGTCACTTCCTTCATTCTCTTCTCATTTACTTCTACAGAGAGAAGAACCGAACCGGTTCCACCCTTTTCTACAGTAACAGTATCGATCGGAATCATCGCATAGTAGTTCTCATCCAAATCTCTTACCGTCAACTTGTATTCTCCATTGGGTATGTTTGCCGTATAGATTCCAAGACCAACCTTAGGAGTAAGCTCGTACTCAGCACCGTTTTGTCTGTCTACCATAAAGAGTTTTAAGGACGCTTCTCTCGGTTTTGCAACGGAGACAAAGACTTCTGATCTATCCTTGTAACTGAAGTTAACGTCGATAACTTTTACATAATCCGGATCGTTTGCTCTGATTTCAAAAGGAATTCTGTCCGAACCTACAAGCTCATACATCTCATCTACATCGGAAATAACCAAGGTATAGTTTCCGACCTCAAGATTATAAGGATCAGCTTCCGCTCCGTTGCTGTCCAAAACGATCCATTTGAACTTGTCTTTTGAAACGGAACCGGAAGAAATTTTCGCATTTACGATAATACTTCTCTCTGTTCCTTTTCGAACCGATTTATCCAAAGGAAGCTCAAGAGTGTTGTATGCATAGTCGGAGATGACCAGGGTTGCATTAGAACTATCAAGATCTGTCGGCAAGGTAAATCTGCCATCGCTATCAGGGAGGTACACCTTGTCTTCATCGTTATAACGCGCTTTAATAACTTGTTTTCTAATACCGGAGCCCTTCTCCTCGACTTGTTCTAAGTGATATATTCCCGTCGATTTTTCGTAACTACTCTTGACGATTCTCGGAAAGACTGTATCGACAGTAACAGGGAAGACCAAGGTCTGTTTATTATTAAACTTACCGTCCGGTTTCGCCTCTACAACAATTCGATAATGCCCATCTTGAACCAACTCATCGGAAGCATTCTTTCCTTCCCACTTCCAATGTCTTTGGTTTGTATTCAAGTTGGGTCCTCCAAAGCCAGAAATAAAGTAGTTTTTCCTTCCTTTATCATCTTTTTGAGATACGGAATAGATTGGGTTGCTATTTTGAACATCACTTGCATAATAAACATTCAACTGAAAATCTTTATAGTTTCTCAAGAAGGTTGCAAAAAAGGCTGCATAATCACCACTTCCATCTCCGTTCGGAGAAAAAGCAATCTTGTCTTTTTCATACTTAGGATCTGCAAAGGTGCTATCCGCTAACTCTCCAAGTGCGACCAACTTGTTTCCTTCCTTGGAGGAAAGATAGGTGAAGGGATATTCTACCCTGTCTGCCAATTCATAATAGTACGGTTTTCTGTTCTGATCCAACAAGTCATAGATACTAGGTTCGATCACATCGAGGTTTTCCCAATTTCCACGGAATCCTACATAAGGAAGGTTGACATCTTCTCCTCCATCAGTAGCCGTAAAGAAGACATAACCCTCTAAGAAGAAACCTTTAGGCATCTCGCCCATCAGTCGAGAAATCTCACTTTCCGACAGGGTAAAGCTGACAGAAAACTCAACTTCAGCATTAGGCTCAACTGTGATACTCTTTTTAGACTCAGCAGTTGTCTGTAATTGATAAGGTTTCAAAAGAGCTTTTCCGTCTTCTACCGTATCCGTATTTAAAACAGCATAGTATTCAAACTCACGTCGGCTTGAACCGTAATTCTTCAGCTTGCCCCTAACCTCTACGGTGTTTCCTTCGATATTTCTCAAGTTAACACTGGACACACCATTAGTTCCGATAGCGACGACACTTGAACGCAGAGCTCTTTGAAGGTTCATCAAACCTGCACCCTGTCCTCTTGGAGAACCGTAGGCCTGTGTATTTGCATCCTTATAAGGAGAAGCTGTACTCATAAGAAGATTCTTGACCAAGGCATGTTTTTCTTCGCCTACAACAGTTGGAAACTTAGCTTCCACATACTGTTTTACAACGGCAATACCCCCTGCTACGTGAGGTGTAGCCATGGATGTACCGCTTAGTACCTCATAGGCTCCGTTGTTGATCGAAGAATAGATGTTTCCTCCGGGAGCAGAGATATCCGGCTTAAGGTTTCCTTCCTGCGTCATTCCCCAGCTTGAAAAAGCGGAAAGTTTATATCCATTGGGATTTGCAATGAAGGATTCTTCATTTGAAAACTCAATTTCTTTCTCCGAATGATTTTTTAGAAGTTCCCCGGATTTTTTGCTGATAAAACAAGAGGGGATGGTGATTTCTTCCTTATCAAGCCCGGCCATTCTTGTCAATTGATCTTCATCCAGATGGTTGTAAACAATAGCTGCTACTGCTCCGTTTTCTTGAGCGATCTTGACCTTATCATAAAATGTGAAATCTCCTTTCTCGGGATCCTCGCCTCTTTCGATCAACGCAACTTTATCTCTTACACTTTTACCTGTGTAATCTTCTTTGTAACCCTTGCCCACTTCAACAAAACGCAACTTTCCTGAGGGGAAAGGTTTCTTATCGGTCGCAGAATACAACACATTCTTTGCCGGATCCGTGTGCAAGAGCATTCCTTTTTGTTTGACCTTCGTGTTTTCAACAGAAGCAACGGAAAGAGAAATGTCCGTTACGGAAGGAGAGTTTATCGTTCCATAGTCCGGTTGTGTGGAAGGTACTTTATCCAAAGGACCAAAACCCATAAATCCGTCGTTTCCTGCTGCGATAGCTACTACAATACCTGCTTTTTGAGCGTCTTGTAGAGCTTTGACCGTAGTCGGTTCCATGCCGCTGTCAGTAGCCGAAGTGGAGCCCAAACTCATATTGATGCTATCTACACCCATTTTCACGGCATCGTCGATCGCCTTGTTGTAGATCTCAGGAGTCGTTCCTCCGCCAAAGAGTCCTCCTCCGAATACACGCATGACCGCAAGCTGTGCGTCAGGCGCGACACCTTTCAAATTCTCTCCGTTAGCAGCAATGATCCCTGCAACGTGCATTCCGTGAGAAGATTGTGTTCTTTCTTTGATCTCCGTATTTCTCTCTGCATAGTTGAAACCGAAGGGGATTTTCGCATTATAATACTTCCCTGCACTCAATTGTTTTTCGGAGATCAATTGGTTTGTCTCCTCCATGCTTCTGATACGAAGGGATGTTTCATCCACTTTTTGAAAAATCTCATGATTCGGGTCTGCTCCCGAGTCGATCACGGCTATTAACTGTCTCTTTCCTGTATATTTACTATCCCAAGCACTTTGAGCATGAATCATCTCGTTACTCGAAGTGTCCTTGGGACGCAACACATCAACTTCCTTCAGTACGGGAGCCGGTATAACGCGGTTGATCTGTACAGACGCAACTTCAGGAAGAACTGCGATCTCCTTTGCTTCCGCAAAACTCGTCTTGAGCGAAAAACCGTTCAACACCGTTTCGTAACGCTCCGTAATAACATAGGAGATCTGTTTATCGTCCATGATATCTCTTAGCTTATCTTGAGACTCACTCGCGTATTGTATCTGAGCTTCCAATCCTTCGGAAGTTTTTACCAAAGCGATATCGGGAACATCCATGGAATGAACTTCCCTCATTACCTTATCGTTCACTTCTACGATAAGACTTATCTCATCCTCATCCTGATACTCGTCCTTCGCTTGACGTATCAGATCGGACAATACCGGATTCTGCACATAAGCCGTGGTCTCCTGAGCCGGATCGACCACTTGAGCTTCGCCGCTTTGAATCTCGGGATTATCTGCATATACCGCCCCTTGCGAAACAAGGGTGGAGCACAGCAAACTCAACGATAATACAATCGATGACAGTCTTGCTTTCATATACTTCCTCCTAAACTTCTTTCTTTTCCACACCGACCTCATCATGCTGAGTATAAGGAAATCTAGTGTTTTTCGATGTGGTTTGTCTATACTTCTATACAAAACAGAAACTCCTTCCACAAAAAAGATATTACAAAGATCTGCACGATACTTCCTACTGAAAATCAAGTTTTAGGCGCATTCACAGTCTTTTTTCTTTCTATACAGAAGTACAAGACATCCTTATACACAAAAGTTTCTATTTCTTTTCCCAAAAACCGTGCAGAAACGGCAAAAGCCGTTATCTGCACAAGTTTTAAGGAC
>JAUMWQ010000060.1 GCA_030529565.1 Filifactor alocis | reverse complement strand
TTGTGTCTTCCGAAAAACGTATCTATATTCATAGTACTCTTCATTATGTCAATACTTTCCTGCAAAATCCGAATATCATTCTCGTTATTCAACCGTTCAAATTCATTGTTGATTCCATCAAAGTCGTCTCTCGATATATGGTAGACATTAAAATCCCCTTGAGGTTGAGCAACAGGCTCAACCCTTACCGGATCTCGTTGATGAGAACGCCTTCTCTCTCGTTGCGTCCGCTTGAGTGCCTTATACAGTTTAACATCCAAGAACGCCGGAACTCCGACAAAAATTGCCACAAACCCCCACTCGAACGCTCCGAAATCATTCGCTGCTATCGCCACTATAATCGCCGAAAAAAGCAAATATGTACTCAAACACCCAAAGGCTACCACTTGAACAACGTATTTAACCATACTCATCCTTCCATGATTGTTATTTGTTATTATATTACTACATCCTGTCGACTGTTTCAATAAAAAAAAGAGACGATACCGTCTCTTCCCTTCTAAGGATCAAACATATCAAGCTGACCGTCCGGTTGCTTACTCGCCTGTTCCTCATACTTGGAGCAGATCGAGCGAATATGCCGCTCGGTAAAATCGTACTTCCTCGCCAGCTTTGCATAATTGTACCCATCGAACTCTTCCAAAATCATCTCTTTGATCCTCGTAGCATTCGCTTTTTTGAACGAGGGAAAATACACCTGTTGCCCTCGAAATAGTTTCTCAATCACAAATGCCGCCTCAAGCCCCAATTCTTCAGCAATGACATCATACGGGCTTTCCAGATCCTCGACCCTCAAGTTCTTGATCCATTCCTCCAAGTGTATCTCCCCCCTTCTTCTTACTTTACAATCTTACTCAGAACCGCAGCGAATTCCGCCCATGTAACCCTACTGTCCGGATCGTGCCACTCCGAGATGATCGCCTTCTCTTGCAGTTCCCTGATGAACTTCGCGCCCCAGTGCTCCCGTTGCACCTTCACACCGTTGATATTATGAATAATCTTTTTTATTTTCACATCGTACTCCTTATCGCTCGCCCAACCTACTCCGCGCGGATTTTTCGGGATCGCTAAATACTCCAAATACGGAGCACTGCCCCGATGCACAAGCCCAAACCGCGGATCTACCAAGTTTTTGACATATACCGTAGTTGCATACGCTACCAAGTGCTGAACATGAGCCAGGACTCCGACCTCTGCAGACGGGAAACTTGCCGCCTGCCCCTTTTCATTTCCGTCAAGTGCTCCAAGTCCGGCAAAATTATTTTGTGAAGCCTGTACAATATTGCCAAAACGAAGATAGTTCGTTTCGTGCAATGCTTGAGCGATTGCAACCTCGGCTCTTATCTTGTACTGTTCGCAGTACTTAAAGTAATATCCGATCCACTCCGTCAACCTCACGGAAATCTTGCAGTCCTTATTGATCTGATTCACATACTGCAAAACCTGTTCCTTTGTGACCCCTGTCTTGCCCAAGATTGAAGTCAATACCTCCGACTTGATCTCCTCTTTTTTCTTTCCCGAGAGTTCCGACATCAGAGCCTTCCAAGGGAAGTACTTCCCCGGGCAGTTCGTCGCTCGGTAATCACAATGTCTCCCGACGCGTTCGAGCGGGATGTCATACTCCTTCATCAAATACTGATAGAGCTCCACCCCGGCCTTAAATTGTGCCGAGGACATTTCCCTCTCTTCCATGAAATTTCCTTCCCAGCTCACCCCAATCCCGTCCTTGTTTTTGGTCGGGCAGTGCGCTCCGACCGTCAGCGTCGGTCTTAGTTCATGCACTGTCCCGTCCTTCCGAATTAGGAAGTGATATCCCGCTCCGGACCATCCGCGGGAGAGGTGCCATGCGTGAATTTGCGCCGGAGAGGATGATTTTGCCTCCGGGTGATGTGTAACGATGTAGCGCTTCTCCGACTTTTCGACCCTTTGCATCGGCTTAAACTTCAGCTCCGGGTGCTTGATGATCTTCATTTCCTGCCTCCTCTCGTGCTATCATTTTCTTCAGTGCCTCAATCAGTTGATAGCATTGTTTTGCGCTTAACCACTCTACCTTTTCCACGCCGAACATTTTCTTGCAAAAACCTTGAATTCGAGCAGGATTATTATCCCATCCGAGTGTCTTGACCAGCATGTAGATTTTTCTTCTCATCCGCTCCGTGCTTTGTCTTCCTACCTTGTTTTGATAAATCTCGCTCTCTTCCGCTCCGACGATCCGATTGATCACTGCATTCGCCTCTATCCAAGTAAGCGCCTTCATACTCTCTTTTTTTGCGACGGAGAAAATCAGAGCATACAGGTCTTCTTTTGACATGCCCCGCTCTGCTGCGCTTGCCCAAATCTTGTTGATCTGAGCGCGATTTATTTCTTTTTTCTTACTCACCTTATTCATCTTCCGCCCAGTCCTCTCTAAGATCGTTTAATAGTTCCAGTTCCTTCCTCAGTTCCTCATCCATCTCTTGCCCCGCTCGGGACGGATCTCTATATTCCTGAGCCCTCCTTTGCGGCTTCCTTCGAAACCCTTGATTTTGAAGGTTTCTCATGATCCCTCGGGTATAACTCTCCCTGTGTGCCGGATAGTCCCGAATGTGGATCCGCAGCGCCTCGATCACCACATCCACACTGAACTTCTCCCAATATTTTACCTCCCTCTCCAGGATCGCCGGAGAGACCTTCCCCGTCAACCGCCCATCTCGAAGACATTCGAAATATTGTTCAATAACCCTCTTATCCTCTTCAGAATATCGTTCCAGGTTCATTCTTCTCTCCTTCCTTTACCTGTGTACTCATAAGAAAGAAGTCTGATATGTAACGCTTCCTCCTCATATCCATGGAGCAGAAGACCCTCCACGATCTCCTGCTCATTTTCTGCCAAATACAAATCATCGATCCCTGATTTTTCTAAATCAATTTCTAACTCAAGAAACAACTTCATATCCTGCTACTCCTTAAACTTATATCCCACTGCCAAACTGTCTTCCACGAAGATCGCCTTACGCAGATCCTCGATATTGATCTGATCCAAATCGAAATACCTCGAAACAAGCTCGTAGTTGAGATGTTCCTTGATTAGATCAAGTTCCTCTTCCAGATCGTCGTCGTTCGCTCCGAACGATTCCAGAAGTGCTTTGTCCTTAAAGTAATCTCCTTTTAACTTCTTCAGCACCGCCTTGATCTCCGACTCATCCAGCCCAAGCCCGCGGAGCAGGCCCGGGAGATCGTGTTCCTTGTATTCGCCTTTGTAAAGTGCGATCAAAGCAGCCTGGAACTTCTTGTCCGTAAATTCCACCTTCGGCTCCATCGTGATCTTTGCTTTTGCGTCCACGATCGA
This sequence comes from Filifactor alocis, assembly GCA_030529565.1. Taxonomy (GTDB): domain Bacteria; phylum Bacillota; class Clostridia; order Peptostreptococcales; family Filifactoraceae; genus Filifactor; species Filifactor alocis_A. Next base: position 7,585 of record JAUMWQ010000060.1, on the reverse strand, counting down.
TCCTGCCACCTGTCTAAGCTTTTCAAAGTTATCTACACTTAACTTCTCTTTGTAGCCAATATTGCAACTCCCCTCACTGCCCGACAGCTCCAAATACTTGATATTCTTGTTTTCGAGTTCCTGCAATCCGTATGCCTGAAATTCCGCCGTGATCTCATCCTTTTCCTTCTTCAAAGACGACATCGACTGCTCGATCTGATGCACCCGCTCCAATTTTTTGTCCAGATCCCGTATCATCCTACTCGCCCCTCTCCTTCAATGCCTCATGCACTTGCATGCCGCAACTTTCGCAAATATAAACCTTATCCACCTTAAGCAGATTCTCATGAGTTCCGCATAAGATACACGAACCTTCCACTCTCTCAAGAACTAAGTTTCCGCTCTCATCTGCTTTTACCTCGACTTTTTCGCCGGGTGCAATTCCCATCTCTCGACGCAAATGGGACGGGATGGTAATCCCTCCCGACTTGCTAACTTTTTTCATTTAACATGATGTTTCCTCCTTTTGTTTCCTGCCTTCTACAACAACCACTTCTCCCCATTTGCGAACCTCGTTATGAAGAGAATTTATCTCTTCTGTTAACTTTCGCTGAGTTTTGAAAAAATCAAGATCTTCCACATCCAAGTGCGTAAGAATCACCAACTTCTTATCAACCTCGTCAAAGAGCTCCTCTTGCTTCTTTTCAATGAACTTCATAATGTAATTCGTTTTTGCAAAACTACGTTCTATCGAAAGAAGTGCATTTATGATTCCAACGAGCTCCTTCTTCGTGAATAGCGTTCCATTCTTCAGTTTCATCTACTTTCCTTCTTTCAACAGCTCCGCCTCACTATCGCTCACAATCACCTGTGCTTTATACTCGCCGGTTTCACGATCATAATGAAATAAAGTGAGTTCGATCCCATACTTGCAGCAAGTCGCCACGGCTTCCGCCGTGACCGCAGTCAAACCCGTTACATATAAATCCAGACTTCCTGCGAGAGCAAGCTTCCGTTCGATTACATCTCTCATATATTCATAATCATGGACGTCTTCCACCCTCTCAAATAGATATCCGTCCACCGCCTGCTTAATATCGTGTCGGCCTGCGACACACCCCATTCTCAAGTGTTTCATCTTCATTTCCTCCCGTTTCTTTTTTTCTCGTAATAGCGTCTTTCTAATTTTTTGGACAACTCCCATAGATAGATTGTAATCATAGTTCTTATTAGATCCCAGAAGAACTCTTGAATTGAAAACCTCATTTCATCCCCTCCCGGAAATCATCTTGAAAGCTGTCCGAAACCTCTTCAATAAAGTAATCTACTCCCGCCAATCGTTTCAAAAACGCCTCCTTGTATCCCGCCGGATGACGGAATAACAGCAACTGATCGTCAACATTTCCGACAAACGTCATAATTTCCACCTGTTGCTTATCTCTCTCATCCGCCACCTTCCTGCGAATTCGGTATCGCTTACCATAGATCAGTCTCACGCTGCCCTCCTTTTTTTGATACGACACTTAACATCGTAGGCACTCCGAATCTTAAAATCCTTATGTTTCCTCTCCGACTTCCTTGATCCCGCAAGATCACGGAAGTCCTCAACGATATCTCCGCCGAAGCGGTAGAGGATCCACAGAAAAGGCATCACCAAGGCACTCCCGTTTTGTGTCCCGTAAGCCATTTGATTCGTGACCCACACGACCACCTGAAGAACCCAACACACTCTCAAAAGCCACTTGTCTACTCGTCCCACTCTCTGTCCTCCTTATTTTTTAGGCGTAGGATACACATATTCCTTGTATCCTACTTCCTCAGCCATTCCTCCTTCAATACGAAGGAGTCGATATGCACTCTCTCCCGTGATTTCCTTAATCACCTTTTCCAGTTTCTCCTTCTCTTCTCCCTGACTTCCACGATGCCGATAGCCGGGCGCTATGGTATCTAACCCATGCGCCCGTGTCGCCTTCTTCACAACATCGAAGGCGATGATGTCATTGTGGAGAAAAAACGCCAGTCCAAGATCTTCGTGATTGTGTCGATTTGTACCGATACAATCCCCCCACAACCCCTTCTCGAAGAAGTCGCTCAAAAAGAAGTACCATGCTCCGTTTCGATCCTGCTGCCAGATCTCAAACGGAAACAAGATATATCTGTTTCCACTTCTTGAATAACGACACTCCTTCGGGTACTCAAATATCGCCTCATAGATTACCCGATTTTTGCGCCTTAGCGCGTTTGCATACACTCGCAGACCTCTCTTCATTTTGCCATCCTCCTAACCTTCCCCGATACCCTGTTTACATACTCCACATACTCCCTTGTCTCTTTCACTCTCAGCCAGTTGCCCGGGTTCAACTTGCAACTTGCAAAGTACTCTTTTTCCTTCCTTGTTAGCCTTTTTCCATGCTTCATATGTCCCCCCTAACCGATTACCCGCTTGATCGATTCCAGTTTTTCCTGTGCTTCTCCGAATCGTTTCATCGCGGTCCAAGAAAAGCCCGTTGCCAATTGTTCAAGTGTAAGACCCGATTGGATCTCTCCTATATATTCAATATTTTCCATCGCATTGTTGTCGTCTTCTGCGATATATATCTGTTTCTCGTCAATATATCGATATAACTTGTATGTTTTCATCCTCTACTCCTTTAACTCCTCTATCTCCTTGATTACTGCATCCAACTTTTTCAAAACTCTTACAAATTCCTCTCTATCCTCCCGATCCGCGAGCACCAGCCTCGCATGGACCGAAAACCGAACCTTTTTCAATTCCTTCATCATCTCTACCTTTGTCTGCACTGCCCCCTCCTTTGACAAGCGCGCCCACAGCGTGTTATAATCTCCTTGAATTCATTTTTGTCCGCCCAACCGGAGCGGATCCGAAGTCCAAGTATGCGCCAACATACAAGGACTTCTTTTTTTATGCTTCGATGCCCATCTGCCTCGACATTGATCTCAGCCCTGCCACCGACGCGTTTCCGTTGTTCGTGGCATTTGCATACAATGCTGTCGCTCCCCGAAGCCCATATTTGGAATGGGATACCTTCAAGAGATACTCCGCTACATCCTGCTCCACACCCCCAAAGACCAGATGCATGTCCTCGATGTCGAAATCATCCGTCAACAGATGATTCCGCATTGAGATCCTACTGAACAATTGAGCAAACTCTGCCTGACGTTTTCCGAGCATTTTGCTATAAACCACTTCATTCCCGATCAGCACGATCGCCGTGCCCGTCGCGTCGTTAATGCTCCGAATAATCTCCAGGGTTCGTTTATCGAGACACTGAGCCTCATCGACAATAATCATCTTATCGTTCTCGAACAGCCTGTCCATGATGTCCATCATCTGAACATCTACTGTCCCGCTTGTTTCCACTTTCAATGCCCTTGCCAAGATCCTAAGGAACGGCTTCACCTTGGAGAATGCCGGATTAGCCGTTACAAAGAACACGTCCATCCGATCCTTCGCCCAGTTTTTCGCTGTGAACGTCTTACCTATCCCGGCATCCCCGTAGATAACACCCAGAGACCTTTGAATATTGCAGTACTCCAATACATTCAACACCTTGTTCGAGATCGTCGTTCTTGCGAACCCCAAGTCCTCCGCCGACACCGTATTCCCTCGAGCTTCTTCCTTTTCGAGAAATTCCTCAATCTGTGTCGCGATCTTCTCCATCTTCGTATAAGTCCCCGCCAAAAACTTGCTGAAAGAACTCTCTGCGATCCCTGCACGTTTTGCCATCGCTGATTGAGTAACCCCGCGATCCTCCATATATGCCTTAACCTTGTTGATCGTCTTTTGATAATCCATCTATTCCTTTCCCTCCTTCTTCCTTCGAGCGTTCTCGATCATCCGCTCGAAATAAATCCCGACTTCCTCATCGTCTCCCGATGCCTTTGCGACCCTTTCCTTAGTCATAACCGGACGGATCACCTTCGCATCATAGTCGATGACATTCTTTTTCCTCATGCTTTCCGATACGCTTCTCATCGCCTCAACGACCTTCGGAGCGTCCTGAAGTTCCTTGATGTTCAAGTATGTCTGAACATCTTTCCTCAATTTCCTATTATGTGCAGCGACCGCCTTCATCGCCTCTACATCGTCAGCTCCTTCATATCCGCCCTTGAGCGACCTTCTGCACTCTCCGATATATCTCTCCTTCTCATCATAGAGATATACCTTAGTCAAATCATCGCTATCATAGCGAACATATACCTGCTGTCCAAGCAACGCCTGCACATACTCGCTCTCGTAATAGTAGACCTTTTCGTCTCCTACCTTGATAAATACGCCGTCCCTTTTGAACTGCTGAAGCCTTACGCTTCGTGTTAGCAAAAGCCTCAACTGCTCCGCCGTGGCCGTGCGTTTTTCTACCAAATTCGCCGAATAACAGCCGTTCGGTGTCATCCCCTTCATCCCTTCAGCTTCGCTTGCTGTGTTGTTGTAGAAGCCTTCCAGAAAGTTCTCCAGATCCCTCTTGATTTCAGATAGAAACGGAATGTTCTCCTCTTTTTTCAGAACCTTATTGTGACGATTGGGTCTGAAACTCGGACCCTTTCCGACATACGTCAGAAAGCACTTCGAAAACTGATTTGTCATCGTCTTATGAAACCTCTCGACAATCTTCGCCTTCGCATTCCCGACCTTCGCGTTCGTCATGCTCACACCGCAACGCTCCAGGATCGTTGTCCCGTAGTCCGCTCGCTCATCCGTCTTTCGTCTTCCACGCCCGCCGAATGAACTCGATAGAAACTCTCTTCCGTTGTCAAGGTACACCGAAGCGGGAAGCCCCCACTTCATCGCACAATCGCGGAAACAAAGGATAACCCCGTCCGTTGTTGCCGACTTCGTCAACCGAAATCCCAGCAACTTTCGACTTTTGATATCGAACCAACTTACAAAATACGGTCGGAACACTTCGCCTGTCTCGTCATCTCTTACCATAATGTCCATCGTGTGATAGTCTGATGACCAGACATCGTTTGAGAAGATCTTGCTATAATCCCGATGAATAAATGTCTCACACTCGTCCGAGAACGCCTTCTCTCCCTTGCGGAAATACTTCACAACCGGTAATGGGATCTCCTGCGTTGCCCTGCGAAACGTAGCTTCCGACGGCAACGGTAACAACTCCGGCTTATTCTCTTCAAGCCACCCTTGCATCAGCTTGTAGAGAAAGCTCACACTCGGCTCATTCTCATCGAGCCACCACCAACTGAAGGTATGCCACACCCACTCATTGATCTTCGCACCCGTCTTCTTGCGATTCCCTCGCAAGTCTGCCAGTCCGACAATCCCGAACTCCTTATATCGCTCCCATTTGCGATATAGAGTTCTTTCTGTTACCTGCTTATCACTCTCCTTGTTGAATCTTCTTAAAAACTCCTTTGTTGCCGACTTCTCCGTATGCTCTCCCACATACGAACGCCAGCTTTTTATAACTCCCTCCCAATAAAAAGCCTCTTCTCTTTGAGTTAAACTCAAATCATCGAGCTTGACCTCAAGATCCGACTTTTTCGATTCGGGAAGTTCCGCCTTTTGAGGGTTTTCAGCAAAATATTTTATCTTTGCGGATTCGCTTAATTCGGAAACAGGGACTCTATATTCAAAACCACACCTTTCTCCCGTTTCTATTTTTTGCGACTTTATTCTCCCCCTTCTCACACTTTTGTTTATGGCTTCCCATGTTTTTCCTTCCAGATTAGCAACTTCTGTCAAAGATAAATATTCCACTTCTTCACCCCCTAGCTTATTTTTTCTCCCTTTAAGAACAGATCTATTTGCTCTTGATATTTACCAGCTCCCACAGCTCCGTACATAATCATAGATAAATAGTTTGTGCTCTTCATTCCCATGTTTTGTGCAAGTCTTGAAATTGTAATATTCCTACGAGCACACTCTTCGCGAATGGCTTTTCCTTGTTTTGTAATTTTTCTTTTCGACCAACTTCTTTTTCTCTTCTTCTCTTCCACCTTCCTCACCACCTTGTCATTTTTTACTCATCGTACAACTCCATCCAATGAACTTTTAAGCCCTTGGCTATTTTTCTAGCGACTCTTACAGGTAACTCTCTCCTTCCCGTCTCATAATGGGAGTACATTTGATAAGATACTCCTGCAATTTTAGCAACTTCACTTTGTTTCAATCCCATTGATAACCTTATTTTCCTTAAATTTTTCATATTTTTTGCCCTTTCACTCTACATATGGTATAATATATTTGTATTGCCTACTATATATAGAAAGGAGGTGATCAATATGATTATGCAACCTGTTTCTTCCAGTAATTTAGTATCCGTTGGGTACGACAAACCATCGCGCACCCTCAGAATACAGTTCAATTCAGGCACTTATGACTACTATGATGTCCCTGAATATGTTTATAACGGATTGATGGCAGCCGCATCCAAAGGAAGTTATCACGCATCGTATATTAAAAATTCATATCGCTATTCTAGGATTTAGACGGAATCCCAAAAACGGACTCTTCCACTCTTAGTCCATCCACAGATATCACAACGGATACATGAGGGTGGAAGTGTTCTTTTAATTCTTCCAAAATTGGCTTACATAACTCTGCCAACTTTTCGTAATCTCTCATTTCTGTTGATTTCATTCTTTTCGCCTCCTGTTTGCAGATCCTTTTCTCTAATTTAGCATTTCCAATACCCTGACTCCTTTATCTACCAAATAGCCACCTCCTTTTTTCTCTCTGCCAACTAAAATGCAAAATTTTTGGGTTGAAAGTCTATATTTTTGGTATAATTAAGTTAATTTTTAAGTTACTTGTATTATAGCAAGAAATTTCTTGTTTGTAAATACAAAAATAAGATTTTTCTTATAGAAAGGGATAGTTATGAAGGATAAAGTTTTACTTCGCTTATTGGATGCAATAAAAGAAAAGAACTTGAATGAGAAAGACCCTTTGATTTCATGTGGTATAAACACAAATCTGTTTGTAGATTGGAAGAAAAAGGCTAGAGAAGGAAAGGTTATGTACCCTTCCTATGACAAAATCGCTAAGTTATCTACATTTTTAGGCCTTTCCCTAAATTATGTAATATTCGGAGAGGATCGAGAGCAAGAAAAATCTTATTTTCCTCCTCAGTTTTCCGAGAAAAATAGAGCGGAACTAGAACTATATATAGAGTTTTTAAACTATCGAGAAAAACAAAATTACGACGAAACGAAAGAAGAATATACACTAACCCCTAAAAAAGAAGAGGTTCGAACAAAACAAATCCCCATTCTCGGAGAAACAGCAGCAGGAAGTCCCAAACTTATGGATGCCCCTTATTACAGCGAAGACGAACTGATTGAAGTTCCTGAAAGTTCAAAGGCAAATTACGCACTCCGAGTACGTGGCGATTCTATGGAGCCAGAGATTAAAGATAATCAGATCATTTTCATAAAAGAGCAGCCCTACGCCGAAAACGGGCAGATAGTTGTCGTAGCTACCGATCTTGATACTATCACCTGCAAAAGATTCTATAAGTTTCACAACAAAATAGAACTTCGATCTATCAATCCATTTTACAATCCCATTATTATAAAAGCCGAGAACTCCGAAAACTTCCGAATAATCGGAATGGTAATTGAC
>JAUMWQ010000059.1 GCA_030529565.1 Filifactor alocis | reverse complement strand
TATTAACGCCTTTTAGATGTAATGTCAACAGTTACATCTATTTTTTTATTTCTCCATAAATAACGAGTATTTTTAGGATCGTTCGCTTCTCTATAAGAATGATTTCTCAAAGGTGTTTTGATTGACACAAAATAGGAGCTGTGGGATAATGGTGTTAAAGAACAAAATCTTTATATAGCTACAATCCTATCCGACAACTTCTGCATAGACCGCGAATACCTTTCTTTTTTTCAATGGAGAAAGCAGAACATCATTAATTTTTTCATACCTTCATCACAAGATTTCGATACTGCTTATTTACAAAAAAGTCCATAGCGTTCCAAGCGGTTCTGCAACCTAAGCAAAAGGGAATACCCGTACAAAGTAACTCTCACGGTGTTTGAGAAAACATAAAATTTTTATAAAGGTGGTTTTAAGGATCTTACCCTCTGCCTCGGATTGCTTTCTCATTAGGGCAATACCACACAAATATGAAACCTTGATTTGTCTACGAATTTGCGAAAAATAAAGTCTTGTCAAAGCAACACTTTTTGAGAGGTTCAGTGTTCATATAAAAGTGAGTATACGATGATTTTTTTGAATTAATACTATTCTTCTTTTGAGTGATGGATATAAACGATCTATGACTCATAGGAGATAAAACGAATTTTTGTAGTCGCAGAACAAATATATCCATACTTCTATTGAAAAATAGTATAAGCGCTGTCTTCCTAGTGTGGTGGCACGTTGAAACTCATAATAATTTTAGCTTTGATATGAGTTCGTTGGATTTATAGTGAAGACAAACAATAAAGCTAAATATCAATATGTCGGCACACGAGTTTAGTTGTTTCTAAAGAGAGATCGAGAGGACTTTCTTCGATCCATGTTCAATTTTTTTAAAATCAAGGGATTATACACCGATACCTATTCGAATTGTCCGGTCGATGGTTTGAATCGTGGATGTCAATTTCGTGTATCCTACAGAAGATGAAACGATTTTTTGTTATTTGTGGACCATTTTTAGATTAGCATATACATTATACTGTTATCTATTAAAATTGTCCGGTCGTGAAGTTTGAATTCCACGATCACTCAAAACGTTTTCGGCAAGTATATATTCTGTCTACCTGACATTTTAAACGGAGAATAGTATTAAACGAAGGATGGTATCAATACTTTTTTGAAATTATAATACGAAGGAGGGAGTATCATGAAAAACAGATGGAAGTGTAAGGTCTTTTCGATGTGTTTGTCGTTGATCCTGTTTGCAGCCTTTCCGCTCGAGCTCTTTGCATCGACTGTTTCGGAACAAGGCGAAGTCGAGCCTTCAAATCGAAGTGTACCCGAATATGAGACAGTGCTTTTGAACGTTTCCGGAGCGGAGGGCAGTTCCGCGCAGAATACGGATGATCTGTTCGCTGGAGACGGAAGAGTTTTTTTCGACAGCAAGCTTTTGGATCTCGTGATCAGCTATAGGGGAAAAGAACTCGTACTCCGTTCGGATCTCGAACACAGGGGAAGAAGAACGGGACTGGATTCTGTCGGTGTCATCTACAAAAATGTCGGAACAGAGACGGAGAAAGCATATGAGAACATTCTTTTAGCAGAGATGGAAGATTCCGGAAACATCCGCTTCGTCCAACTTAGGATCGACAGGGAGTACAAGAAGATCCTTCTAACCCTTCAGGAGAAGGACAGTTTTACACTGATGTATTTCGAAATCCCTATTACGGACGCTGTTTTTGACGATTTTGGAGAAGCGGTTCAGAATAAACTTGCCGGAGAAAATCTGGAAGAGAAGATGAGAGAACTCTATATCATCAATCGAAACATCCTTAACAGAAAAGAAGACAGCACTTCCTCGGGAGGAGGTGGAGGCGGAGATTTTCCGTGGCTTGTTATTGAGGACAAGGATGCTTCTTCGGGTGCCGGAGGAGGCGGAGGCGGAGAGTTCCCGTTGCTCCTTACTCAGGATGAGATCGATCTTTCAACTGGCGGAAGCGGTGGAGGAGGCGGAGGAGTGAGCGCACCTCCCCCACAGAAATCCGGAATATAGGTCTTTTTGAGCAGGGAAATTGTGAGTGTATAGAATAGTTCCGTCGCTTATAAAGAGTAGCTCATCGACCCCGACAACTTAAATTGGTATCGATTGCTTATTGACGTTCCTTTAATGGATCTATGATCGGTTAATAGCTTAAGGAAATGCCGTATAATTCGAAAAATCAGCATAAAACCAATTTTATACGAAGGATGAAATTTTTGGAAAGGTTGATATGAGAGACCTTCGTGTTTTATAAAAACGGAGGAAAATCGAAAGGTCGCTTTTGTGCGGTGTTTCCTTAAGAAAAGCAGGAAGGAGTGGATTGGATATGAAGAAACGTTCGTTAGTCTTTGCCGTAATACTTGTGATATCTTTGTTTTTTGATGTTCTGTATATCAGAGATACCTACAAGCTTAAGAAGAGTGCCTTGTACGGCCTTTGTTCCGGGGTGAGCAACCTTACCGTTGCAGTGAGCGCAGTGGAGTTTGAGCTTGAGAGGGATGAGTTTCAATATGACATTATGCTCGATCATGACATAGAGACTGCGATCACTTCTATAAAACACGGGGAGTCCTTGCTCGATATCAGTGAGCCATCCTCGGAGTTGGACGAGTTGAAGTATTATATCGCTTCGGAGTCCTCGGCACCGAAGGATAAGGAGAGGTTTCTTGAAGATATCAGGCAGATCCATTCTGCATTAAAGGAGTTGGAAGAGGCCTTACACAGAGAAAAACCCGATGAAAATTCCACGGAAGCCCCCGAGCCTGATTTCGGTTTGTCAAAGGGAGAGATTCGCCAAGCCTTCTTGGACTTTTCAAAAAAGGTCGGACCCCTTGTTGATCAAAAACGCAATTAACGTTAGTCTTGGATCTCTTTTATTTCGATAAGAAGAGGGAAATTGTGCATAAGTCGAAAGTTAGGAAAAAATCCATACAATGGCGATACCGCATAATTCAAAAAATCAACATTATACAAATGACGGAGTCTTTAAAAACTTTGATTTGAGAGGAGTTTGAGTTTTATCAGGTTCTGAGAAAAACAGAAATCCGCCTTTGTGCGGTGTTGCCGTATACAGGGAATAGTAGTATAATTCGAGCTTCGAACAAGACAAAGGCAAACACTTTGGGTGTTTGCCTTTCGCGTCAGGTCTGTGTTTAATACTATTCTCCAAGAGAAGTATGGATATATCTATTTTTTGACTACGAAAAATTGTTCTATCTTCTATTGTTCACAGATCGTTTATATCCACAACTCAAAAGAATAGTAGTATAAAATACCGAGTATACAGGATGGATTATTATCGAAAAATACTTTGGAGGATGCTATACTCCAAGGTATTCGACCTGTCAACTTTGATAGATCATAGGATCACTTCTTCCTTAACATACGGAATTTTCCGGTCCGGATCTCGAAGATATAGTCTTCGGAGGAGGGCATGTCGGTGTTTCGTACATCGGCTACGGTCTGTTCGATGTCGTAGGGAACTCGAACAAACTCCAGGCTGTAAGAAGAAGGCCTGTCGTCGTGTAGCTCTCCTCTTAAGATCACATAGGAAGGATCCTTGGAGTCGAGCGGATTGCCCAAACTGCCCGTATTGAAGAGAAAACGACCGCCGAAGTCCTTGAGGTAGGCGTGGTGGATGTCTCCGTAGCCGGCGATGTCCGCCTTTTTTTTGATGGAGAATTCCTCGTCTTTAAGAGAAAAGTCGAACATTTCTTCGATGTGGGAAGGATCATCAAATTTGTAGAGCCTTTTGTAGACATCGAAGGGGTGGGCATGGTAGAGACGCACGACCTTACCGCTCAAGTAAAAGTCGAAGACCCTGGGCAGGCTGCGCAGGTAGGCCTCGTTCTCCTTGCTGATCCTGTTGCGATACCAGCGGATGGGCATCTCGTCACGAGGGGAGTAGAGAAGAAAGTCGTCCCAATTTCCGAGGACGGCCCTTGTACAGTGGGTCCTGCACAGGTCGATGGTTTCGTTTACTGTGGGCCCTTTGCCTACAAAATCTCCCAGGCAATAGATCTCGCTGATCCTTCTCTTTTTGATATCTTCAAGCACTGCTTTAAGGGCAGGCAGGTTTCCGTGGGTATCCGAAAAAACGGCGATCTCTGTCAAGTTTATCATTCTCCTTTATAATAATAGTGTTGTGATACCGGAACACGATTGGATTCTCAGGTGTAATACTATTCTCCTATAGAAATGCCGAGTGTATGGAATATATCATCCATGAAAAACAGTTTAGAGGAGGATATGCTCCAAATCGCTCAACCTGTCCATGTTAATAGATAATAGTATAAACAACACGGATCATCGTTTCGACGATCTTTTCGTATGACGACCGTCTTCCCTTTAGATCGTTATGTCATGGGATCTTTATTTGGCTGTCGCCAAGTTCGTTGTTTATTCCCTTGTATAAACAGGGCAATTTAGTCACATAATGGCAAGCAAAAACTCGGGAATTTTAACGTATTGATATTGCCTAAATATCAATATGTCACCATACTACGCGGAGAGAATTCTGTTTTGAGAACGGTACATATCGAAGTACCTTCCCTTTTTTTCGAGAAGCTGAGCATGGGTGCCTTCTTCGACTATACGCCCCTTCTCCAAGAGATAGATGCGGTCGGCATGCTTGATCGTGGAGAGACGGTGGGCGATGACGAAGGTCGTCCTTCCCTTCATCAGGACCTTCATCGCCTTTTGGATGAGCTGCTCCGTCTCGGAGTCGATGGAGCTGGTCGCTTCATCGAGGATGAGGATCCTCGGATCCTGTGCCAAGGCTCTGGCAAAGGAGATGAGCTGTCGTTGGCCGGCAGACAGGGTGGAGCCGCGTTCGACTACTTTTTCGTCGATGCCGTGTTTGAGACCGTGAAGCACGACTTCTCCTCCTACCGCTTCCAAGGCCTTCAGGGCTTCATCCCGAGAGATGTTGTCCTTGTTGAGGGTGATGTTGCTCAAGATCGTTCCTGTAAAAAGGTAGGGTTCCTGAAGGACGATGCCCATCTGATCACGGATTGCCTGGTCGCTGAGTTCCGCCAAGTCCATTCCGTCTATGCTTATCTTCCCTTTTTGGGGAGAATAAAACTTCAGCAAAAGGTTCATGATCGAGCTTTTTCCCGAACCGGTGTGGCCTATCAGGGCGACGGTCTGTCCGCTCTCGGCACGGATGTCGATGTCCTGGAGCACATAGTTCTCATCCTTGTAAAAGAAGCTGACATTTTCAAAGACGACATCTCCTCTGATGGTGCTCAAGCGATCGGAGCTGACCTCCTTGCCTTCCATATCGATCATCTCAAAGACATGGGAGGATGCCGCACCCGAGCGCGAAAGAAGGTTGAGTTGCTCCATAATGCGGTGGATGTGGTGGAAGAGGATGCCGATATAGTCCACGTAGACGTAGAGCATCCCGACGGAGGTGATGGAGTTGGTCTTTATGACCTTGTTTCCGAAATAGTAGATCATAAGGACGAAGACCATATTTCTCAGAGCACTGATGGCGTTATAAGAAGTTATGATATTGAGCACGAGCATCTTCATACGCCTGTCGAAGCGTTCGCCGGCGATCTGTTCAAACTCTTCTTGAGTTTTCTTTTGACTGTTGAAAGTCTGGATGATACTGATCCCTTGGATTGCTTCATTCAGCATACCGTTGAGTTGGCTGAGTTTCGTCCTTATTGTATAGTTGTGGGGTCGGGCCTTCCTGATATAGAAGGAGAAGATCGCAACGGTCAAGGGCACAAAGAGGAGGAAGACTGCCGCAAGACCCGGTTGGATCCGAAACATCACGACATAGACCCCTATGATATAGAGCAGGCTCGTTACGATCTGGCCGAGGACCTTTACATAGAGGTCCTGAACGGCTCCCGTATCGTTGGTGATCTTGGAGACAATGCTGCCGGCGGGCATATTGTCAAAAAAGGAGATATGGATCCGCTGAATGTTCTCGTAGATTTGCAGGCGCATCTTGCGAACGATCTTCATCGCCATGATTTGGAGCTGGATGTTACTGGCGAACTGGAAGGAGAGACCCGCATAATTGGCAAGGATGTAAAATCCGATCCACTTGAGGACGCCTTTTTGGCTGATGACCTGCTTCTTGAGTTCATGGTCAAAGATCCTGCGTACGGCAAAGGGAGCCAGAAGTTCGAATCCGACTGCGGTCAAAAGCAGGAAGAGACCTAAAAACAGGTGGAAGGAGTATTCGAAGGTGTAGCCCGCAAGACGCCTGATATCCTCCTTTGATGTCTTATGTTCTTCATTTTGATAGTTATCCGTCATAGTTTTCACCTTCCATCTGTTGTATCTGATATTGTTCGTTGTACCAACCGTTCTCGGATACCAACTCTTCATGGGTACCGCGTTGGGTGATCCGCCCGTCGCCCATGACGATGATCTCGTCGGCATGGGCGACGGCGGACAGGCGGTGGGTCACGATGAGGGTGGTTTTTCCTCGTCGATTTTTGCGAATATTTTCAATGATTTTGGCTTCCGTTTTTGCATCCACCGCCGAGAGCGAATCATCCATGATAAGGATCTCGGGATCCTTGATCAGGGAGCGGGCGATCGAAAGGCGTTGTTTTTGACCACCGGAGATGGCGACGCCCCGTTCACCGACAAGGGTGTCAAGACCTTGTGCAAAGTTTCGGATATCTTTTTCCAAGTTGGAAAGGCGCAGGCTCTCCAAGAGGGAGTCTTCGTCTGCCACTTCGTTCCCCATCCGGATGTTATCTCGCACACTTTTGGAAAACAGGATGTTTTCCTGCGATACATAGCCGATATGCTCCATCAAACTTGCTTTGTCAAGGTTTTGGATGGGTCTTTCGGCAATGAGTAGTTCTCCTTCTCCGATCGGGTATTCTTTAAGCAGTTGTTTGATTAGGGTGGACTTTCCGCTTCCCGTCTTACCTACGATACCCAAGGTGCTTCCCTTGTCTACAGTGAGGTCAATATCTCTCAGGTTGTCGACTTGGGAGGTAGGGTATCGAAAACGGTAGTTTTTGAATACGATCCTGTCTATGCAAGAATCTAAGGATTCCCTTCCCGATTGGAGACGATCATCCCTTGAGTCAAGAACCTCGTAGATCCGTTTGATCGAGGTCGCACCTCTTTGAGCAATGTTGACAAATTCTCCGATGGAGAACATTGGCCAGATGAGATAACTCAGGTAGACGTTGAACGAGATCAAACTTCCCAGGGTGATTTGTCCGTCGATGACGAGGGAGGTTCCGTATCCGATGGCGATCGCATAGCTCAGGGTGGTGAACACCTTGGTCAAGGACCAGAAACTGCCGGCTAAGATCTCGGTCTTGAGCGAGGTGTCAAAGACCTCCTTGGTCGTCTGCTCAAAGTGAGCGATGCTCTGCTCCTCCAGAACATAGGAGCGAACGACACGGATTCCGTTGATGTATTCCAGGACCTCATCGTTCATCTTGCTGAAGACTTCCTGTTGTGTGGCGAAGAGGCGGTGGATGTACTTTCCTCCGTAGCCGGTTACGATCGCAAAGAAAGGCAGGGGCAGGATGCTGAAGAAGGTCAACTTCCAAGATACCGTAAAGCCCATGGCCAAGATGATGGTGCCCAGGTAGGTAATCGAGTCGCAGAAGGTCAACACTCCGACTCCCAACATTTCGCTGATGGTTTCGACGTCGGAGGTCGCTCTTGCCATAAGATCTCCGGCGGAGAAACGCTCGAAGAAGGTTCGGGGCATACTCAACACCTTATTCATGATCAAAAGACGGAGCCGCAGATCGATGAGGATGGCGTTCTCGAAGATGTAGTAGGCCCAAATACAGCCGAATCCGTACTCGGCTATCAGAATCGTTATCAAAATAGCAAGTTTTTCAAAAAGCTCCGCCGGAGTGATCCTGCCCTGAGAGATGCTGTCTACTGCCGAGCCGATGAAGACGGGCGGCAGGATGATAAGGATGTTGAGGATCTGTAGGGATAGGATCCCGATCACATAGCTCTTCCATTGTTGTTTAAAAAACCACTGTAATTTTTTTATTTCCGTAAACATAGATCTCCTCCATATTAGGAAGGCTTAATAAAAGTCTTTTCCTATCAAATAGCTGTCAGTGAATTCGTCAAGAAGATGTCGCTTGGTTGGCAAGCAGCGACAAAAAGCGATGTCCGAAGGTAGATAAGTTCTTAAATAAGTACGCATCTTTTTTAATATATCACAGGTCAATAAAATAAATGGAAAAAACTTCGTTCATCTATGGACGCTATCTTTCCCAAACAAGTTTTGAAAAGTGTTCGGAAATAGAGACGGTGGTATTAAAGAAGCGGAAGGTATCGCAGGGCAATGCTCGAGAGGATGATAGTTTTGCCAAGGAGTTTATCTAACGATCACTTCGGATATTTCATTATAGCAAAAGAAGGGCTAATAATACAAGGATAGAAACAGCAGAGACTAATATCGTCTGAAGTTCAGATTTGCCAATATATTAACGATAATAATATTTTTCAAATAAGAGGTTACTCCGTGCCGAAAGGGGGTAAAAAAGTTTTGTATTCAATATTTAACTATAGAATGTATCGGAAAGGAAACAGAAATATGAAAACAACCAACAGATGGATAATTTTGGCGGCATGTATTCTTATCAACCTCTGTCTTGGAGCGGGATATGCGTGGAGTGTGTTTCAGGCGCCGTTGATCGAACAGTTCGGTTGGACTACAGCTCAAGCGTCTTTGGCATTCAGCATCTCGTTTGCCATGGTCCCCATCAGTATGATCATCTTCGGAGCGATGCAGGACAAGAAGGGGCCCAAGTGGATTACCTTCGGAGGAGGACTCATGTTCGGACTGGGAATGATCCTCACTTCTTTTATTACCAACCTCACCATGCTCTACATCTCCTACGGCCTTATCTTAGGTTTCGGGATCGGAATGGCTTACGGCTGTACGACATCTACGACGGTCAAGTGGTTTCCCGACAAGAAGGGTCTTGCAGGAGGTCTTACGGCAGCGGGTTTCGGTTCGGGAGCGGTTTTGTTTGCACCTTTGGCAGTACGCCTTATCCAAAAACACGGAGTGCTTTTGACCTTCCGTTATCTGGGGATAGGACTTCTTATCGCAATCTGTCTTTCTTCCTTGCTTCTCAGTGCACCTGAGAGAAAGGCGGTTAATGTATCTGCGGATGATAAACTCAACAAGAGACCGGGCCAGATCGTCAAGACGGGGACCTTCTGGGGACTTTGGGTCGTCTATGTCTTCGGCTGCATCTCCGGGCTTATGATCATCGGACACGCATCTCCAATCGCAAAGGAGTTCTTGAACTTTGATCTGGAAAAAGCGACTTTCGTTGTAAGTATCGTTGCAATAAGCAATACCTTGGGACGTATCCTCTGGGGCTTCGTGTCAGATAAGATCGGTCGCTATGCGACGGTTGCTCTTATGTTCATCACCTCCTGTATAGGCTTGGTCCTCTTGAGTATCAAGGCGGGAGCAGTCTTGGGAGTTGTCGGTATCGTGCTGATCGCTCTTTGCTTCGGAGGATTTTTGGGAACCTTCCCGGGTATCACGGCGGAGAACTGGGGTCCGATCTTCAACGGTAGTAACTATGGAGTGATGTTTACCGCTTACGGTCTGGCGGCTGTCGTAGGTCCAAGACTTGCAGCTCTGATCAAACAGTCGGCAAACGGCGATTACACGAGGGCTTTTATTATCTCTGCGATCATGAATGTCATAGGTGCCGTTTTGATCATTGCCCTGCAGAAAAGGAAGGCTGCAAAGACAGCGTAGTGTATTGATCGGTTGAATGTTTTGATCGGGATTGTTTTTCGCTAATTGTACATTCTGTATAACCGAATTTAAAACGGAGAATAGCATACCAAACAAAGGTTTTCCGGACGATTTATTTTAGGAGAGATAGCCCGAACCTTAAAAAAAGCAAAGCCGGATGTATACAAAAAACGGAATTCTTGAAAATGTTCATCTCACAGAATCACTCTGCTGTAGAACGCAACAGCAAAGTCAAGATGACACTTTGTGTGGTGTTCTCCTACAAACGCTTGTGTCCTGTAAAACAACAGAAAAAGGACATTCTTTTGTGCCACTTCCTTAAGGATCGATGCTCCGGGAAAGCCGTTTGATCAAAATCATTAAAATCTTTTAAGAGAACGATTTCTCCGATATTCTTCGGAGGAGTTGTTCTTTTTTTTGTGAATTCAAAGTAAGGATATGCTCTCGAAAATGAAGATGAACTTCAAAGCACAAAAGGTTCAATATGAACATGGGAGATGGAAAAAGAGCTTGTGGAAAATCGTTTTTCTTCTTTAAAATAGCTTGAGAAATATTTAACCTCTTGAGTGTTGCTAGAGGGTTGTTTATTTGCTATAATAGAAATCGGAGTAATACCGGAATACATTTCACTATATGAAATACATAGACGAAGGAGGTGTTTGGATGGAGACGGCTAAGGTTACTGTTGACAGTTTGAGTGAGGCCTTAATGGTGTCCACACTCGGACTTTCCACAGTATTTATCACACTGGTCGCTCTTGCGCTTGCTATAGTGCTTGTTTCTTGGGTTTTACGGGCACTGGGGATCGGCAAGGAAACAAAGCAGGAGACACCGGTAAGTACAGCTCCGCAAGTTCCAAAGGAGGAGTTGGATGGAGAACTCTATGCTGCGATCGTAGCGGCGATCAGTGAAGAGATGAATCTGCCTGTCGACAGATTTCAAATCGTTTCGATTCAGGAAAGCGTTTAAGCAGTGTTCTAAAAACTAAACAGAAAAGGAAGGGTAAAGTATATGAAATATGTTGTTACTATCAATGGAAAAAGATATGATGTAGAGGTAGAAAAAGTAAATACTTATAGACCTTTGACTGTGGAGGAAGTACAGTCCGGAAACATTCAGAGAACGGCTCCTGTGGTAGCACCTGCGCCGACACCTGCTCCGGCAGCGGCACCCGCTCCGGCGCCCG
>JAUMWQ010000058.1 GCA_030529565.1 Filifactor alocis | reverse complement strand
AGTTCTTCCTTGTCCATCCCTGTTCTTTGAGCATATTTTCCTCCTAAAAATCCTCAACAGCTTATTCTGCAACTAAGAAAACATCGTACAAGGGCAAAAATACTCTTCCGATAGTTCCAAAAAGTGCAGAGAGGCTGCCGGACTAATATACTGGTATATTGATATTTATCTTTAATTTTGTATCTAGGTAATAAACCAAAAAAAATCATATCCAAGCCGAAATTACCGTGAATTTCAACGCGCCACTACACTAGTATCGTTAATAAGGTGTCTTCCGAAAAAATTAACTTTAGAATACTTTTTCGAATCGTGCGGTATTCCCGGCAGTACCGTCGTTTCTATAAACGGATCACGACCGACAAGAGGAACGCAAAGTCAGGACAAGCCTTGTTCCCGTGTGCGTTCTTCTTACGATATGACTTTTCTAAAACGATTCAAAACTTCTTTTGACCGCCTGTCTGTAAGCCTCCTCATCAAAACCTTGACCGACCTTCTTCCTTATCAACCCGGAAAGTCGGAGTAGGTAGGTTCGATAGCCTTGACAAAAGATCTTCCTGTCTTCTTCCTCGCGTCCGCTCCACTCCCCTTCACTGAAGTGCACCGTCAACGTCAGTTTTTTCTCCTTCCTGTGATAGCGACTCTGATAGATGCCCGAGGACGGGTAGTAGGTCGATAAGCTTCCGCTGAAACAGAGAAACATATCGATCTTCTCCAAGCCCTCCATCTCCAATACACCGAACTCTTCCTTGAGTTTTTTCCGCACCTCTCTTACCGTTTCGGCGATATGATCCGCAGGTTTCTGCGGATCTCCGAACACCGCACTGATAACAAGCTCCATGACTTCCTCCTTTCCCTCCGTCGCTTTCCATCCGTTTTTGTACCGTTCACAGATAGCAACTACTTGTCCCGCATCCGTCCCCACAAAATTCAAAGCATTGAAATCAGCGGTTTCATACTGTTGTCTACGGAAGTAGCGCACAAAGACACAAAATGATTTTTCCTTTGTTTTTCAAAATATAGAAAGCTTCGCAAACGAGAGCTTTCAGAAATGCCTTTGTCCAAGAAAAATGGAGTTTCTCCTGCTTTTTGGACTTGTGCGGTGTTCCCTTATAACAAGGACCCACACAAGGGTGATATCCATAGACCATATCCGACCCCACATCGGCTACCCCTCTTCCGGTAAGGTCCGTCCTATACTCAGTTCCACCGAAGTCTCCTTCATCCGGAGCCGTACCTTTTCGCCTTCTTCCAAAGAAAGTTCGACATTGGCGAAGGCGGAAAAGAGGTCGATGTCCCTCATCATATGGAGGGTGAGGCGACGATCCCCCCGGGAGATACGAAACAGCAGAAACCTCACCTTGGGAAACTGGATGCGGGACAGTCGCGGATCCTTGCAACCAAGATCGACCGTGCGTCCTTCAAGATCGACAAAGACATCGATATCTCCGTTTTCTTTTTCGTTGCTGCGACAGGAAAGTTCTGTGTCGAGAAGTTGTTCTACCCTCAGATCCATTTCGGCACCTCCTTTGGATAAGCGTCATCCTTCAAACGGTCTTTCGGTAACGATACAGAAAACACCGTATAATTTGAAAAATCATCGTAATACTATTATCTGATTAAAATATCCGATTGGATGCTTTGAATCATCTCATTATCCAAGTTGTTTTTCGACAATGATAATCTGTATACCCGGCCCTTCAAACGGAGAATAGTATAACATCGCTGTATATGAGGGCTGACTTTCTTGAAAGTATGGATTTGACGAAATTCCGTTTTTGCAAATTCATAAGAAAATCAAATCTCTACATTTGTGCGGTATTGCCTATACCCCGTATGCCCGACCTTTTAAACGGAGAATAGTATCCTCCGATGTCGATATCGACAACTCATACTACTATCTATTAGAATTGACCGCTTGAATGCTTTGAAAGCATGGGATCGTCCAAATTGTTTTCAGCAATTGTATATCCCGTATGCCCGATCTTTCAAACAGAAAATAGTATGAAAGATATAACAGTATCGGGCTCTCTATGATACAAAGCTTTGATATCAATAAAAATAGGCAATAATACAGACACGGCTCTTCGGACATCTCTGCATGTAAGCTCCGATCGATATCTTCGGCAGGTTCTGATACTATCACCTATTGCAATTGACCTTATGCGATTTGAAGTCTGTCGCCCTTCAAACCGTTTTCGATAATGATATATTCCGTTTCCTCTTACCTTTCTACTCTACCGTTACCGACTTGGCAAGGTTTCTCGGTTTGTCGACATCGTTGCCCTTCAGCAGGGAGGTGTAATAGGCGAGCAATTGTGCCGGAACGATGCTTACGACCGGCATCAGAAGGTCGGGGCAATCCGGTACGAGGATGTGTTCCTCCGACTGCTCTATGATGTTTTTCGCTTCCGCCCTTGTAATGGCAATGGTGTAGGCTCCCCTCGCCTTTACTTCCTGGATGTTGGATGCCGTCTTCTCAAGCAGGTCCTTCTGTGTAGCCAGGGTGATCACCGGGATCCCCTCTTCGATCAGGGCGATGGTCCCGTGTTTCAACTCTCCCGCGGCGAAGGCCTCGGTAAAGATGTAGGAGATCTCCTTGAGTTTGAGCGCTCCCTCCATGGCACTGCTGTAGTCCAAGGTCCTTCCGAGGTAGAAGATGCCCTTGCTGTCCTTGATCCTGTCCGCGATCCCCTTGACCTTTTCCTCCTGTTGGAGCACTTCTTCCACCTTGTCTCCGAGGTCCAGCAATTCCTTCAACAACTCGTCCCTCTCCTGAACGCTCAACCTTCCGAGAAGATCGGCCATCTTCATTGCTACCAGGTACATCGCGATCAGCTGGGTGGTATAGGCCTTGGTCGATGCGACTGCGATCTCAGGTCCCGCCCAGGTGTAGAAGACATCATCCGCCTCCCTTGCGATCGATGAACCGATGACATTGGTAACAGCGAAGGTCCTCGCTCCCTTCTTCTTTGCCTCGCGAAGTGCGGCAAGGGTGTCCGCCGTTTCTCCCGACTGACTGACGAGGATCATAAGGGTGTGCTCGTCGACAAAGGGTTCTCTGTAGCGAAACTCGGAGGCCAGATCCGTCTCCACAGGAAGACCCGCTATCTTCTCTATCGCCGTCTTTCCTACCATTCCGGCATTGTGAGCCGTTCCACAGGCTACGATGTAGACCTTGCGGACCTTCTCCAGCATCTCCTTTGTCCAGGTGATGTCCCCAAGAGAGATACTGCCGTCCTCCTTCATCCGATGTTTGATGGTATCACGGATCGCCTGGGGCTGTTCGTGGATCTCTTTTAGCATAAAGTGGGGATAGCCTCCCTTGGTCGCGGCCGCCATATCCCACTCGATATGGGTCAGCTCTCTTTCCACCTTGTTCCCTTCTCCGTCGAGGATGGAGATATCGTCCTTACTCAGGATGACGGTCTCGCCGTTTTCGATAAAGTAGACGTCCCTCGTATGCTCCAAGATAGCCGGAATATCCGAGGCGATAAAGTTTCCGTCCCTACCCTTTCCGATGATGAGGGGACTCTCCTGACGCAAGGCGATCAGGGTATCGGGATGTTTTCTCGACAGGATGCCGAGCGCATAGGCCCCTCGCAGACGTTTTTTGGCCTCGAAGACCGTGGAGACAAAATCCCCCGTATCGCAGTCCGCGAGCAGATGTGCCACGATCTCGGTGTCCGTATCCGAGAGAAAACGGTGTCCCTTGTCCTGTAGCTCTTTCTTCAGTTCGAGATAATTCTCTATGATTCCGTTGTGGACGACGGCAAACTCTCCTTTTTCGTCCAAGTGAGGATGTGCATTGACATCCGAGGGAGCTCCGTGGGTCGCCCAACGGGTATGGCCGATGACGACCTTACCCTCGATCGGCTCCGTCTTGAGTTCGTCCCTCAATCCCTGCAACCTTCCCTTCTTCTTCTTGAGATAGAGTCTGCCTCCGCAGACGCTCGCCACCCCCGAAGAGTCATAACCTCTGTATTCCAATTTCTCAAGTCCATCCAAGACGAAATCCTGCCCCTGATGGCTACCTATATAACCGACGATCCCGCACATTTCGATCTCCTCCTTCTCTTTGTAACAAATCTCTTTCGTTCATTCTCAGGTCCTCGGTCCGTCTTTTCCGACATCCGCGAACCTTTTCCCGTCTATACCTCTTGCATTGACCGGTCGCGCAGTTCAACTCCTATGATATTTCAAACTCTTTCGAGCAGTGATATCTTCGTCATTCCCGACATATCGATCGGAAAAACGGTATAACGGGTCTGATACTATCATCTGATTAAAATATCAAGTCGGATGCTTTGAAGTATCTCATCATCCAAGTTGTTTTTCGGCAAGGATAAATCTGTATACCCGACATTTCAAACGAAGAATAGTACGAATAAACGATCACACAAAAACAGATGTATCGTCCTTCGTCGGGCGATACCTTCCTGTCAAAGAGAGTTCACGGAAATGCTTTTGTACCGGGAATTCCTCCCCGTCTTTGTTCATTTCTTAGGCTGTGAGACCTTCGAGGCATCCGCCGAATCTTCGATGACCCCGCTCCTCGTCCACCGCTTGGGTTCTGGCGCTATATCTATTTTTCTCTCTTTGTTTTGTTATTATATCATACTGATCCCATTAAGAAAATACCGCACGAAAACAAAAAAGAGGATTGAAGGATAATCCTTTATGATGATCCGAAGTCCGACAACAAGATCGAAAAAGCCCGCCCCCAAAACAATTGGAGAGTACGGGCTTTTTGCATATCTATGATCTTATACTGCTATTCTTCTGAGTAGTGGATATAAACGATCTGTGACCCGTAGAAGACGAAATAGTTTTTCGTGGTCAAAAAACAGATATATCCATGTTTCTATTAGAGAAGAGTATTAGCACGCTATTGATATAGCGGATTCGAGGGTCTTCATTTAATGCAATCCTCCAACAAAAGTATGATTATACTGTGATCCATTGGAATTGACAGGTTAAATGTGAATTAAAGCATATACTCATCCAAATGTTTCTTGATAACGATATAGCATTTCAAATGGAGAATAGTATTCTATCCGTCTCCCCTACATAAACACAACCTTCTTCCATTAAGCGCGCGCTCTACGTCGTCGAAGCATGTCAAGAGCCATTCTAAGTTCCCTTACCCGAAGAGCTCTCAGCATCGCATAGTAGACCGCCATACAGATCAGAGTCGTTATGCCGAGTTTGATCAGGTTGGAGCCTACAAAGGCGGAAAGCAGGGTCGAGACCGTCTTGCCGACCAATGCCATTACAAAGGCGGAAAGAGCGATACGAATCAGAGATTGCAACAGCTGCCTGCCTCCGAAACGCCCTATCTTACGTTGGAGATTGACAAAGAAGAGCAGGGCGGTGATGATCGACGAGATCGCCGTAGCCAGTGCCAAGCCCCTGTGTCCCATGGGTCCCACCAAAAGCAGGTTCAAGATGATGTTGATCGCAATCGAGATCACGGAGTTGATCATCGGAGTCTTGGTGTCTTCTATCGCATAGAAGACCTTCTCCATGATCTGCCTCCATCCCAGAGAGACAATACTGATGGAGTAGAACCTCACTGCACCTGCCGTCCATCCTACCATCTCCGCCGTGAACTCTCCGCGCATAAAAGCGGTCGCTACGATAAGCTCGGACATCGCTATCATCGCAAACGAGATCGGCACCAAAAACACCGACATACTGCCCAAACTCGTCGCCAGGGTCTTCTTCACTGTCAGCATATCCCCTTCCTTGGTCAACCTCGAAATCCTCGGAAATATCGTTGTTCCCACCGAAGTGACGACGACGGAGTTGACCAGAAGATTGAGCTTGTTGGCCGCGTACATACAGGTAACAATGCCCGCCGCCAAGCCGGAGGCCAGGTAGCGATCAACAGTCAGATTGATGTCAAAAACCATCCGTCCCAAAAACACCGGGATGACCAGGAGAACGATCTTCCTCACGTTCTCATCCTTGAAATCAAGCCTTGGACGATATCGGAATCCCGATCTGTAAGCAGGTATCCCGAAATATGGCAGATAGAAGGCATAGCCTGCCGTAACTCCGACACCCAACCACAGATAGTTCTGCGTCGTCCCTATGAGCATGGCGGCAATCATGATCAGGTTGAGCGGTATCCCCATCAGACCCACGACGGTAAACTTCTCATGCACCTGCACATAACCTTGGAGGATGAAGGAGATCCCCAAGAACAACATCGACCAGATCATAATATTGGAGAACTTGACCGCATAGGCGATCATCTCCGTCTTATGTTTGCGAATAAAGAAGGTTCTGATGATCGTCTCGTCAAACATCAGAAACAGACCGATGATGATAAGCGAGATCAGCACCACCATCGTTATCAGATTGCTGTTGAATTTATCGACTTCCTTCTTGCCCTGCATCTTGACCGAATTATACATCGGTACATAGCAGGTCAGAAGTGCCGTAGCGATCCCTCCGAAAATCACAAGGGGGATGTTCCACGAGATGACGAAGGCATCAGTCAGTGCGGTCGCACCGAACTTCTTCGTCAGCAGGGCCTCCCTTGCAAAACCCAGGATCTTGGATAACAATGTGAAAAAGGACATCAAAAATGCCCAAGTAGATAGGTTGATCATTGGAAATTTTCCTCTTTCTTCTCTTTTAACACCAAGGAAAAGGTGTCTTCACTCTCTTGCACCCCTGCGACGGTGTATGTAAGTTTCGATCGAAACAAGGGTCCATCGACCACGAAGGTGTGGTATTCGCCGTTTTCTCCGCAGACATCGATGTTTTTTGCCCTCATCTCTTCTATAAGCTCTTGCGTAAGGGGTGAGCCGAGAACCTCCTTGTCAAAACAGGACTTCCTCACCTTCTGAAGAACACAACAATAACCCTTGGAGACGACCTCTCCGACGAGTTCCTCCCTCTCTTCTCCCCATAGGGGAAACACGGCCTTAAGACCGACTTCGTCGCACAGGCTTCGACACCAACTCCTATGCTCTTCAATATCGATATCTCCAAAAACACAAGCTTCCGTCCCGCTCCGCTTAAACTCCTTGAGAACAGCTGCAAAACGCTCCCTGTAGTCCTCTCCCTTTGAGTCGACCGTCTTGAGCGGAAGCTCCAGACACCTGCCTACCTCCTTGAGAAGGCCCAAGGGAAGATTGTGGAAGAAACTTCGGCCCGTGCGCACATCGAGGGTGACGAGCAGAGCCTCTATCCGATAACCTTGAGCGATCGCGCGCTCCAAAGCCAAGATACTGTCCTTTCCACCACTGTAGGATACAACAGCCTTGTACATTTTTTTCTCCTTACTCCTGCATTAAAACCAGTGCAACGGCACATTGAAACTCATAGTAATTCCGTCTTCGATATGAACTCTTTCAATTTATAACGAAGACAGGAAATAAAGATAAACATCAATAGGTCACACACCGGGGAACCCCTGCACAAAGATACGACCCGTTTTTCGTCCTTCTTCCAGAAGACAACGATCTCATGAACCAAGTTCGATCCCGACACCATACCATTTTTCGATAGAAGTATCGTTATATCCACACTCACAGGCACAAATATCTATTTTATACTATCCTCTATGGCAATATCGCACAAATATGAAAGTTTGATTTTTCTACGAATTTGCAAGAAATAAAGTCTTGTCATTTTCGAGAAGTTCAGTATTCATATACAGTGATTTTACAATATTTTTTTGAATTATGCGGTATCTTCCTATTAAAATTGACAGGTCGAACGCTTTGAACACGATCCTCCGGATCTTTTTCGGCTCTATATACCCGGCATTTTAAACAGAGAATAGTAATCTCCCATAGAATGAAAGATATGGATATCCATCATTCAAGCGGAGAATAGTATCCAAGCTGTTTTTCCCTTTTTTCAAATGATGTGATATCTCCGCAAGATCAAACGGCCCTCTTTGTCTGTCGCAACGCAGGTCCCGTGATCTCCATCTGATCGTATTCCACAAAGAGGGTTCTTCCTATTCTTTGAAAGTACCTTCGGATCTCCTTGTAACTGTCGTTGTGGAAGGGCTCTATCTTATTGTTGAAACAAGTATCATAGAAGGTTCTCCTCTTATAAAAGCCAATGGCCTCATAACAGCGGATCGCCCTCGCATTATACTTTGCAACCAGGAGCCTGATTTTTCGCAGACCTTTGACCTCAAAGGCCCAGTTCAAAAACACCTTGATCGCATCCCTGCCGAATTTTCTGTTCAAGGCGTTGGGTCTAAGCAAAATGCCGATCTCTCCGGTCTTCAAGATGGGATTCACCTTCCTCAGTGCAATATAGCCGATCAGGACGGCCTCTCTGTCAAAGATACTGAAACACTCGCGGTTACCTCTGACCTTGCCTTCATACCACCTCTGCACCTGGGCGTCCGTCCACATAGGAAAGTTGTAATCCAGGAAGAGCTCGTCGGTGTGCTTTTCCCAATGCAACATCTCCTTAACATCCTCCACCTTCATGGGTGCCAGTTTTACCTTTTCTCCCCAAAGCATAGTTCTCTCTCTTTTCAACTATAATCTCAATTCGGGGCCGGGTGCATTGGCAAAGAGCTGATACTGTCCCAGCCATGTCAACACAACGGTTCCGATCTCTCCACTTCTGTGTTTTGCAATAATGACCTCCGCCATATTCTTGTCGGGAGTGTCCTGGTCATACACCTCATCACGATAAAGAAACATTACCATATCAGCGTCCTGCTCGATGGCTCCCGACTCCCTGAGATCTGCAAGCATCGGCCTGTGTTCCGCCCTCTGCTCGGGTGCACGCGACAGCTGCGACAGAGCAATGACGGGGCACTCCAACTCCTTGGCGAGAATCTTTAGCGACCTTGAGATCTTAGAGATCTCCTGTTGGCGGTTCTCCGTCCTCCCGTCACCTTCCATCAGCTGGAGATAGTCGATCACAACGAGGTCCAATCCTTTTTCGATCTTGAGCCTTCGGCACTTGGAACGAAGCTGGATCGCATTGATACCGGGAGTATCGTCGATATAGATCTTTTGGTTTGAAAGGATGTGCATGGAAGAAGTCACCCTCTCCCACTCTTCGTCTTCCAAGGTTCCATTCTTGATATTGCCGAGCATCACTTGGGAGTGAGCTGCGACCATCCTCTGAAGAAGCTGTTGCCTGCTCATCTCCAAGGTGAAGACCGCTACCGAGGCCTCTCCCTTGAGAGCCGCGTTGGCTACCAGATTAAGAGCGAAGGCCGTCTTACCCATCGCGGGACGCGCAGCGACCAAGATCAGATCTGTCTTTTGAAAACCGTTTGTCTTCCTGTCCAGATCGATGAAACCGCTCGTCAAGCCGGTCAACTCTCCCTTATTGCGATAGATCCTCTCCATCTCGTCATAGGTCTCCATTACGATGTCACTGATCTCAATAAGCCCCCTTGTGTTTTGAGACTGGGAGATATCGAAGACCTCCTTCTCCGCAAAACCCAAGACGGCTTCAACCTCCTCTTCCGCAGAATAACCCTTCTCCATGATCCTCTGAGAAGCACGGATCAGATCTCTGAGCACGGACTTCTCCTTGACGATCTTGGCGTAGTTCACAATGTGAGAGGTAAAATCCGGTACCGCTGTCAAATCGGTAAGATAGCCCACTTCGTCCGGAGATTGCTCCGCCCCCTTCTTCGTCATCTCCTCGGTCACAGTGATAAGATCAATCGGCTCGGACTTCATATAGAGTCTCAGCATCGCCGCATAGATATCCTGATGAAGTTCTTTGTAAAAATCCTTAGCCTCGATGATGTCCGTAACCAATACGATGGCATCCTTATCGAGGAGGATGCTCCCCAAGACGGACTGCTCCGCCTTGAGCGAGTAGGGCAGTATCTTTCCTTCCACCTTCTCACCTTCTTCCAAATCTTCTAGTCTTAATCGATGGCCTTGATGTGGACCGCCACTTCTCCAGTAACCCTGGTATGGAGTTTGATCTCTACGATCGTCGTGCCCAGCTCTTTGATCGGGTCTTTCAACAAGATCTTTCTCTTGTCGATATCGATATCCAGATCCTTCTTGAGCTGATCGGCGATATCCTTGGATGTGATCGAACCGAAGAGACGTCCATCTCCGGCCTTGGCATGGATGGTGACCCCGGTTTCCTTAAGCTGTTCCGCCAATTCCTTCGCCCTTTCCTCATCGCGCTTATCGTTGATCTCCTTTGCCGTTTTCCTCTGGTTGTAATCGTTCAAATTCTCCTTGGTCGCCTCGATAGCAAGCCCTTTTTTGAAAAGGAAGTTGCGTGCATATCCGTCGCTTACTTCTTTGAGTTCTCCCGTCTTCCCTGTTCCTTTTACATCCTTGAGCAATATTACCTTCATTGGTTCTCCTCCTCATTCAAATATTCCATAACTGCTTCTTCCAATCTATCCATTGCTTCTTCCATCGTCGCATCCTTCATCTGCGTAGCTGCGGTATCCATATGACCTCCGCCGCCAAGTTTTTCCATAATGAGCTGAACGTTCATCTTACCCATCGAGCGTGCACTTATCTGAACAGAGTTCTCCTGTCCCCTCGTGATCACAAAAGACGAGATGACACCCTTGATATTGAGAAGGTCATCTGCTACCTTCGCCGCAATCAGCTTGGGATTCTCCAAAACATCATCGCAGTGAGTCATAGCGATCTTTCCGTCGATGATCTTTGCATTCTTGACGATCTCGGCGATCTTCATATAACTGTCGACATCTCCTTGGAACAGTGTCTTGACCTCGACCGTATCCGCCCCCGCCTTACGCAGAAACGCCGCCGCCTCAAAGGTCCTAACCCCCGTCTTGAATGAAAAACTCTTGGTATCGAGCATCATCCCTGCTAACAGAGATTCCGCTTCCAAGGTATTGAGCTTGGGTCTGTCATCGATATACTGGATCAATTCCGTAACCATCTCACTGGCAGAGGATGCATAGGTCTCGTGATAGACAAGCACCGCCTTATCGATAAACTCCACCCCTCTACGGTGATGGTCGATCAAAACGATCTTATCACAAAGATCGATCAATTCAGGTGCTTCCGTCAAGAAGGGTTTATTCGTGTCTACGATGACAAGCAGAACGTGCTCACTGGCCATCCTCTTTGCCTGCTCGCTGGTGATAAAGACGTTCTCATAACCTT
>JAUMWQ010000057.1 GCA_030529565.1 Filifactor alocis | reverse complement strand
GGCAAAACTCAAGATCTCCACCATTTTTGTCTTGCCGAACAGAGCAAAAGACAAAAGCAAAAAAACGCAGGCCAGACTCTTATGGACCGCCTCCGTAGCCCATAGGGCCACTGTAAATACCAGGGAGGAAAAAAGAATACTTTGACTTTTTTCCATCTCCAAAGGATTCCATACCGCGAGCAGTACAGATAAGATCGTAATGACGACCAGGTGAAAAGGTTTGATTTTTTTCACGGGCAACACCTCCTAAATATAAGCAAAATAAAAAAGCACTTCAAACAGTGCCTCCCGCAATAAGTCACAGCGGAAGCGGCAATCAGTCGCGTGAATCCTCACTTCGTTTCGCAACAACGTCCCATTTGCGAACACTTAACGCATCTTGCCTACTCTGTTTTTGATATAACGGATCTTACATCCGTCTTTTATACCGATTTACTATACCGATTTTTTATTTTTTTGTCAACTCCCTATGTGAAGGTTGAGGCAAAAGCTTATATCTCTATTCCCATTTGCCCTCGCAACGAAATTGAAACCTCCTTCTCTTAATTGACTTATTTTTTAATTTTTTAATATTGATATTTTAAGAAAATTCTGTTATACTGTGTTTAACTAATCACTCGAAACCTGATATTCTAACAACACTTCGATAAAAAGACCTCCCGCTTGTACAAAAACCCATCAAAAAAACTTTCTATCCAATAGCACGAGTATCGCTTTATCTCCATCCTAAGTCGCATAACGAAATTTATGAAACGGGACATCAAAAACATATTTAAAGCCAAATTTTAGTCTTTCAAACATCTTATATTAGAGGCAACACCTCGTAGTTTGAGGCATCAGTATGAAATCAATTTTATACGACTGATGAAACCCGTGAACTTCTTGATTCAAAGGTCCCTCACCCTTTCATAAAATCACAGGAGTTTCAGAAGTTGCACTTGTGCGGTGTCGAAGTTTTTTTGAGAACAAAGGATGATCCATAAAACAACCTCTGTTTTTTTCTATTTCTTATAACAGATTATCCATTCATCCAAAAAACACTTCTCAGGATTCGGACTTTCTCTCGGCAAATATAGGACATCCCATTGTTTCTCGAGGTTTTTTGTAATGAGATCACAATGTTCTCGAGGTCTTTTTATATAGGGAATCTTATCTGATGTATTGGAAAGGAGCGTTTGCTATGGCTAAGAGAATCGAGACAAAAGCAGCAGGACCCGAACTTACCGTGGAGACATTGCAGAAGATGATCGAAACCACGAGAAAGGCTCAGGAGAAATTTGCATCCTACAGCCAGGAAAAAGTTGACAAAATCTTTTTCCACGCGGCGATGGCCGCAAACAAACAGCGTATTCCTTTAGCACAGATGGCCTGTGAAGAAACCGGGATGGGTATTGTAGAGGATAAGGTCATCAAAAACCACTATGCCGCAGAATATACCTACAATGCTTACAAAAGAGCAAAGACCTGCGGTGTTGTCGAAGTCGATACTGCCTACGGCTACAAGAGAGTTGCCGAGCCGGTCGGAGTAGTCGGCGCGGTCATCCCTACCACCAATCCCACATCCACCGCTATATTTAAATGTTTGATCTGTTTGAAAACCAGAAACTCGATCATTATCAGCCCCCACCCCCGTGCTAAAAAATGTACCATCGCAGCTGCCAAGATCGTTTTGGATGCAGCAGTAAAAGCCGGAGCACCCGAGGGCATCATAGGCTGGATCGACGAACCTTCTATCGAACTCTCG
Source organism: Filifactor alocis (assembly GCA_030529565.1). GTDB lineage: Bacteria > Bacillota > Clostridia > Peptostreptococcales > Filifactoraceae > Filifactor > Filifactor alocis_A. Next base: position 9,401 of record JAUMWQ010000057.1, on the reverse strand, counting down.
AACGAATTGATGAAGTCTGTAGACGTCATTTTAGCTACCGGAGGTCCCGGAATGGTAAAGGCCGCTTACTCCTCAGGCAAACCCGCCATCGGTGTAGGTCCCGGAAACGTGCCCGTTGTCATGGACAGCAGCTGTGATATTCAAACAGCCGTATATTCCGTCATCCACTCCAAAACCTTCGATAACGGAATGATCTGTTCTTCGGAGCAGTCTGTAACAGCTTTGGAAGACATCTATGACGATGTAAAAAAAGAATTTGCAAAACGCGGATGTTACCTGTTGAAAAAAGATGAGATCAAAAAAGTAGGAAGCATCCTTCTTACTCCCGCAGGAACCGTAGATCCCAAGATCGTAGGCCAGCCCGCCTATAAGATCGCTCAGATGGCAGGCGTACAAGTTCCTGAAGACACAAAGATCCTGATAGGAGAAGTGTCTTCCGTAGATCCTTCCGAACCGTTTGCTCACGAAAAACTCTCTCCCGTTCTTGCCCTCTACAAGGCGAAGGATTTCGACACCGCCTTGGATATGGCGGACAAACTCGTTAGGGACGGAGGATACGGACATACCGCTTCCCTATATATCAATCCCCTGGAAAGTGAGAAACTCGACAAGTTTGCCCACCGCATGAAGACCTGTCGTATCTTGGTAAACACTCCTTCTTCTCAAGGCGGTATCGGGGATCTCTACAACTTCAAACTCGCTCCTTCACTGACCTTAGGTTGCGGTTCTTACGGCGGAAACTCCGTATCGGAGAACGTAGGGATCAAACACCTGATGAACCTCAAAACAGTCGCTGAAAGGAGAGAAAATATGTTGTGGTTCAGAGCTCCTCAGAAAGTGTATTTCAAAAAAGGATGTCTACCCGTTGCATTGAATGAGCTTAAGCATGTCTACGATAAGAAAAAGGCCTTTATCGTAACAGACACCTTCCTGTTTGCAAACGGATATACAAAACCGATCACCGACCGTTTGGACGAAATGGGGATCCGCTACGAATGTTTCTTCGAAGTAACACCCGATCCGACCCTTCAATGTGCAAAAAAGGGACTTGAAGCTCTCAATGCCTTTGCTCCGGACACCATCATCGCACTTGGAGGAGGTTCTGCAATGGACGCGGCAAAGATCATGTGGATGATGTACGAACACCCTGAATCTGACTTTGAAGACCTGGCTATGGACTTTATGGATATCCGCAAAAGAGTGTACACCTTCCCGAAGATGGGAGAAAAAGCTATGATGGTATCCATCCCGACCTCTTCCGGTACGGGTTCCGAGGTTACTCCGTTTGCCATCATCACGGACGCGGACACGGGAACCAAATGGCCGATCGCCGACTATGAACTTCTGCCGAATATGGCGATCATCGATGCGGACAATATGATGAACCAACCCAAGGGTTTGACCAGCTCCTCCGGTATCGATGCTTTGACCCACGCCTTGGAAGCCTATGCTTCCATTATGGCGACAGACTTCACGGACGGTGTAGCTCTGATCGCAACCAAACTCATCTTCGACTACCTGCCTTCCGCTTATGAAAATGGAGCAGCAGATCCCTTTGCAAGAGAAAAGATGGGAAATGCGTCCACCTTGGCGGGTATGGCCTTCGCCAATGCTTTTTTGGGGATCTGCCACTCTATGGCCCACAAACTCGGAGCCTACCACCATCTTCCCCACGGAATCGCAAACGCTCTGCTGATCGAGCACGTTATGCGTTACAACGCAGATCCCGCTCCCAAAAAGATGGGAACCTTCCCTCAGTATCCCTACCCCAAAGCAAAATCGAGATACTGTGAAATGGCAAAATTTGTAGGAATAACAGGAAAAGATGAAGACGAGATTTTTGAGAACTTCATCCAAGCAATTGCCGATTTGAAGGCCAGAGTAGGTATCAAGCGTACCATCAAGGAGTACGGAGTAGATGAACAAGCCTTCCTGAAAACCTTGGACGAGATGGTTGAAAACGCATTTAACGACCAGTGTACCCCTGCGAACCCGAGATATCCTCTGATGAGCGAATTAAAAGAAATGTATCTCAAAGCCTTCTACGAAGGTTAATACTATTTTCCGTTTGAAATGTGAGATCACAGCCTATATTATCGCCGAAAGACGATTCGTAGGATCGTATACTTCAAAGTACTCAAGTAGCGCCTTTAAATAGAAAATAGTATAAAAACAATCTTTGTCCACGAGCAGGAGAGATCCAAACAAAGGATCTGTTGCATAAGGTCCAAAAAAATTGATAAATAGCAAAAGCACGCTGAAATCAGCGTGCTTTTGTTCGTGATAGCAGATAAGCGACATACTCTCCGATAGAAATGCCGGGCATGCACAACATATCATTGCCGAAAACAATTCCAAAAAGGTTCTCTACTTCAAAGCTTTCAACCTGTCAACGGTAACAGATAATAGTGTAAAAACAATTGGGCACCTATAGGATACAAGCCACTAAGCAGCCCCTGTCATCGATCCGGAATCAGTACCCCGAACAATAGGATTTCGACTCATATACCTTATTATGGGCAGATGAAGATACTTCCCTAAGTATCCGTGCGTACAGCTTCTCTAATCGTTTTGTTTCTATACACCAAATCCTCTCTTTTAGTAAAACCTCGATTTTCCCAAAAGAAATTCCCCACATCGTTCTTTTCAAAGACAACAAGAGCCACCTTATTGATACCGATCTCCTGCAAAGATGACATCGTCCTCTCGAGAAGTTCCCCCGCAATACCTCGACAACGATAGTCGGGATGAACTGCGGTATGATAGATGTAACCACGACGTCCATCGTTCCCTGCCAAGATCGCACCCCTGATCTCACCTTCCTTTGTCTCCCATACAAAGCAGGTGTCGGGATTTCGATCGATAAAGCGAGCAATTCCCTCTTCGGAATCATCCAAGTTGTTCAAGCCCATTCCCGTACAGGATAGCCACAGATCATAGAGATCTCCGTAGTCTTCAATCTTCATTTTTCGTATCATCTCAAAATCCACCTTTCTTAACAGGAGAAACACCGCACAAAGGCAAACTTTCGATTTTATAAAATACAAAGATTTGTCATATCGACATTTTTAAGAATTGTATCCTTCGTGCAAAATCGATTTTATGCTGATTTTTCGAATTGTGCGGTATCTCCTTAATTCTCCCAAAAGACTTTCATAGACCAAATATCTTCGGAATATACGACCGAACCGGCGTGCTGACATATTGACAGTTAGCTTTATTTCTTATCCCGATCATAAACCCAAAGACTGCATATTCAAAGTAGGGATTACCATGAACTTCAACATGCCGTTACACCGGAACTATTGCTTGTTTTTCAAGAGTTTGTAAAGCATCTGAACAGCTTCCGCTCTGCTTGCATGTTTTTTAGGCATAAACCTGTGTTTTTCATTGCCTGAGATAACTCCTGTGTTTTTCATCATATCCACTGCATCTCTCGCCCAAAGACTGATATCTTTTTCATCTTCAAAACCTTCCTTTTCATCTGTGGTCTGATCAGTTGCGTATTGATGATAGTAGCTCTTTAAGATCACGGCAATTTCTTCCCGGGTAATCGGATCGTTCGGTCTGAACTCGTTTTTATAACCTGCAACAAGGTCTTTTTCTTTTGCCCACCTCACATAGTGATAATACCAATCTCCCTGTTGCACATCCTCAAAGGATGTCTTACTCTCTTGAGTCTCATCTCCGCTACTCTTCGCCAACAAGGTGACGAATTCCGCACGACTGATTTTTTCGTCAGGATGGAATCTTCGATCTTCCCTTCCGGAGATTATCCCTCGCTTAAGAAGTTCTTCAACTGCAGGAGCATACCAACTGTCCTTATAGACATCCGAGAAGAAGTTGACCTTCTCCAAAGTTTGACCGATCCCGATCACGTACAAACCGGTTTCTGCCGTCTTAAAAGTCATGACCTCTTCAATCGCATCATACGACGTATGTTTCACAGGAGATAACTCTCCATTTGAGCCTATCTTATAGACCTTAAGGGTATCTTTGTCTTCTCCGATCTGAAGTTTATAGGGGAGTCTTATCGTCATCCCTCCCGGATGATAACTTGAGATCTCCTTCCCTGCAACCTTTGTTTGCAAGTTGAAGACAGGTTGTCTTCCGAGCAGTTCCCGGAGTGTTTGTTCTCCCTCGGAAGAAATTTTTTCTACCATCGCTTCACTGATCTTTTCAACTCTTCTTACGGAAAACACAAAACTTCCTTCCCTCTTTTTCCGCTCCTCGTTAATAACTTTGATCGCATCTCGGTCAAACTCTGCCTCCAACAAGTCCGTCTTAAGTTTAAGAGCAAACTTCTCCTCTGAACAAAGCTTGTCCATCACAGCACCGGACATTGTTACAACGCTTCGTTCTACCGTCTTTCCGCTCTTAACATCAAAGGTCAAAACATCACTTGTAGTTTCAGACATGAGGCTGTCAATATCGGGCAAGGATGAAGAGTCGATATTCGCCTCCGCTAAGGAGTCCCGCAGAACAGGGCGAACTTTTAACTCCTCAAAGTTTGACTTCGGGGTCGAAGCGCCTCCTCCCCCTCCGCTGCCACCGTTCGGAGTCTGTGTTTCAAAAAGCTTGGTATAGTCGTTAGTGTAATGCCAGATGACCTCATCCCTGTCTTTGAGCACATATTCTTCCAAACCGTAGTTGACATGTTCTCCATTTACCTTATACATCCATCCGCTGTTTTTTCCGTTCGTAAATTCAGATAACCACTGACCGTCGTAAGGCGAACGGATCGACGAGATGTAGTTCCCCTTGTTGATATAGGAAATAGAATGTTCTCCCAGCACCTTATCGAAGACTGTATATACTGTACTGTTTTCCGGAACTATAACTTCCTGTCTTGATATCCAGGTAAGTTCAGTATTCCCACCCACTTCCATTGCATTAAGGGTGAAGTACACCGTCATATCCTGTAAAGAAGACGGGGCGACCACAATGACCTTCGTCTTTACGACAAGTTCCACAGCAGGCGTTGCCTGTCTTACTTCCGGAGGAAGAGAAAAAGTGGCTATAGCATTGTATTCACCTTCCTCATGTCCGTTGTAAGTCTCCAAACTCCAGTTCAACTCCACCTTGTGAGTTCTCCCTTGATCGTCGACAACAAGTGTATGCGACGGAAGTTTGCGAATAACATCTGCCATATCCGTTCCCATATCCACCTTCAAAGAATTGACCGGTACGATCGAATGTATGGTTGCAAATCCTTCTTCCTGTGGATCTCCAAACACATCCGAGTAGTCATAGATATACGGTCTATCTGCCTTATGGCGAAGATAGGAGTTAAGAGCCTGCATCGCCTGAACAGTCGAAATATCATTGACGGTTTGTGAGTTTTTCTCGTGTTTGAATCCACCGGTCGTCTCATCATAAAATTTCATCAACGCTGTAACAATATTTTTTCGATCATTTCGATGGAAACCGTTCTGATCATCGAGAGCATCCATCTTCAAAGCTGTCAATGCAATCACCGTTTGAGCGACAGCTTCACTGCTTTGATAGCCCATATCCGTGTCCAAGTTGTCGCGCAAATACTTCAAACCTCTTTCTACAGCTTCGCGGACATCTTCTCTTGGAGTATAACGACTCAGAGCCTGTAATGCCATTGCTGTCATATCGATCCCCGATCCGGTGTTATCGTATAAACCGAAACCTCCTGTTTGGGGATTTTGATAGCTCAGGATCTCATCGACCAGACCTTTGCGATCCCACCGATAACCTTGATCGGAATAATTTTTGGTATCGATAGCGATCAGAGCGTAGACACTTTCATTGAGTCCTGCGCTCATATCTTTGTTGTTAAGGAGTTTTTCCACAAAATCATATTCTCGGATCTCATCGACACCTACACCGAGAGCCCCAAGAGCTATCATCGTCCTTGCGATCGTAGTCGGCTTTTGGTTCTGCACATAAAAATCGTTTGTAGGAGAATAAGCCTCCTTTACAGACTTTATATAAGCCTCTTTCTTTTCCGGATCTATCTCAAGCCCACTTCTAGACAATGCAAATACTGCCCACTCATCACCGAAACGATAGTCCTTTTGAAGAAATTTTTGGAGGAAGTGGTTTTTTCCTCCTTCCAAACCTTTTTCCACAAGTTCTGTGATATTGACATTAGGCTGGATAACACCGGCACCGACCTCAAACTCGAGTACGATGGGCTCTATATCATTGGTACGATCGATCGGATGACCCGTGGCCTTGACATGACCTTCTTGGATCGCTTTTACATAATATTGGTCATCGGCTACAAAGGGCTTTCCTATCCCTTGGTCGATATACTTACGTTTCGTTCCTATCTCTACTCTTCCGCTACCCTCATATCTCCATTCAATCTTCGGCTCACTGACATGCTCTTCTGTTGTATTTGATCCGTTGAGCTTCATCTCCAAGGGGATCTCATCCTCTTCTTTCAATCTATAGCTTGACTTAGTCAAATCAATAGAACGAAGAGGATTTTTGTAGACGATGTTTACCTTTGATGTTCCCGATACCGGACGTTCCGCATTCGGATCCAACGACGTGGCCGTAAGTTCAACCTCTCCCGCCTTGTACGGAACTAAAGATACAATGATATACGGAACATAATTTACAATCGAAGGATCCGAACTTGTAAGTTCCCACTTACTCCCATAGGATGCATTCTTAGGTTCCACAACCACAGGTTGATTTGTATCCTCCCCTATCAAAACTCCCGAACCTGTCAAGGGCATGAAGTCAAAATTCAGACTCATGCTGTTTCTCGCATGAACTTCAAAGGTTCCCTCAATCGGTTTGATACTGCGGACAGGAACATAAGAGGATTCGAGATCCACATAAGTCTCAAAATTTTCTACAGTGGCAAAGAATCTCGTTTTATATGGTTCTTCAAAGACAAACTCTCCCCTGTTATGTTTAAACTTCTTTTTATCTGCATCCGAACGAAAGTCATAGCGATAATCAAAATTATATTCGTTAATATCGACATATTCTGAAGAACCTTCAAAACGCGCCTTAAGAACCAGTTCCTTATACTGCCTTCCTTCTATGACAAATTTATTTTTGGCAACGTTTTGCAAGCCATCAAGGTTCGGCTCAAGCGCTCTGTCCGCAACAAAAGCTTGCATATCCTCGATTTTGGGAAGCTTGCCGACCAAATCAAATTCCGCGATCTTCTCCATGCGCTCTTTTTCGTCATTCACCGTATATACTTGAACTGTAGTGACCCCTCCTCCGTAGGAATAAACGTCACCACTCTCTATACCGGGCCTTATATTCTCCGTATGGTTTTCGAGAGTTGTCCAATGGATCTTACCTTCTTCCAAATCGGAGCCTACCAACTCCAACTTACCGACTAGAAAATCCTTATCTCCCAAAATATAATTTACATGGATCCTCCCTTTGCGATCAAGCACCGTGCTTCTTCCTAAAACATCCGTAAATTTCACCGGATATCGAAAAGCATCTTGTTCCGACTCGAATTCGAAATCTTTCCCGTGATAGGGAAGACCCGTGTATTCCTGTCGCCCCCATGACTTGAGATAGGAGTTGCGTTGAAGATTCAAACGATCGATAAACTCCTTTGTTTTCAAATCCTTGAGACCCATCTCCCTTGAGTCCTTCAAAAACAATTTGTCCGTATCAGACGAAACCCTATCGATCCTGTCATTCCAATAACTGTTTCGTATGAATCCGTATTCTGATCTTCCTGCAAGAGCTCCGTACAGTCTCGGCGCTTTTACCTGAGCGCTCACATAGCAGTTCACGATAGAACCTCCATCAAGAAATCCTACCAAACCTCCGGCTGCACCGCTTACGCTTTCGATATCCGCCAGAGAATAGGAATTAATGATCAGTCCTCTATGAACCCCTGCAATACCTCCCGCTTCAAAATTATATCTTGCACCACCTTCAATACCTAGATTTTGAATAATTCCTCGTTCTCCAACTACATCAAAGATAGGGAAATAAGTGTTCCCTTGCAACTCGATCTTATGGCCGTTTCCGTCAAAGATCGTATTCATCTCATTTGGATTCAACCACCCGGAAGGAATCTGAAGATCTTTCTCCAGTCTATACACCTTATTCTCATCCATATTCTTCAACTGTTCAGGATCCGTTACAGCTATGATCTCCGTACCGTACGACGAAATATCCACTCCGTCTACAATCCTATTTTCCATAACTGAGAATTGTTCTTCCAGATCTTTCTTCACCCTATTCAGTTCCGCCTGCAAAACAATTTCTGTCTCCAACAACTGCTCTGCCTTTTGGAGTAAGGTCTTCATCTTTAAAATAGAGTCTTTTCTGTATAAACTAAAGTCCAACGCCTTATATTCTTCTACCTTCGCTCTCAATTCATCCTTGTTTAAAGGAAGATGCAGGAGCTCAGCAAAACTCCGTTTTAGGGACTCGATCGCAGTTTGGATCTCATCATCCGAAGAAGAAGTTTCTTCCAAGACTGACCTTGCCCTGTTCAGCTCCTCTTCAAACGTTCGAAAACTCTCCGGAGTATAGAAGGCAGCATCAACCTTGCTCATATCTTCCACGAGCTGTCGCAAAACCTCTCTTTTTTCGCTTCCTCTTCCTCCACCCGGCATCAATTTGCCGTCTTCATTCATCCCCCAAGGAAGATAACCTTCCTTACCTCCAGAATTCAGCTTGTCTTTTAACTCTTCAGACTGTAGGGCTTCCTCTTCAATTTTTTCAGAAGCTTGAAGAGACTCTTCATCATAGAGATAAGCACCCTGTTCGATTCCGATCCAATAAGAATTGTTTACCGTCCCCGACTCGAGTTCCCCAATGAGTCCCGATACCTTCTCATCATCAATATCGTCTTGAGGAAGACTTGTTGTCAGTCGGATGTTTGCAACAACCGCATCGATTTCTCCTCCATCAAGATAGCCTGCTACTCCCCCTACAGAATCATACACTTCATCACGGATCAAATCTATGTCGATCAGTGTATTTTGGACTCTTCCTCGTACGACCTCTGCCAGACCTCCAAGTCTTATGGGTTCCTGACTCTTATTTCCCGAAACCTTTCCCTTGACGATCAGATTTTTGACGAGAGCTCCCCTGTTGATATAAGAAAAAACACTCTCTCCAAAGGATGTAATGGTCTTTCCGTTTCCATCAAGTTCTCCATCAAACTCACTTATGGCCTCCCAGTTTTCATCTAGGACAATATCTCTTGTCAAAACGTAGTTTCCACCTTGGATCGCAGCAAGTTCTTCTTGTGTACTCACCTCGACTTTTTCGTTTGCAAATATACTTTGGGGAACAACCCCTGCTATCATTGTCAATATTAAAAACAACGACAGTATCCTGTTTCGGCTTTGTTTCATCTCAACCTCCATATATTTAAATTAAAAACTCGATTTTTCAATCATATCAATTTTTCCCGTTTTGTCAAG
>JAUMWQ010000056.1:2905-11480 GCA_030529565.1 Filifactor alocis | reverse complement strand
AAAAGAACTTAGTTAGAAAAAGGAAGGGAAGAGGCGGATCCAAAGCCTCTTCCTTCCTCCTATTTCGATACAGGTTACGTATCAGGCAGGTGATATCACGATCGCCTTTTTAGCTGTTTGCGATAAAGCGTTTTGCAGTGATATTGTTTTTACGCTCAGTTCTTGCCTGACAGCACGAATGATGAGAAGAAATTGGGAAAGATAAAGACAGACAGTAAGTTAAAAAGTCGTATTCGGTCGCGGATCCACTGCCGAAGAGGAGCGGATCTGTCGGATCGAGATACGAGTCTGTAACGGAAGACTTTGCTTCGGGAGATTGTGATGTTGCCGAAGGAAGTCGGATAGAACAAGGACAGAAGGAGAAGAAATCAGCAATGAAGAAAAACACAAGGAAGAAGATCAACGGTTATATCTCCGTAGCCTTGAGTACGGCTATGATAATGGGGATGAATACGGGAGTTTTTGCACAGGATGTGCAGGTGATAGCCGGTTCGGATAAGGTTTCGCAGGAGCAGTCCCTACCGGAGACAGGACAAGCGCAATTGCCTCCAATGAATGAAGGAGCTAAGGAGGAAATCACGGAAGGAGAGGGCGCAGATCCTTTGTTGAAACCGGAAGATGAGAGCAAGAAACAAAGTGAGATACAAGAGTTGAGCATTCCTCAGTCTGAGCAGACGGCGACAGAGACGGTAATGTCGACCGATCAGGAAGATGAGCTTACAAAACTCAACAGGGAGTTTGCACAGAAGATAGAAGAGGCCAAGGCGATACAGGATGATGGCAACAGATTTCCCGGAGCCTATGATCTCTTACAGAAGGATATTGAGTTTGCAGAGGCTGCTTTGGCTAAGAACTCTTCCGATCTGCAAAAACTGAAGTCGGAATACAAGACGTTTTTGATCTCGCTTACTGCATATGAAGACAGTCGGTATATGACGAAGGAAGAGTTTGAGCAAAAGCTGAAAGAAACGGATCCGCAAGAGGTCATTCTTCAGGAAGGAACAGTTTCAGCTGAGATCTTGGAGTATTATGAGTATCAGAGCGGGAAAAAATCGATGGCAGACGGCGCCATTGTAAAACCTGTGAGGATTTTTAAGACAAATAAAGGTTATAAGGCGGGAATTACGTTTAAGGCCTTGAATATCTTTTCGATGAAGGGATTTTTGGGAGTTTTGAGAGTTGCTGACAACAATTCTCAAGACGGAAGCGAGACCTTCACGGAGGCAAGAAAAATAAGTGAGTACAATGTAGTCGACAATTTCAATGATCCCGATACGGGAACAGACAGCTTTATGAAGGGCAAGAATTATCCTAAGGAGTTTATTGTGCCTGTGGAAGAGGGTACTGAGATGCTTACGGTTCAGGTCTATGTTCCTATTATGGAAGGGATCATGCCGGGAGCCGGAACGAAGAAGGCGAGGTTGAAGTTGGACTGGAGCTCTCTGAAGCTAAAGGCTGCCGATAAGACTCCTCTTGAAAACAAGATAAAAGAGGCGAAGGAGATCCAAATAGGCAAGAAGAAGGCGGAAGCATTCCAAACTCTTCAGCAAGCGATCGCTCATTCCGAGGAACGTTTGACGCAGATCACTACAGCGGAAGAAGTACAAGCGGAGGTCCAAACGCTTCAGGAAGCGATCGATGCGTTCAAAAATTCGCAGGATGAAATTACAAATGAAACGGCGGAGCATGTCAGCTATGTAAAACTGAATGTTGAGGATGGAGGAGTTGCGGAGCCTCAGATCAGGAGGATGCTGGATAATTACGCGGAGATCGTAAGAAAGTCGGATAAACTGTATCTGAGACTGACTTATTTCTCCGTTCAAAAAGATTCCCGAAATTACAACGACGGTTCCAAGGTGCTTCAATATTCTTATGAGGAAGAGGCGGAAGAAGCCAAGAGGATAGAGGTTAACGACAGCAAGGTGCTCGAAAGCGGAGTGATAGGCGGAGAGTACGAGTTGTCTCAGGCGGATATTCCGATAGACGGGAAGGATAAGGTGTATCTCTACGGGCAGTTCAGCACCCTGAACATTCCGGATGCTCCGACTTGGGAGAGGTTCGGCATCGTTCGTTGGGAGAACACGGATAAGGAGACGAGCGATTCTCTCGACGAACTCAAACTTCTCACAGTGGAACAGGGGCCGATGAGGGTCAAGGATGCAGGAGAGGAGAAATTGCCCTTTGATTTTGAGAAGGAGGGCACGGTGTATAGCCCCTACACTTCCAAGGACGGCAGAAAGTTCAAACTCAATGGCGGTAAGTATGACGTGGAACTCAATGTGGGCAGGACTTCTTTTGTGCTCAACTCTCTAAGACATATCAAGGTAACCTTGGACGGAAGCGAGCCGAATTTCGAATCGGCGGAAGCGGACCTTTACTTTACGAACAAGGATCCCTATCTTCCCGACAAGTACTACCGCTTTAATATCGAGCCTCTCACCTTGGATAACCTTTCCAAGGACGGGGGAGATGTCGTCGTCAAGATGAAGGGATATAATGCGGACGGATCGAAGAGCACGCCGACTCTGAGTTTTGTTGTTCCTTTTGAAGAACAGACCTTGGATGAGGTAGAAACGATGACGAAGATAGGCGAAACGAGTTTGAAACTGGGAGCCGATACCAACTTCAACTACGGATTCTACCGAGGAGTAAGGGTCGAGGCAAGCGAACTGAAGGAAGAGGAGATTGTTAAAAGTATTCAAGCCATGGTCGAACAGGACGGAGCGAAGTCTCCCGTTATCGCCAAGATAGGCTTGGTCGACGCAGGAGGAGAATTGACGGAGCCTGCTTACAGAGGCGGATGGAAGAGTTCGATATATCCTTTGGTAAGGCTGTTGTTGCAAGATGAGAGCGGAGCGGTAAAACCGGAAGACCTTATTGTATACGAGTATCGTTTCGGTAAACTTGAACAAATTTCCTCCAAGCAAGACCGTGTGAAGAAGGCTTTGGCAGTCAACGTCGGACAGGCGGAAGGCTACTACGTGATCGCACAAAAGGAGTATGCTCTACAGCTTGAAGAAGCTAAGAAGAAGTTGAATGAGAGATTGGAAGAGGCGAAGAAGTTTGAGGATGCCACTTCCGTGGATGCGATCGAGTTGAGGAACTTGACTGAGGGAGCAAAAAAAGAATTGGGCAAAAAGAGACCCAATGCAGGAAATCTGATGTCCTTCGTCAATCGAATGGATAAGATATTTGAGAAACTGAAGGCAGACGGAGGAAGCATCAGCGAGTTTGACAAGATGAGATCGAAGGTCCTTCTCGATTTGAGCAAGCAGGAAGTCTTTGTAGGGCTTTTGGAAGAGTCCTATGCTCAAAAACTTGCGAAGGCCGCGAAGGAGTTGGAGGCGGAGTATGCGGATCCGGCTTCGACGAATCTATCTCAGAAGACACAGGAACTCAAGAAACTGTTACAGGATCCCAAATACAAGTATCCGACTCGAAAGGCGGACATCACCATCTTAAAGCACAGGGAGGATGTGCCTTCTATGGCGAACAACGTCTTTGAATCCAAGGCTCTCTTGGTAGAGAAAGACGACAAGACCTATTTGGTGATCGATCTGAAGACGTTGACCTTCGGTTCGATACGAGGTCATCTGATGAACCTGAGCATGTTTAAGGAGGAGTTGGATCGTTCGGATAAGTATCCCGTCTACAGCATCAACAAGATGGATGATATTGGAATGGATGGAAGACAGACCCTCTTTGATTCCAAGATCATGGTTGAACTGGATGCTCCGGTCAAAGATATCTACTATGTACGCGTTGACAGCGATGCAATGAACGGAGCTAATCCGGCGGCAAGGATGAAGATCGAGAAAGGAGAGCTTATCCCGCAGGAAGATCCTCAGACTCCTCAGAGCTTTGAGCTGAAACTCGAAGGAGAGAGGATAAGCGCACTTCCGGACAAGAAGGTGTTCAACAAGGGAGAGATGGTGAAGGTCAAAGTCGAGCCGAAGGCGGACGAGGTCGTAAGCTCCTTTGTCGTCAATGGAGTAGAGAGCAAGCATTTGCTCCAAAACAACGAGTACAGTTTCGAGATCGGGCAAGAGACGACGATTAGAGTTGAGTACGCCAAGAAACCTGTTGAAGAAAGCTTTGAGCTGAAACTCGAAGGAGAGAGAATAAGCGCACTTCCGGACAAGAAGGTGTTCAACAAGGGAGAGATGGTGAAGGTCAAAGTCGAGCCGAAGGCGGACGAGGTCGTAAGCTCCTTTGTCGTCAATGGAGTAGAGAGCAAGCATTTGCTCCAAAACAACGAGTACAGTTTCGAGATCGGGCAAGAGACGACGATTAGAGTTGAGTATGTGAAGAAACCCGGTGGAGGTTCATCCGGTGGAGGAAGTTCGTCAGGCGGGGGAAGTTCTTCCGGCGCAGGTGCAGGGGATAAGGCGTTGCCGCCTTCGACTCCACAGGCCACTCCGAGCACTCCGACTCCCAAGCAAGAAGAGCGTTTGCCGGAACCGAAGGTTGAGGCGCGTGAGGAAGTCAAGGTCATCAAGACGAAGTTCAAGATGAACTCGCCCACCATGACAAAGGTAGTCAACGGTGTTCCCCAAGAGGTTTCCATGGATGCAAAGATCTTTGTAGAGAAGGGAAGAACTATGGTTCCTCTCAGATATGTTGCGGAGGCCTTAGGTTTTGAGGTGAAGTGGGATCAAAAAACGAAGTCGATCGTCCTTCAAAACGGACAGGTGAAGGTCGAGGTGGTTGCAAACAGCAATAAGATCAAGGTGGGAGACGAGGTCTATCGTGCGGATGTTGCGCCGATGGTCAAGGACGGAAGAACCTACCTTTCGATCAGCAATCTCGCAAAGGCCTTGGGAATGAAGGTGGGAGAAGATATTTCCTGGGACAATAAGACAAAGGAACTCTCTCTCAATGCAGTAATCAAATAGAAAAGGTAACAGAGGAGGTTTGGAAGATGAAAAAGATAGTAATGAGAGTGATGGCTACGTTTCTGGTACTTGCTCTTTTGCTTCCTTCAGCATCATTTGGTCTGGAGAAGGGAACTTACAGTATGAAGAACGAGACGAGTTATGCCAATCCCGCTACGGGCAAGACCGAGGACGGAGGAACTCAGATAGCGATTGGGGACGGAATGTGCAGGACTGCTCTTGGGGAATACTTCCTTTTGGATGTCAAGAGCAAAAAACAGAAGTACTTGACCATTCGCATGGGACTCCAACACTTTACCAAGGATCTTCATATCTTTGTGAAGAACAAGAAGGGAGAGTATAAGGAGGTCAAGTTCAAGGAGAAGGCGGAAGACAAGAAGAACCATACCAAGGACTATAAGTTTGCGGTCAGTAGCGACTATCCCGAGATCAAGGTGAAGATGTATGTGGAACCTATGGGAAGAGACGTTATCTTTTTTGCAAAAGGTCTTAAAGACGAGTGCAAAAAAGGAGAAGATAAGTTCAAGAAGCAGGAAGTTGCTACGAAAATGAAGATAAAATAAGGCAGGTAGATCAGTGTTATTCTATGATCGAACCGTCGTAGAAACGGAATGCATCGTTACCTAAAACATCTTGAGTGAGTATAAGGCTCCGGACTGCGTAAGGTCGATGGAAAGGGAAATGATATATTGTTTAAAGGAACTGTATCTCTTGAAGAGAAAGATACGGTTCCTTTCTACATACGGGATAAGAGTAAAAAGGAGAAAAATAAATACAAAGACTTCTGTCGCCGCTCCTATGGCGATATGAAGGAGGAAGTATAAAGGAGATGGAGTTTAATGAAGAGAGCACTAAAAAAGCTTGCTGTCGCGGGAATGATCGCATCGATCGCACTGACCGGTTGTGTCAATCAGCATCCGCAGGAAGTGGAAGCAAAGCAGAAAGGCGAGGAGAGCAGGATCATCGCGACTTCAGTGGCGGCTTCACAGGTAGCGGACAGCTTGGGTCTGGACTTGGTCGGTATTGCCAAGAGCATGATATTCACAGTACCCGAAAGATATAAGGATGTAGTACAGGTCGGTATGCCGATGAATCCGGATATGGAAGCGATCAAGGAACTCGCTCCGACCGATATTTTGAGTCCTAAGACTTTGGAGTCTGATCTGAAACCGAGGTACGAGCAGGTGGGAGTTCCCTATACGTTTCTGGATCTGTCCAGTGTAGAGGGCCTGTATCGATCCGTCGAGATGCTAGGTAACAAGTATGGAAGGCAGAAGGAGGCTAAGGCGCTGATAGAGGAATATCACGCGAAGCTCAAGGAGTTGGAAGAGAAACAGAAGGATAAGGAGAATCCGAAGGTCCTAATCCTCATGGGACTTCCCGGCTCCTATGTCATCGCGACCGACAAGTCCTATGTAGGCAACTTGATTGAGATGGCGGGAGGGGACAATTTGTATCGAGATGATGTGGAGGAGTTCTTGACGGTAAATACGGAAGATCTGATCACGAGAGACCCCGATATGATATTTTGTACCGTTCATGCCATGCCTGAAGAGGTTATTGAGCAGTTCAAGGAGGAGTTTGCCACCAATGATATCTGGAAACATTTTCGCGCGGTCAAGGACAAGAGGGTCTACTATCTCGATCACGAACTCTTCCATATGTCCGCAAACTTCAGATGGAAGGAAGCCGTGGAATCGGTCGAGGGTTATATAAGCGAGACGGGATCGAATTAAGTGGCGACGGCAGGGATCGGAAATTCATTTTTTTAGATGAGCTATCCGATCAAACTGATGTCTGTAGAAATGATATAAGGAGACTGTGCACAATTTTAAAAAATTATTCCAAAATCATTTTTATATAGGTACTGAATTTCTTGAAAGTGTTGATTTGACAAGATTTTATTTATTGCACATTCATAGATAAAAATCAAGGTTTCATGTGTGTGCTATTGCCATAATTGTCTGAAATACTTGATCGAACCGGGAATAGGTTTTCATTACTTGACTGTTTAAATTAATCATAGTATAAAATAAGGTTTGAAATTCTTCTCAAAATGATGTATTATCAATCTATCGATAAACTTCTGGAGGTGAAGAAATGCCAATTCAACAATTAAGCGGGTTTATAGTTCCTGTCGGATTTCTGGTTCTGTTTTATTTCTTGTTGATCCGTCCTCAAAAAAAGAAGGAGAAGGAGATACAGGAGATGAGGAGTCAGTTGAAGGTGGGAGACCACATAACTACGATAGGAGCGATGACGGGTAAGATAATCAAGATAACCGAAGATACGGTTACCATTGAAACAGGAAGCGATAAGACCAGGATTACTCTTGAAAAGTGGGGAGTAGGCAAGGTCAATACCGAGAAGTAGAGTGAGATCCTTTTATTCCGTACTTTCAAGGGGAATGGAAGGATCTTGTTTCGCATATCCTTTTTGGATCCAACCTTTCAGGTCATCCTTCCTTTTTTTATCAAAAGAAGGAATGAGAGGAGTTTTGTTTGAACGGCCCTGTAGCATTTTGATCTTCCGTATTGCACAAAGAGACGGATATCTATCCTCCTGTATCCGAGAAATTCAAAGGGGAGGAGTCCTGTGAGATAGATATGGTTGAAGTGGAAGAACAAACATCTTGCTTTTATATGGAAAAGTTTGATTTTTGCCTATTGTTTCGGTATAATAATAGAGTTAGTAAAGATATGCTTTGAGAGTTGTTTCGTTGGAGACAGACCTGTTTAAATGCTTTTTGAAGGGAGGGATAGACTTGATTTTGAACTATGGTAAAGAAAATCCGGATTTGTCTGCCTACTGTTTTATTGCGGATGGTTCAGACGTAGTGGGCAGAGTGTCAATTGAAGAAGACAGCAGTGTGTGGTTTCAGGTGGCGATCAGGGGAGATTTTGATACCGTGACGATCGGAGCGAGGACCTGTATTCAAGAGCAGTGTGCGATACATGTTTCCGAAGGTTCGCCCGTAGTCATCGGCAATGATGTCGTCGTGGAGCAGGGCACGATCCTTCACGGATGTCATATCAAGGATGGAGCCTTGATCGGGCTCGGTAGTATCCTGATGAGCGGATGTGTCATCGGAGAAGGGGCACTGATCGGAGCGGGAAGTCTTGTTACGCAGGGAACGGTTATTCCGGATGGAATGGTCGCATTCGGAAGGCCGGCAAGAGTCGTTCGAGAAGTAACGGAGGAAGAAAAACAGGAAATGAAACGTTGTGCCCGGCGTTATGTGGAACTTTCAAAACTATACATCAAATAAATAAGTGGAGGAAAAAGAGACCATGAAAGAAAATAAGAATAAGAGCATAGCGGTCTTACTGGTGATACTGTTATTGATAGCAAGCTTCGGAGTGCTCGCAGTCACCGGATTTAAGGCCGGTACATTTGAAGTAAAGAATGTTCCTTCGAGGATCAGGCAAGGGCTGGATCTGAAGGGCGGTTTTTATGTTGTGTATGAGGCGGATACGGACGTTTCGGGAGATGAATTAAACCGTATTATGGAACAGACTATCGCAGTATTCAGAAGAAGGGTAGATGCGATGGGCCTTACTGAGCCTTCGATCACTCGTGAAGGTGAAAAACGGATCCGTATCGAGCTTCCCGGAGTAAAGAATGCTGAGGAGGCGATCGCATCGATTGGAAAAACAGCACAGCTTCAATTTGTAAAACAG
>JAUMWQ010000056.1:0-2895 GCA_030529565.1 Filifactor alocis | reverse complement strand
ATGGAAGTGTTGTTTTAACGGGAAAAGAGGTCGTCGATTCCCAAGTTATGATCGATCCTCAGACCAATATCCCCGTGGTTACTCTTCAATTTAATGATGAGGGTACCAAGGCGTTTGCAGATGCAACAACGGAGTTGGCACCGAGCAAGGGACAGATCTTCATCGTTTTGGACGAAGAGATCATCTCGGCACCTGCGGTCCAAACTCCTATTACCAATGGAAACGCAGAGATCAACGGAAGCTTTGATTTTGAGTCGGCATCGACCTTGTCGAGTTTGATTCGAGGAGGGGCTCTGCCTGTGAACTTCAATGAGATCGAAAGTTCGGTAACAACTGCTACGCTTGGAGAAAAAGCATTGCAGTACAGTATTAGAGGAGCGCTTTTGGGTATCCTTCTGGTCATGTTGTTTATGCTTGTTATGTATCGGATTCCCGGAGCGGCGGCGGACATTGCTCTTCTCTGCTATATGTTGATCGTCGTATATACCTATGCGGCTCTGCGTGCGACCTTGACTCTTCCGGGAATTGCAGCTGCGATCCTCTCTGTCGGTATGGCGGTCGATGCGAACGTCATTGTCTTTGAGAGAATAAAAGAAGAGATGAAAAAGGGTAAATCCATCCGTGTTTCTATCGAAAACGGATTTTCAAAGGCCTTGTCGACCATCCTTGACTCTCAGATCACGACTTTTATTGCCGGCGTTGTTCTTTACTACTTTGGAACAGGTCCGATCAGAGGTTTTGCATTGACTTTGATGATAGGTATTATTGCTTCCATTATTACAGCAGTATTTATTACGAAGGTCCTACTCAAAGCAATCGTTCGAGTTTTCCATATTACAAACGTGGAAAGTTTCGGTGTAAAAATGCAAGAGAAGGAAAAGAAAGAGATCGATATAGTAGGAAAGAAAAAAATCTACTTCTCCGTTTCTTCGGTCTTTATTGTGATTGGTTTGTTGTTTGGTCTTGTCGGAGGGCTTAATTACGGGATCGACTTTACCGGAGGTACCACAATGGGTATCAATCTTGGAAAATATGTCGATACCAAAGAGATCCGAACCCTTACCGATGAGGTGGACAAAGAGATGTCCATCAATTACTTGGGAGAGAACAAGGATTCGATAGAACTCAAGACGATAAAGGATCTGGAAAATGAAGAGCGTAAGGCTTTGTTCGGCAAGTTCAAAGAGAAGTACGGTCTTCAAGATGACGCTTTCTATAAGTCATCTCAATTCGGACCTTCCGTTGGACAGGAGATCAAGAATAAAGCTCTTATCTCCGTTGCTATTGCGACCTTGTGTATGATGCTCTATATTTCCTTCCGTTTCCAATTGGCTTACGGTTTGGCGGCGATCATTGCCCTGTTACATGACGTTTTGGTTGTGTTTGCAGTCTACACCTTGCTGAAGATACCTGTGAATTCGCCTTTTGTCGCTGCAATGCTTACGGTGGTGGGTTACTCCATCAATGATACCATCGTTGTCTTCGACAGGGTAAGGGAGAACCTCGGTGGAAGACGAAGCAACTTGGAACATGTAGTCAACAAGTCGGTCAACGAAACGATAAGAAGATCGATCAATACATCCGTAACCACCTTGGTAGCGATACTTGCTCTATATATCATGGGAGTCGATTCCATCAAAGAATTTACTCTTCCGTTGCTCTGCGGTATCGCAGTGGGAACGTACTCCTCCATCTTTGTGGCGGGACCGCTTTGGATCGTATTGAGCAAGAAATTAAGAAGAGCATAGAGAAATTGGAAAGAGGATATGGAAGAAGAGGATTTCTTACTTCCATATCCTCTTTAGTTTTCGTGTAATAGCATCATCTATTAAAATTGAGAGCTTGAACGCTTTAAACTATCGTCTTCAAAATTGTTTTTTCGGAAATGGCATATGTTTTATATTTGGCGTTTCAAATGGAGGGCAGGATAAGAGTCAAAACTTGAAAGTCGTTTAAAAAATCAAAAATATTGAAAGTCCCTATTGATAAGAAAGATGAATAGGAATACAATAAAAGACGTTGGTGGCCATGTTCTCTAAAATCGTTCTTCGCTTTTCACTTTCATATTCTCGGAGTTTGCATCAAACAAAATATCTGTGTGAGCATGATCCGTATCAGTGCAGAGATGTAGATGGCAATTTGAATAGACACCTCCGGTCCCTTTGTTTGATACTTTTGAAGTATGCTATTTTTTGCGATTCTGAAGAATGTAGAGGAGTAATAAAGAATCAAGATATCAACGCGTGTACGTATTTATATAGGATGGATTTCCGTTTTATCATAAGCCGGTGTAAAAGTCAACGAAATTAAGAGGAGAGGCGAACAAGATTTTGTTTTAGATGGGGGAGAGAGATTGAGAGTCTTATCAGCTAAGAACTATGTTACCACGAAATGGTCGGGAGGAACGACGACACAACTTTATATTTATCCTGAGGATTCGGACTATTCAAAACGAAACTTTTCCTGGAGGGTCAGCACTGCAAGGATCGATGATGAAACTTCGGACTTTACTTCTCTTCCGGGGGTGAAGCGGTGGATCCTTCCTATTACGGGTGATTTGGATCTGGATGTTGAAGGAGATAAGGTACACTTGAAACCTTTTCAAACCTACTGCTTTGATGGAGGGCTACCTGTACGTAGTAGTGGACGGATCCGGGATTTCAATCTGATGCTGTCCGAGGGATGGCAGGGCAGTGTAGAAGTCCTCGAGGTACACAGGAGTCTCCGACTGAAGGAGGGTTTTTATTATCTTCCTCCGGAACAGGGAGATGTGAGAGCTGTTATGATCGATGATGATGGAGAAGAACTCATAGCGGTTCAAGGCAACTGTATCTATATGGAAGAAGGAGAAAAGGAAGCTATTTTTGACAGAGCGTGTAAGGTCTTCTTCATAAA
>JAUMWQ010000055.1 GCA_030529565.1 Filifactor alocis | reverse complement strand
TGTATGAAGAGGTACAACTCCTTCTGCATAACCTTCGGTTCTCGCCATCTCTGCACCACCGAGACGTCCGGAAGTAGAAACCTTGATTCCTTTTGCTCCCGATCTCATCGCTCTTTGCATAGCCTGCTTCATCGCACGTCTAAACGCAATACGTCTCTCAAGTGCCATAGCGATGTTCTCTGCTACCAACTGTGCATCGATCTCCGGTCTGGAAATCTCACGGATGTTGATGAATACCTGCTTTTCTTTTGCGATTTTTTCAACGTCCGCCTTCAGTTCTTCAATGCCTTGACCACCTTTTCCGATGACTCTTCCGGGTTGCGCAGTGAAGATATTGATACGAACCATCTTTCCCTGTCTTTCTATCTCAATCTTGGAAACTCCTGCAAGATAGAGTTTCTTCTTGATAAATTCTCTGATTACGGAATCTTCCTTAATGTTTGCTGCGAAGTCTTTTTTATTTGCAAACCATCTGGAATCCCAATCCTTGTTGATTCCGACACGAAGTCCGTGAGGACTTACTTTTTGACCCATTCTGTTTTCCCTCCTATCTTTCTTTCACGATTACTTCAATATGACTTGTTCTCTTACGAATCGCTGTCGCTCTACCTTGCGCTCTTGGACGAAATCTCTTTAATGTAGGTCCTTGGTTTGCTACGATATGAGAGATATACAACTTATCTCTGTCCATCTCGAAGTTGTTCTCTGCATTCGCTGCAGCCGATTTTACTACCTTAGCAATAATCTGAGCACTGCTGTTCGGTGTATATTTCAAGATTGCCAATGCTTCATCTACGTTTTTACCCCTTACTAAAGAACAAACAAAACCTGCTTTTCTTGGAGATGTTCTAACGTATTTAGCAATCGCTTTTGCTTCTAATACTTTTGCTTCCATTTATTCTCCTCCTTCCTGTAAAAGGTTCTTATTTCTTAGATGATCTGTCGTCGTTCTTGTGCCCCTTGAAAGTTCTTGTCGGCACAAATTCTCCCAACTTATGTCCAACCATATCTTCCGTCAAATATACCGGAACGTGCTTTCTTCCATCGTGTACCGCTATCGTATGACCGACGAACTCAGGAAATATCGTAGAGCTTCTGGACCATGTTTTGATCACTTGTTTCTCATTCTTTTCGTTCATCGCGACAATCTTCTTATAAAGCCCTTCGTGTACAAAAGGTCCCTTCTTTGATGATCTACTCATTTATCATCTCCTCCTTTCAAGGTTTTTATTTCTTACGTCTGGAAACGATCATGCTGTCAGACGCTTTGTTTTTCTTTCTCGTCTTGTAACCAAGTGCCGGCTTACCCCAAGGTGTAACCGGTCCGGAACGTCCGATCGGTGCTCTTCCTTCTCCTCCACCGTGAGGGTGATCGTTAGGGTTCATTACAGAACCTCTTACTGTAGGTCTGATACCCATATGACGTTTTCTTCCCGCTTTACCGATGGTTACGATCTCATGCTCAAGGTTTCCTACCTGTCCGATGGTAGCCTTGCAGTTCGCATTTACTTTTCTCATCTCTCCGGAGGGCAAACGAAGAAGTACATTTTTGCCTTCTTTCGCCATCAACTGCGCGGAAGCTCCTGCAGCTCTTACGATCTGTCCGCCCTTTCCGGCCTTGAGTTCCACATTGTGAACGATCGTACCTACCGGCATATCCTTCATTTTCAGGCAGTTACCGATCTTGATGTCCGAACCTTCGCCCGCAAATATCATATCGCCTACCTTCAACCCTTTGGGAGCCAAGATATATCTTTTTTCTCCATCCGCATAGTGCAACAATGCGATGTTCGCACTTCTGTTCGGATCGTATTCAATTCCTGCCACCTTCGCCGGAATCTGCTCTTTATCTCTCTTGAAGTCGATGACTCTGTACTTTCTTTTCGCTCCGCCGCCTCTGTGACGAACAGTGATCTTTCCTTGTGAGTTTCTTCCCGCATTTTTCTTCAAGGATACAAGTAGAGATTTCTCTGGCTCATGTTTTGTAATTTCATCCGACTTGAGCACTGTCAGTTCTCTTAAAGCCGGAGATGTCGCTTTATAACTCTTAATAGCCACTAATGTTCCCTCCTTATTCTATACTCCGAAGAATTCGATATCTTTGCTCGTATCTTTCAATTGAATGATGGCTTTTTTGAAGGAAGCCGTTCTTCCAACATTTCTACCCATTCTCTTTACTTTTCCTCGGTAATTCATTGTATATACTTTTTTAACCTGTACTCCGAACACTTCTTCGGCAGCTTGTTTTATTTGAATCTTATTGGCAGACTTCGCCACTACGAAAGTGTACTTTTTGTCTTCTGCCAATTCCATGGATTTTTCCGTGATGATCGGTCGGATTATAATATCATGTGCCAGCATTATGCGTACACCTCCTCAGCTTTTTCTACAGCGCCCTTGGTCATAACGAGGGTGTTGTGATTCAAAATATCATACACGTTCATCGTTCCGACAAAAGCCACCTGTACATTTTTAATGTTTCTTCCGCTTCTTACAACATCAGCCTCGTGATCTCTTGTAACTACCAAAGCTTTCTTATCTGTCTTAAGCGCGGAAAGCATCTTTGCAAACTCTTTGGTCTTCCACTCGTTGAGTTTGATATCGTCAACAACAATCAAGCTTCCTTCGTTCACCTTGTCGGTCAACACGCTTTTGAGCGCAAGTCTCTTGATCTTCTTGGGAATTGTATAGCTGTAGTCTCTCGGCTTCGGTGCAAATACAACTCCGCCGCCCTTCCATTGCGGTGCGCGGATAGAACCTTGTCTTGCACGACCCGTTCCTTTTTGTCTCCAGGGTTTTGCTCCCCCTCCACGTACTTCCGCTCTGGTCTTTGCGGACTGAGTACCTACTCTCTTGTTTGCCAAGTGATTCTTTACCACCTGATACACTGCGTGCTCATTGATCGCAGCTGCAAACAAATTCTCGGACAACTCCATTTGTCCTACTTTTTCTCCGTTTATGTTAAGCACATCAACTGTTGGCATTTTCTTTCCTCCTTTCCCTTATTGTCCTACTGTCCTTTTACTGCTGTTCTGATAACAACAAGTCCTTTTTTCGGTCCGGGAACCGCTCCCTTGATCAAAAGTAGATTCTTTTCCACATCGACTCTTGCAACCTCAAGGTTTTGGATGGTTACACGAACATTTCCCATGTGTCCCGGAAGTTTTTTGCCTTTACGAACCTTCGAGGGATCAGATGCTCCACCCATGGAACCGGGTCCTCTGTGATAGTGCGAACCGTGAGTTTCAGGTCCTCTGCTCTGTCCGTGTCTCTTGATGGTACCTTGGAATCCTTTTCCTTTGGAGATCCCTGTTACATCGATCTTCTCTCCTACCTCGAAGATGTCCACTTTGATCTCTTGAGCCAAGGAATAGTTCTCAATTCCATCTTCCGCCTTCAATTCTCTTACGTACTTCTTCAAAGCTACTCCCGACTTTGCAAAGTGTCCTCTCATAGGCTTGTTTACGCGTTTCTCTTTCACTTCACCAAAACCTACCTGAACCGCTTCATATCCATCGGTTTCCTTCGTCTTGATCTGCGTTACCACTACAGGTCCCGCTTCTACAACAGTAACAGGGATGATTACTCCTTTCTCATCGAAGATCTGTGTCATCCCGACTTTTCTTCCTACGATACTTTTCATCGTAATTTCCTCCTATTCTTACAGCGGATTGCTTTGCAATCATTCTAAGATAAGGTATATGTGATGATACCTTAACTTCATTAACATTTTACAGCTTGATCTCAATATCGACTCCTGCCGGAACATCCAGCCTTGTCAACGAATCGACAAACTTCGAACTCGGATTACTGATATCGATCAATCTCTTGTGAGTTCTGATCTCAAACTGCTCTCTCGAATCCTTGTACTTATGAACCGCTCTCAAGATCGTGATGATCTGCTTCTCTGTCGGCAACGGGATCGGTCCGGATACGTTAGCACCTGCAGTTTTTGCAGCCTCGACGATTTTTTCCGCTGTCTGCTCCAACATAGCGTGGTCATAAGACTTCAGACGAATTCTGATTTTTTGGTTGTTAGACATTTTTTTACCTCCTATCGTACGTTTTTCGCACGACTGACCTCCATAAACTCCCCCGGGTGTTTCGTGATTCTTTCTCAAAAAAAGAAACATGGTCAAGTCGCCACATTCAATGATGTTGCTGCTCCACAAAAATTCCCCGTCTCCTTGAGACGGCAACCTTTTGCTTCATCGCATGTATCTTTTGCACAAAGATACTCATATATTCTATAAGAAAGTAGTCAAAAAATCAAGAGTTTTTTACTAAATTTGCAACTTTTTTATCAACAGGACTTCTTCTTGAAGATTTCTATGCAAACCTATAGAGTAGGTTAAGGAAATACCGCATAGTTTGCAAAATCAGCATTCTCCTTTATACGAAAAATAAAATTTATTGGAAGTACTCATTTACAAGTTTTTCACGTTTCACAAAACCACGGTAAGATCAAGACGTGATTCGTGCGGTATTTCCCTAACTTCTTCTAAATTAACCGGAACCCAAAATAGGATCGTTGCAACTATCGTTGACAGCCCATCCTCCTATTCTTGTTTTACTTCTCCTCCAAATGTTTCCAATGTGTATAATCGTTATTCATAAGCACCTCACTCTTGCCATCCTTTGTAATATGAACGTGAGTTAGGCTCGTCTGCTTAGCTATATTCTCCGATTGCCAAAACTCATCGATGCTCTTTTCTTGAAACAACGACATAATAGCCTTCCTGGTTATTCCGTGCGTTACGATCAGAACCTTCTGACCCATGTGTTTCTCTTTTATCCTTCCGATAAAGGAACGTGTTCTTTTGAAAAGATCTTCAAAACTCTCTCCCGTAACAGGAACATACTTGCTTGGAGTTTGTATCAGATGCGAATAAAGATGGGCGTTTTCCTTCATCACTTCCTCAAGAACCCTTCCTTCCCAATCCCCGAATCCCATCTCATAAAGCTCCTCCGCCTTGTAAACCGGGATATCGAGCTCCTTCTTTAACAGCATTGTAGTGTCCCATGCTCTCTTCGAAGGAGAAGTGTAGATCGCATTGAGATCCAGATCTTTGATCCTGCTGTACAACAAAGACGCCTGCATCCTTCCCAGCTCCGTCAGATCCGAATCATGCCTCCCCTGAAACCTTCTTTCTATGTTCCAAACCGTCTGCCCATGCCTTGTAATATATAGATCCAGCATCCGCAAGTTTCCTCCTTCATACTTTTTATCGTTTTATCTTCACTATCTTATCATATAACAGAACAAACCGAAAGCCGAAAAAAAAGACGAAACATAAGCAATGTTTCATCTTTTTCCAGTTTGACTCTCCTAAGATTCTTCTGTTTTTCTTACCATCCTATCTCGTTACAACGTCAAATTTCATTTTAGGAGTCAAAAATATCTTAGCGACGTTCAAATCTTTTATCTCCCTCAAGGCTTTTTCGTACTCTGATTCCTTAGGAAGCTCTTTCGCCAGCAATCCCGGAAGGATCGATATCTTATGCGCCCGTCCTATAACCGAGGGGTTCTCTAACACCCAACCGTCCCTTTTTGAAAGTTTTTTCATCGCCTTCCTGCTATATCTACTTTGATAAATCCCCTTACGAAATAACTTCTTTGCCCTTCCTTCTCCCATGTTGTAGACCATATAAGCCTGATGCCAATCCTGATACTTCTCATAAGCCCACTTCAGTCTCATAGAACCGAATTCCACATTATCCTCAATATCATATACATCTTCAAATCCCGCAGAATAAAAATCGTCCAACAAGGCATCATTGATCTGCGTAATTCCACTATCTTGGGTACCGGAACGTAGATAAGGATTGAATTCATCATTTTCTACAAGTATCATGGCAAAAATGTATTTCGCAGGTATATCATGTCTTTTTGAAGCGTTGACAACAGCTCTTTCAATCCTGGGAGGAAATACGACCTTCTCTGCAAACGAGGTCTGTGTGACCATACACAACACCAGCACAAAAACTGTTATCTGCCTTATCAATCCAACTCCAAGAACCTTTGCGCGTCCATACATTTTCATCACTCTCCTTTCCATATCTCTATCTTTGTTGCTTCTTGAATTCATCATCTTTGCATAGATGAAGGCGAACGTTCAGAAAAAAGTTCGCTCTCTTCAAAAACTATGAACAACATCAAAATACTTTTGTATCTGTAAGATGCAAAAGTATTTTAATATTTTAAATCAGTTTCTTGATTTTTGCAAGTAAAATTGCAAAATAAAATATTTGTGTTACATTTGTGTTATTTTTGTATTTTTTCTATATACCTTTATTTCCAATGCTTATACTTGATTTTTTATGTTTTGTATCCTAAATTCAAGAATAATCAAACAAAAATTTTTCGATTTTTTTGAATGAAAAGTTTCAAATGTTTTCTTATCGTGATTTTTTATCATTAACTTCTTTCTGTTTTTGCAACTTGATTCCGCCTCTTTGATTTCTGAACGAACATCTCCTTATACTATTCTCCGGTAAAAATACCGCCCTCAAAAATGATATAAACTCTAAATGTTGATATGAGTTTCTTGTTTTCAAAGAAATTCTTCAAAGTAAAACATCCGCCCCTCTCCGGAGCGGATGTTCCTCTTACCTTTAATACTATTCTCCAATAGAATCATTGATATATCTGTTTTTCAACCCACGAAAAATTGCTTTATCTTCTATGGGTCGCAATTGTTTATGTGCATAACTCAAAGGAAGAATAGTATAAGCTTCATATCGGGGATGAATATCTCTTTATCTTTTTCGCGGTGTGCTCTTTCATTCTTTTTATTCCAAATGGTTCTTAATCTGGATCTTCAGGTACTTTCCCACAACATCCGAAAACCTCTTTATATCATGGATATAAGCAAAGTCTTTGCTAAATATGAGTTGCTCCGCAACCCTATCCTCCTCCTTACCGGTGAAGACACCCAGAACAGCGATCCCCTTCTTCCGAAGTTTACGCACCTCAAAAGCTGTATCATAGACCGCTTCTTGACCTGAGTAGTTCTTTACATTACTGACAAAAACCGAGGACAGTTTTGAACCTCGAATATCACTCGGCCTTCCGTCACTAAGTATAAGAACAATGTGTTTTTTTTCATCTTTTTGCTTTATAAGATGATCCAAAAAACGAAGTGCCAGACCATCCCTGTTGCTTCCTTCACTCTTGTAGTAAAACACTTCCTTATTGGAACTTTTTTCGCTGTAGTAACCTCGATATTCCTTCAAGATCGTATAGTCAAACAAGGTCTGAAACGACATGATCCTCACAGGAATATGGCAGAGACTGAGGGCCTCCGCAATGATAAAAGCCTGCGCGGCAACCAAACTTTCCCTTTCCATCTGAGAACCGCTCGAGTCAAGGAAAAGATCCACGACAAACTCTCCTCTTGCATCCTTTCTCGATTTACAAAATACCTTTTTGTCATTTAAATAACGATATCTCCATACTTTAGGAGCAATCAGTCTTCCCTCATCCGATCTCCCAAGAGACTCCTGCATATCCGGAAGGATCGCCCTTTCGATCGTTTCCTTCAGTCTTAGGATGTTCCTTCTGTAAAGTCTTTGATGATGCTGATAGTGTTCCAAGTTCTCCTCTCTAACCTCTTTCAACTTATCAAGACGATAGGAGTCTGCTATCTTCATAAAAGTTTTGGTAAAATGAAGACGACAGTTTTGATGAAGTCCCGTGCACAAGTCTTTCTGTATCCGAGCTAACTCGTTTGGAGAAAATACACTGCTTCCATAATACTTGACGATCTCACTATGCATCCTGTCATATTGGAAGGAAGAAGAAGATAAGGAGTCTTCCTGCATATCTTTTTCAAAAGCCTTACTTTCTTTGTCCCCAAAATCATTGGGATTGAACTCCGCCGAAGCGATTGATACGATCTCTTCCCTTGAAACGCCCGACTTCTTCGCTCTTGTGGAAGTCCTACTCAAAGGAATATCTCCTACATGCTCAACCTTCCTTTTCTCATCGACATAGTAGCGAAACTCCCTGTTGAAATGAAAGAAATCTTCCAATATTCCTTCCAAGAAGTCAAACCACTTCTCTATATCAAAATTTCCCATCTCTTCTATCCGTTGAGCCAACTCCCTCACGTTGGATCGTGTTTTGGGGATCTTCTTCTCCCTCAAAAGATAGAGAGCATTTCGAAGTTCCTGAGTAATATCCTTGGGCTTCCTCTTTTGATATGTCTCCAGGGTAGCCCGTTGAGCCCTCTTATAATAAAAAAGTAGTACAGGCCTTGCCTTCTCCCACCTTCTCATCTGCCTGATCTCCATCGTAAGAGCAAAGATCTCACTCACGATCTCATAGGCCTCCACCCTGTTCTTCAACTTAAGCAGATGATCCTGAACGCGGTGTCCAATCCCTTCTTTATATAAGGTGGCAAACAAAACGATTCGGATAAAATCAAGACTCTCGATTTTTGTATCTTTTATTAAGGAAAAATCCGGACTTATCTCATAGTCTTCCGCTATTGTCCAAACGATGTTTTCTCTTCTTGTGAGCGACCTTTGTTCATCGCTCTCCACTCTATAGGAAGTGTTTTCTCTTAACTCTTTAGACATGGAAGACATCTTCCTTTACCTCTTTTCCTGTCAAACGTAATCGTATCACATCTTCAACGATCTCCTTTTCAAACTCATCGAAGGTCTTTCCAACGATGCCCATTGCGAGAGCTCGCCCTGCCGGAAGCCCCCTCCTCATAACGCCGATCGCTCCCAGCAACCCTCGAAGATCAACCGCTTTTGAAGATATTTCCGAGTATTGAGCCTTCAATTGAAGATCGAGGAACAACTCGGCAAACAGATCGGCATACTCCTCCTTCACATCAAAATACTCTGTTTTGATAATATAGTTCAGATGCTCCTTCGTCATCTTCGGAATCTCCAAAACCATAAACCGCGATACAAGAGCTTCATTAAGCTCCTTAGTCCCAGCATAACCGTAGTTCATCGTAGCGATAAACCTGGTCGCATCATGAAGCCTTTCCTTCTCATATCCGGGAACATCAATAAGCCTTCTGTAATCCAAGGCCGAGTGAAGCACAGAGAGCGCATCGTTTTTCGCCATATTGATCTCATCAAAGATACCGAAGCCGCCATATTCAGCACAGTTATAGATACTTCCTTTTCGAAAGCGTACCTCTCCACCCACGAAAGTGTCGCTACCTATCAAAGAAGAACTGTCCGAATCAATATTGAGCGATACCGTCCACATCGGTCTTCCGAACGCATAGGCAAGATTTTCGGCAAGAACATTCTTTCCTGTTGCCTTTGCTCCCGACAACAGAAGATTCTCTCCTTGCAAAAGAGCGGCGATCGCCATCTCCCACACCTCTCTTCCATAATAAAAGAACCTCGGTTTCACGATCCTGTGCTCCATCTTAGGATCTATCTTATAATATCCTCTAAAGCGCTCCAACTCATCGATCAAGTTTTGCATAACACCCTGTTTCTTCAAAAAATCTATCATCCCTAGTCTCCTATCTCCCAAATTCAAAGGTCTTCCTCCTTCATATCTGTCGCATATCGTTTATTGATACTAATTCTTATTATACCATTTTTTCAAAAAAGCAATCTTTTTTACTCCACGAAAAAAAGAGGGCTCTGCCCTCTTTTTCCCATCTCTCTTAAAAAGATCTGTTTATTTGTACTATTCTCCGTTTAAAACGTCAGGTAAACAGACTATATTTACCGGAAACGTTTTAAATGATTATGGAATTCTAACTTCACGACCGGAGAATTTCGATAGATAATAGTATTACATATTTTGATCTAAGGTCGCTTGGATCAAGCCGTTATTGTCCAACTTCGAAAGTTCCTTCACTTTTTCCAGATCCAAACCAACCGCTGCGGTAAATCTTTCTCCGTACTCCTTATCCGCCAAGTAACAGTGAACTGCATGGCGATACTTGATGTTATTTGTTACAGATGCGATATCTCCGGCAGTATTGTCGATCAAAATCTGTTTCTTATCCTCAGTCAACACCCTCCATAGATCCCCACCTGCTCGGAAGCAGTCATCGGTCGGATCATCCTTGGGATCATAACGGTAAACCGAACCTTCAAGATCCAACGGAGGCTCTGCAACTTCAGGAGTAGCAGACCATGTTCCTGCGCTGTTAGGTGTATAAGCAACCGTTCCGCCATAGTTTCCGTCCGTTCTCATTGCACCATCTCGGTGATACTCATTAACTTCAACCTTCGCACGGTTCACCGGAATATGATTGTGATTTACTCCAAGGCGATAACGTTGCGCGTCTCCATAAGAGAACAAACGTCCTTGCAAGAAACGGTCCGGACTGAAACCGATTCCGGGCACAACGTGAGCCGGTGTAAATGCAGCCTGCTCTACTTCTGCAAAGTAGTTCTCAGGATTTCTGTTCAGTTCCAAAACACCTACTTCGATCAACGGATACTCTGCGTGTCTCCAGATCTTTGTAATATCGAACGGATTCTCATAGTGATTCTTTGCCTGCTCCTCCGTCATGATCTGGACATACATCGTCCACTTCGGAAAATCTCCTTTTTCAATTGCTTCATATAGATCTTTTCCGTGGAACTCTCTATCCATACCTGTGATTTTTGCAGCCTCTTCATTGCTTAAGTTTTTGATACCTTGCTGGGTCTTGAAGTGGAATTTACACCATACTCTCTCGTTCTTTTCATTGTAGAAAGAGAAAGTATGCTCTCCGAAGAAATGCATATGTCTGTAACTTGCCGGAATCCCTCTATCACTCATTACAATAGTGATCTGGTGGAAACACTCCGGAAGCAAAGTCCAGAAGTCCCAATTGTTTTGCGCGGAACGTCTTCCTGTTCTCGGATCACGTTTTACTGCACGGTTCAGGTCAGAAAAATTATGCACATCTCGGATAAAGAATGTCGGTGTGTTGTTTCCAACCAAGTCCCAGTTTCCTTCTTCTGTATAGAACTTCACTGCAACTCCTCGAATATCTCTCTCACAGTCTGACGCTCCTCTTTCTCCTGCAACCGTCGAAAAACGAACAAAAAGTTCCGTTTCCGCTCCGGGCTGTAGTACCTTAGCCTTGGTATACTTCGAAATGTCGTGGGTAACGGTGAATTTTCCGTAAGCTCCCCAACCCTTCGCGTGCATCCTCCTCTCAGGAATAACTTCCCTGTTGAAGTGTGCCATTTTTTCCATCAACCATACATCACTCATAACTACCGGACCTCTAGGGCCTGCGGTTATAGCGTTTTCATTATCTGCAATCGGTGCTCCTACCTCGTTTGTCAACTTTCTCTTATCACTCATAATAATCCTCCTTCATTCATAAAACGGCTCTATCCTATTCAAATACCGTCTTTTCACTTTTTTCAGGGTTTACCACAATTTTTCTATAAAAGTGCATTGCACATAAATAGCA
Organism: Filifactor alocis; assembly: GCA_030529565.1. Taxonomy (GTDB): domain Bacteria; phylum Bacillota; class Clostridia; order Peptostreptococcales; family Filifactoraceae; genus Filifactor; species Filifactor alocis_A. Next base: position 478 of record JAUMWQ010000055.1, on the reverse strand, counting down.
TCCATAAATAAACACAACTCTTAGGAAGCATAAACATTCCTATCTTCGGATTTTTATTTACCCATAAAACAACCGGTAGATAAAAAGCGAAACTAAGCAAGATCGCCATCCACATCCACTGAAAACCTTCGACATCGTTTCCAAAAACCAAATAGAACAGTGCAACTGCCATCCCCATCACGAAAAAGGGAATATTTCGAATAATACTCCACCTTACAGGAGGATAGCGCTCAAACCATTTGTTTTGAGGAAAAAGACAGGCTCCTATCCTAAAGGCCGAAAGCACGGATAGAAGAATCCACAACCAGGGGATATCAACTTGGAAAACCTTGGTACCTATCCGGTACAGGAACAGATAAAACACTGTCATAGTGATCGAAGTAATCAGCTTACCAAAACCGAGTGCCACACGGTATCTCTCTTCATCACCCTTCAATATCGTCATAATTCGAGGGAACAAATGAAAAGAATCTCCAAA
>JAUMWQ010000054.1 GCA_030529565.1 Filifactor alocis | reverse complement strand
TTTGAAAAAATGGGTGATATAGCATACGTTTCACACAGGGATCTGATCAATGTAATGAGTCGCTCCATTCGTAGAGCAGGGATCCTTGTTAAGTACAGTGAGGGTTTCAATCCCCATGCCAAGACCTCTTTTTCGCCAGCATTGTCACTTGGAGTAGAAAGTAAAGCGGAATATATGGATATGGAGGTGGAGGATGATTCCATCTCCTGTGAAGAAGCGTTGGAACGATTAAACAGGAGCGTTCCCAGAGGTCTTCACTTCTTGTCGGCCGTGCGGATCGAAAAGGCGGATTCCTTATCGGCGATCATCACTCATAGCGAATACAAGATCCTTATAGATAAAAATGCGGTGGAGGAGCAGGTCCTGTTGAAGGCGGTGGAGCTGATAAGGAATGAAGAAGAACTCTTTATTCAAAAGAGGAATAAGCGCAAGGAATTCAAGGAGGTCGATGTTCGCGATATGATCATCAAACCGGAGTACCTCTCCTCGGAACACGACTATCTGATCTCCGTCGTCCTTCAAAACTCCTCTCAGGGAGGATTGAAACCAGATGATTTTATGGAGATTGTAAGCAGGTATTCCAAAGCAAAAATAGAAGACTATCGCTGTTTAAAGACAAGATCGTTTTCAAACCACAGCGGAGCCATGGTCGCTCTGGATTAAGAAAACAGGAGGTCTCAATGAAAAAACTCATCGTTGAAAAGAGCGACTATCTCTTGAAAATCGCCTATATAGATGGAAGTGTCCTGAAGAGAGTGGAGTTTCTCAAAACAAAACATTCCCTCAGAGCAGGTCAGATCTACAAAGGTATAATAAGAAAAAAACTAGAAGGACTCAGTGCCTACTTTGTCGATCTGGGAGAAGAGCAGGGTTTTTTGCAAAGCAGGAATAGATACGAGCTTGGAGATGCCGTGCTTCTTCAAGTCAAGACGGAGGCCGTCGCAGAGAAACAGGCAAAAATGACGGAAAAATTGTCGCTGTCGGGAAGCTATGTCGTATATCTTCCTCTTGAAAACAAAGTTTCCGTATCCAACAAACTCCCCGAAGAGGAGGTTAGAGCGATCGTAGAAGAACTTCGATCCCGCCATCCCAAAGACGGACTGATCCTACGGACCTCAGCCTTAAATGCCGATTTCGAGGATATCGAAAAAGACCTCCTCAAACAAAAGGCTATATTTTCCGATATCAAGAAAAGCTATATATCCTCGGAAAAAGGACTCTTGTATGAAAAAACCTTTGTAGAGCATTTTTTCTCCTCCTTCTTTGGGGAGGTTAGAGAGGTATCCTCTAACGACAAAGGGCTTTTGAAACAAGTAAAAGAGATTTTGAGCCAAAGAGAGGGAGATCCACGATATGTTTTTGAAGAAACTCCCCTGTTTCGCACCTTGGGGATCGATTCAAAAAAACTCTTACAGAAGTATTACAAATTCGGAGAGTTGAGCCTTGTGATCGAAAAGACGGAAGCCTTTACCGCCATCGATGTCAACAGCGGCTATCGCAAAGGTCATCTCTATATGGACGATACCGTTTTTGAAGTCAATTCCTCCTCTTGCAAACACATCGTGGACTTGATCATATTGAAGAACATCTCCGGAATCATCCTCGTGGACTTTATCGATATGAAGTCTCAAGCATATAAGGAAAAACTTTTGGATGTCTTGAAAAGAGAGTTTTTAAGAGACCATAAAAAGGTGAGCGTGCTGAATATAACATCTCTGGGTATCGTGCAGATCATAAGAAAGAGAGACAGCTCCAATGTCACGGAGGAACTGCTCTGCGACTGCCCTTATTGCTTCGGGAGTGGAAGTGTCCCCGGAAAAGAGTTGCTTTTTGATTCGATACAATCGGAAATTGAACACTATTTACTGCACCACAGTGTAAAGGAGGCTCCTTTTGTCATCGAAATTCCATACATTATCAAACAAACTGTAGAAGCTTCCCTGGAAGTTTTAGAGAAGAAATACGAACGCAAATTCTTGCTTGAATTCAATCGAGGTGGATGGGATATAAGAGTTTATCAGAGAAAAGAGGATGAAGAATGATTATTGCAAACCAATGGACAGATTATGAGATCTTGGATACAAACGACGGAGAAAAGCTGGAACGATGGGGAGATATCATCTTAAGAAGGCCCGATCCTCAGATCATATGGCAGAAAAAAACTGATGAAAAGCTTTGGAACAGTGCACAGGCTCGCTATTTCCGAAGCAGTAAAGGGGGAGGAGAGTGGAAGTTTTATTCCAAACTCCCTCAAGATTGGACGATAAACTACAAAACCTTGAAGTTCAAGGTCCATCCTACGGGCTTTAAACACATGGGCCTCTTTCCGGAACAGGCAGCAAACTGGGATTGGTTTTCCGAGAAGATATCTGCTTCCAAAAAGCCTGTGAGGGTTTTAAACTTATTTGCCTACACCGGAGGAGCGACCTGTGCCGCTTCCGCTGCAGGGGCTACTGAAGTCGTACATGTTGACGCATCTAAGGGGATGGTTCGTTGGGCGAAGGAGAACAGCATCCTATCAGGGCTCGAAAATAATAAGATACGTTTTTTGACAGATGATGTCTTTAAATTTATCGAAAGAGAGATACGTAGAGGAAACACCTATGAAGGAATCATCATGGATCCTCCTTCCTATGGAAGAGGCCCCAAGGGAGAGGTGTGGAAGATCGAAGAGAAACTTACAGATCTGATCTCTTTGACAAGGAAGATCTTATCCAAAGATTTTTCCTTCCTTCTAATCAATTGTTATACCACTGGCTTTTCAAATATTGCTCTCGAAAATATGTTGAAAATGGATTTTTACGGTCAAAAACGACAGATCAGCTCGGGACAGACCCTTCTTCCTGTAAGTCAAGGAGAACTCTTTCTTCCCTGTGGCATCTATTGTAGAGTAGAATAGAAGAATGAAAAGTAAAGTATGGGTAAAAAAGAAGGTATTGAAATGAAAAAATTTTTAGTAATCGACAGGGAAGTGTTACCTAAGGTCTATGAAAAGGTGCTCAAAGTAAAAGAGCTCGTCCGAATGAACGAAGTCAAGAGCGTATCTGCTGCGATAAGCAAAGTTGGGATCTCGAGAAGCACCTTCTATAAATACAAGGACTTTGTATTTTCTTTGTCTGACTCTTCCGTAACGCAAAAAGCCTCCATCCATCTTATGTTAAAGCATGAGAGTGGAGTTTTGGCTGAAATCTTGAAGATCCTCGCACAGAAGAATGCAAATGTGCTGACCATCAACCAGAATATTCCGATCAACAAGACTGCCGATGTCTCTATAACCTTTGATCTGCAACACATGGTTGGAGACATCGACTTGCTTTTGAATCAACTTGGAGAGTTGGAAGGAGTTTTAAACGCTCAACTTCTCGCTGTGGAATAAAAAGGAAATTTTTTTGTGAAGAAATGGTATAAAAAATAAAGGGATTATCATAGGGTCTGTAGAATAATAGATAAAGGGAATAGAAATCTTGCTTAGCGAGGAGATAACATGAACTTTGATAGTGATTTTTTACAGGAAATAAAGGAAAAAAATGATATTGTCGATGTGATCTCCGATTATGTTCAATTAAAGGGGAGCTATGGTAGATTTACCGGGCTATGTCCTTTTCACAATGAAAAAACACCTTCTTTCTCCGTGAATGAGTCAGGACAGTTCTACAAATGTTTCGGCTGTCATGCAGGAGGGGATGTCATCAAATTCATTCAGGAGATCGAAAAAGTCGATTTTCCTGAAGCAGTCAAGATTTTAGCCCGCAGAGCGATGATCCCTCTTCCTGAAGAGAAAACCCTTACGCTTAAAGAGATCGAAGACAGAAAAAAGAGAGAAGAGTTGTTCGAGATCAACCTGGAAGCAGCCAAGTTCTACCGCGAGGCATTGTTCAACGATCACCGAGCAAAGGAATATCTCTCCAAGCGAAAGCTTCAACGAGATATCATTCTACGTTTCGGTTTAGGTTATGCCCCACTTGGAAATAAGCTCTTATTTTTTTTGCAAAAAAAGTATAGTAGGGAACTTTTGGTACAAAGCGGACTTTTTATCGTTAAAGAAGGGTCTGAGCTCAAGGACAAGTTTAAGAACAGGTTGATTTTTCCCATCTTTAATGATAAGGGAAGAGTGATCGCGTTCGGTGGAAGAGCTCTTGATGATTCTTTTGGTCCCAAGTATCTGAACTCTCCCGAAACGGTTCTTTTTTCGAAGAAACACAATCTCTATGCCTATCAAATCGCAAAGAAACACTTGGAGGAGAACAGCATTATTTTATCTGAAGGGTATATGGACACGATCATGTTACATCAATTCGGCTTTTCCAATACGGTCGCTTCACTTGGAACGGCTTTTACCGTTGAGCAAGCAGCTCTGTTAAAGAAAAGGAAGGTTCAAAACGTATTTATCGCCTATGATTCCGATCAAGCAGGAAGAGGTGCGACGAATAAGGCGATGGATCTAATTTTTCGAGAAGGTTTGAATCCTTTGGCGGTAATTTTCACAGATTCAAAGGATCCGGATGATTATTTAAAAAAATTTGGGGTAAAAAAATTTAAAGAGTGTATGGAGAATGCACTTAACATTATCTCTTTTAAAATCTTTATCCTAAAGGAAAAGTTTAACTTAGAATATGAGGTAGACCGGCTTAACTATATAAGAGAAGCAATACAGATACTTAAGTTCTATGAAGACAAATTACAAAACAGCCACCTCATAATAGAAAAAACTTTGATTGATTTATCTCAAGAGACCGGATTCTCGATCAAGGCCCTCGGACAGGAGATGTATGGAAAGTATTTCAGCATGAAGCAGTTTTCCAGCTTACCTCTTCAAGAAAACAAGGTCAAAAAAACGGAAGTAAAAGAGATCGACAGAGACAGTCATATATTGAGAAGAGAAAAAAGACTGCTCGATATAATCAAGGAAGACAGAGATCTTATAGATAGATACCATATAAGTGTCGCAGATTTTTTTATAGAAGAAAATCGAAGGGCATTCGAACAGATTATTTCCGATGATTCGAAGAAAAGATCCGAACAAAACTTGATTCAACACGATGAGTCTGAAGAGTATATCGATGAACTTGTAGGAAGTATACGTAAAGAAAATCTCCGTATCCAGATACGGAAGTTAAAAGAAGAACAATCTAAAATGTCAAATTCATCCAAAAACAGTTCAAAGTATATTGAACTTAGCCTTAAGATAGTAGAATTACAGAAGCGATTAAAATGAGGGCGATATAACATTGTTTATAGAGGGGAAGTACGAAGATGACGATAAACACGAATGAAAATACCAAGTTAAAAGAGTTGCTTGAAAAAGGCAAGATAAAGGGTAATTTGACTTACGGAGAGTTGGCTGATGCATTGGGAAATCTGGAGATGGACAAGGATGACATCGAAAATGCTTACGAAACCCTCAACCAATTGGGGATCGAGCTCGTAGATGAGGTTACAGCTAAATCGGTCAACACGGAAAACTTTGACGAACCCGAATTTGAGAAGGAAGTCGATATTGAAGATGTCAAGGTGGAAGAAGAAGATTTGTCTGTTCCCAAAGGAGTATCTATCGACGATCCTGTTCGCATGTACTTGAAAGAGATCGGGAAGATCTCTCTATTGTCGGCAGAGGAAGAAATTGAACTTGCCCAGCAGATGGACGAAGGCAGTGAAGTCGCCAAAAAGAAGCTTGTAGAAGCCAACCTGAGGCTTGTCGTTTCCATTGCGAAAAGATATGTGGGACGAGGGATGCTGTTTTTGGATCTAATCCAAGAAGGAAACCTCGGCTTGATCAAAGCTGTTGAAAAGTTCGATTATAAGAAGGGATTTAAGTTTTCTACCTATGCTACATGGTGGATCAGGCAGGCAATCACAAGGGCGATTGCCGATCAGGCAAGAACGATAAGGATTCCTGTTCACATGGTAGAGACGATAAATAAACTGATTCGTGTGCAAAGACAGTTGTTACAAGAATTAGGTCGAGATCCCAGACCTGAAGAACTATCGGAACACATGGAGATGTCTGTTGAAAAAATCCGGGAAATCCAAAAAATATCTCAGGAACCTGTCTCTTTGGAAACACCAATAGGTGAAGAAGAAGATAGCCATTTGGGAGACTTTATCCCCGATGACGACGCTCTTGCCCCTTCGGAAGCAGCAGCATATTCCTTGTTGAAAGAACAGTTGGAAGAAGTTCTTTCGACCTTGAACGAAAGGGAGCAGAAAGTTCTAAAACTCCGGTTCGGACTCGAAGACGGACGTACCAGAACCTTGGAAGAGGTTGGAAAAGAGTTTGATGTGACACGTGAGAGAATTCGTCAAATAGAAGCGAAAGCTCTTAGAAAATTGAGACATCCCAGTCGTTCAAAGAAACTGAAAGATTATTTGGATTAAGTTTTCCAAACGGAAATACTTGACTTTTAAAGGACAGTTTGCTATATTATTCCTAGCAATAATAACATAATCAAGGATGAATTCCTTGATTATGTTATGTTTACTAAACTTAATTATCAGGAGGGCAAGTACAAATGAAAAGACTACTCACATTGGGATTGGCATCGGCAATGATCCTTTCCTTGGCCGTAGGTTGCGGAGCAAAAAAAGAAGCGGAAGCACCTGCAGCTGAAACACAAACGGAAGAAGCGGCACAGCCTGCTGCAGAAGGAGCAAAGAAGGTAGAAGTACTCTTCTATCAATTCAACGATACTTATCTTTCCATGGTTCGTGAAGAGTTGAAGAAACTTGATGAGGCGGATCCGGAAATTGAATTCTCCTTCCAAGATGCTCAGGGAGATCAAGGAAAGCAAAATGATGAAGTGGATGCTACTTTGAGCGGAAACGTTGATGCTTTGCTTGTAAACTTGGTTGATACAGGTGCGGCACAAGTTGTTATCGATAAGGTGAAAGAAACCGAAAAGCCGTTGGTATTCTTCAACAGAGAGCCGGACAATATTGACTCTTACAAGACCTACGACAAGGCAAGATTTGTAGGTACACAAATCGAAGAAGCAGGAGTAATGCAAGGAGAGCTTGTAAAGGCTTATTGGGAAGCAAACAAAGAAACTGCTGACAGAAACAAAAACGGAAAATTGGATTATGTATTGTTGCACGGTGGACTTGACAACGCTGAAGCGATCGCAAGAAGTGAATATTCCGTAAAAACGGTTATGGACGCCGGAATTGAAGTAAATAAGATCGGAGAGCAGATCGCTCTTTGGGATACTGAAAAAGCAAAGCAAGCGATGGACGCTTGGTTGGCAAAAGATGAAGCAAACATTGATGTAGTATTTGCAAACAACGACGGAATGGCAATCGGTGCAATCAACGCATTGAAAGCGATTGGCTATAATGACACCGATGCATCCAAACATGTTGCAGTGTTTGGTGTAGATGCTACAGAAGAGGCTAAAGCGGCAATTGCAGCAGGATCTATGGATGGAACCGTTATGCAGGATGCTCCGGCTATGGCAAAAGCTATGTATGACCTGGCTAAAAATGCTGCAAACGGAAAAGAATTCATCGAGGGAACAGACTATTCTTACGATGCTTCCGGAGTTGCAGTGCGTATTCCGTATGCAAAGTATGAGCAATAAAAGGCAGACCCGGGACTTTATACTAAAAAGAATCGCACATAGCGTGCGATTCTTTTTGTAAATACCGCATTTTTTGTATTTGTAAAGGAGTTACGTAATGTCCAATCAGACTTATTTGTTAGAAATGAACGGGATATCCAAATCGTTTCCGGGAGTCAAAGCTTTGGATAAGGTTCATTTGCATGTAAAACCTCACAGCGTACATGCGCTTATGGGTGAAAACGGTGCGGGCAAATCCACCCTGATGAAATGTCTATTCGGAATTTATCTTGAAGATGAAGGAGAAATCATCCTCAGCGGAAAAAAGGTAAAATTTGAATCTCCAAAAGAAGCCTTGGAGTGCGGAGTAGCCATGGTTCATCAGGAGTTGAATCAAGTTATGAAACGCTCTGTCGCCGAAAATATGATGCTTGGAAGGTTTCCGAAAAAAAGTTTTTTGGTGGATCATAAAGAAATGTATCGTTTTACACAAAAGGCCTTCGATGAACTTGGAATAAAGATTGATCCGAAGAAAAAGACAGAAGATTTATCAGTTTCGGAAAGGCAGATGCTTGAAATTGCAAAGGCAGTCAGCTATGATGCCAAGATCCTGATTTTGGATGAGCCCACTTCATCTCTTACTGAGCAGGAAGTGGAAGTTCTTTTTCGCATCATCCGTATGCTAAGAGAAAGAGGAATGGGTATTGTCTATATTTCTCACAAGATGGAAGAGATCTTGCAAATCTCCGATGACATTACCATCTTCCGCGACGGTAAATGGGTCGCTACGGAAAGTTGTAAGGACATGACAACCGACAAAATCATCAACTTGATGGTCGGAAGAGAGTTGACAAATCGTTTCCCTCCCAAGGACAATAAGCCGGAGGGAGTGATCCTGGAAGTTAAAAATCTCAGTGGAAGATATGAACCCTGTGTCAAAGATATCAGCTTTGATTTGAGAAAGGGTGAGATACTCGGAGTTGCAGGCTTGGTTGGAGCAGGAAGAACAGAGTTGCTTGAAACGATGTTCGGTGTTGCCACAAAGAAAAGCGGGAGTCTTATTCTTCATGGGAAGGAAATTGACAACTCAACTCCGAAACATTCTATAAAAAATGGATTTGCTCTATTGACGGAAGAACGTCGCGCAACCGGGATCTTTCCGATGATGAATATCGCTTCAAATGCGACGATCGCCAACATTGACAAATACAAGCAGTTTGGTCTCTTGAATAACGACAGTATCAAAAAAGACACCAAGTGGGTCATTGAATCGATGTCAGTCAAAACTCCTTCACAAAACACTTTGATCCGAACTCTGTCGGGAGGAAATCAACAGAAGGTGATTATTGGACGCTGGCTCTTGACTGAACCTGAGATTTTGTTACTCGATGAGCCTACAAGAGGGATCGATGTGGGTGCGAAATATGAGATTTATCAGCTGATCATCGATTTGGCAAAAAAAGGTAAAGGGGTCATCATCGTTTCTTCGGAGCTTCCCGAGCTTCTAGGAATATGTGACAGAATTTTAGTCATGTCAAATTACAGATATGCCGGAATAGAAGAAAATAAGAATTTGGATCAGGAAACCATCATGCATTTGGCAACAAAATATTTGTAGGAGGATTATATTATGTCGGAAAACGCAATGAGCCGAAAAAAAGTTTCAGACCTGGTTTTAAACTACGCGCTGTATGTTATTCTCGGATTGTTAATCGTATCTATTATTATTTACGATCCGTCTTTTCTATCGATTAGAAACTTTAAAAATATTCTTATGCAAGCTTCAACAAGGGCAATCATGGCTCTTGGAGTTGCAGGCCTGATCGTACTTCAAGGAACGGACTTGTCTGCGGGTAGAGTAATGGGTCTATCTGCAGCTATAGCAGCATCCCTCCTTCAATCGACGGATTTTGCAGCAAGAATGTATCCTGAACTTGGAGATATCGGATTATTTCTTCCCTTCCTCGCTGCTATAGCTGTGGGGGCGATCTTCGGTATTGTAAACGGCTTAGGTGTCGCCTTTTTGAAAATACACGCCTTTATAGTAACCTTGGGTACACAATTGATTGCCTTCGGATTGATAAACCTATACATCAATAGCCAGCAGTTCGGAGCACAACCCCTAGGTACTTTAAATCCGGAATATGTCAAGTTTGCAACAGGTTCCTTCCTGGGAGTGCCTAATCTTATTTTATACTTGGTGATCACCTCCATGATCATGTGGGTCATCTGGAATAAGACCACCCTTGGAAAGAATATGTTTGCGATTGGAGGAAATCCCGAGGCAGCTGCCGTATCGGGGATAAACCTTGTAAAAAATATTATGATCATCTACTTTATCTCGGGGATACTATACGGCTTTTCTGGCTACTTGGAAGGAGCCCGTCTAGGTTCTGTAAATCCGAATACCGGATTCTCCTACGAACTTGATGCAATTTCTGCCTGTGTTGTAGGAGGAGTTTCGTTTGCTGGAGGAGTAGGTACGATTCCGGGAGTATTGATAGGAGCTGTGATCCTTCAATTCATCAACTACGGACTGAACTATATCAAGGTAGATCCCAATATTCAATATCTTGTAAGAGGTCTGATTATCATTATTGCAGTTGCTATTGATGCAAGAAAATACATCTCCAAGAAGTAGGAGGATGGATTATGGCCAAGAGTTTTCACTTAAATCAAGAGGCCTATATTCTGGAAAATGATGAACTCAAGGTCTGTGTTCTGAAAAACTTCGGAGCTAAGATCGCTTCCATCACACATAAGAAGACAGACTTTGAGTTTCTCTTTCAGCCCTCTTTGAAGAAGTACCAACTCCCCATTCCTAATGGAGACTTTGCAGACTTCGATACCTCAGGTTTGGACGATACAATCCCTACGATCGATACCTGTAATTATCCCGGTACAACCGACCTTCTTCCTGACCACGGAGATGTATGGTCGAGAGAATGGGAATTTTCTCTTAGAGGATCTCTCTTGAATGCAAGTATACAACTTGTTTCTGTTCCTCTTCTATTTGAGAGGGGGATGGAGCTTAGAGATAACCGCTTAGTACTCTCGTACTCTCTTACAAACAACACCGGCAAAGGTTACCATTATTTGTGGGCCTTGCATGGCTTAAATCGTATTGAAGAAAATACAAGACTTCTGTTTCTTAAAAGAGAAGTCGATATTATGAATGTAAAAGACGATAGGATCTTTGACTTTGATTGGAGGAACTTATACGAGTTTCCGGATAAGTCTTCCTACAAATTTTATATGTCAAAGGAGCTATCTACTGATAAAGTAGGTCTCTATTATCCGAGTAAGCAGCTTTCTTACATCATTCACTTTAATCCATCCGAACTTCCTTATTTGGGGGTCTGGTTTACAAAAGGAGGATTTAAAGGAGAGTATAACTGCGCTTTGGAGCCTTGTAACGGCTTCTACGATTCTCTTGAGCGCTGCGTTGAAAATGGTAAGTCTGCATTTATTGAACCTTTTTCCCAAAAGACATGGAAAGTAGAGATAGAAATAAGAGATGATGTAGAAGGAGATTGTTAGTATGGCAGAACTTAGATGGAATCCCTTGTTGAAGGACTGGACAATCGTTGCGGGACATAGACAGAACAGACCCGATATGCCCAAGGACTACTGTCCCTTTTGCCCGGGTTCAGGAAAAGTCCCTGAATCATATGAGGTTCATAAGTACGATAATGATTTTCCGGCCCTATCTCAAAACCCTCCGATTCCTTACTCGGAAGATTCCGAACTCTATAAAACAAAAACAGCTTACGGAAAGTGTGAGGTAATCCTATATTCTCCCGAACACCATGCCTCGATCTGTGAACTTTCGATAGAGCATATCAAAAAACTGGTTGACTTGTGGCAAGAACGATATGAAGAACTTTCCAAGGATGAGAAGATCAAATATATCTTCACTTTTGAAAACAGGGGTGCCGAAGTGGGGGTAACTATGCCCCATCCCCATGGACAGATCTACGGTTACTCTTATATTCCTTTGAAGTTGCAAAAAGAGTTGCAAAACTGTAAAGAATTTTACGAAGAACGCAAAAGAAACCTTTTCGACGAGATGAACTCGGAAGAAAAAAAGTCCGGGAAGAGGCTGATCTTTGAAAATGAAGATTTCTTGATATATCTTCCTTTTTTTACCGATTATCCCTATGGAGTGTATATCGTATCCAAATCAAACCTAGGGAGCCTTTCGGACTTTTCCGAATCGCAAAAAAAGATTTTTGCCGAAACTTTGAAGAAAGTAACAGGAATGTATGACAGCTTGTTCGAGAAAAAATTTCCGTATATGATGGGGATCTATCAGATTCCGGTCAACTCTGAAACCTATAA
>JAUMWQ010000053.1 GCA_030529565.1 Filifactor alocis | reverse complement strand
CGAATTTCTCGTCATCTTGGGGCCCTCGGGCTCCGGTAAGAGCACCATGCTCAACATCATAGGCGGAATGGACACTTTGACGGAGGGAGAGTTTTTCTTCGAGGATGTACCCATGCACCATTCATCGGAGAAGCAGCTCACCTTTTACAGACGCGATAACATCGGCTTTGTCTTTCAGTTCTATAACCTTATGTCAAACCTCACGGCTCTTGAAAACGTAAGGCTCAGCGTGGAGATCGCAAAAGATCCCTTCAACGAAAGGGAGATCCTCTCCTCCGTGGGACTTGAGGAACGTCTCCACCACTTTCCCATGCAGTTGTCCGGAGGAGAACAGCAGAGGGTGGCCCTCGCAAGAGCCCTGTGCAAGAACCCCAAACTTCTGCTCTGCGACGAACCGACAGGAGCTCTGGACTCCAAGACGAGCATCGAGATCCTGAAGGTGCTCAGGGACTTTAACTCCGTCTACAAAAAAACCGTCGTTATCATTACCCACAATGCCGCCATCGCCAATATGGCCGACAGAGTCTTCTACCTGAAGGACGGTCAGTTGATCCGGGTGCAGGAGAATCCTCATCCCTGCCCCGTTGAAGCACTCGAACTATAGAAGATTACGGAAGGTGATCATTATGATCTTATACAAAAAACTGGGGCGAGACCTTTGGAACAAGAAGGATTCCAACCTTGCCGTCATCATCCTGGTCGCACTGGGCATCCTTATTTTCTCCTCCTTCGACATGCTGGGCAAAAACCTGCACTACTCCCAGCACAGCTTTTATGATAGCCACGGTTTTGCGGACGGCTTCATTGAGCTGAAGCACATCCCCTACACCAAGGTCGCTCCTCTTCACCATATTGAAGGGATCGACAAGATCGAAGGACGAATCATTGAAACGGCAAAGATAACCTACGAGAACAGCCGCGATGACATCTACCTCAAGCTGATCTCCTTTGATGACGAGGTCAACCACGTCAATCGTTTTCTGCTTCAAGAGGGAGACTATCCTTCCTCCGAAAAATACGAAGTTCTTCTGGACAGCCGTTTTGCGGAATTTCATCACCTTAAGACGGGAGATGTTGTCAACATCATCAAAAACGGTGCGGAAACGAAGTTTACAGTCAGCGGTATCGGCGCAAGCCCGGAGTTCATATACAGCATCAAAGATATCCGCGATATTCTGCCTAACTATGACACCTACGGTATTGCCGCTGTTTCCAGAAATACCGCCGAGAAGATGACGGACTTGGATCAGCAGTACAACGACCTGGTCTTTACCCTGAAGGAAGGGTATGAATTCAGTGATGTGAACGATGCCTTGAAGAGCAGTCTCAAAAATTACCACATCTCCTCCATCATCCCCAGAAAGTATCAGACCAGCCATGTCATCGTCGATGGGGAAGTTGTTGAAGCAAAGACAATGAGTCTGTTTATTCCTCTTTTATTCCTCTTTATTTCGTCGATGATACAGATCATGATGTTGGAGCGCCTTGTTCAGTCTCAGCGTTCACAGATAGGGATATTGAAGGCTTTCGGGTACTCGGATCAAAGCATCCTGCACCACTATATGCTGTTTTCGGTCATCTTGGGGGTCGCAGGTTCGGCTCTGGGAATCCTCCTGTCTATCCCTGCCCTGTCCTCCTTCGTTAAGATGTACCACAACTTTTTTAACTTTCCCTATATTTCGAAGACCCTCTACCCCTCTTCTCTGATCATCAGCACGGTCATGGGTATCTCTTTTTCCGCTCTTGCCGGTTATATCGGAGCCAAAAAGACCCTCGCCCTTTCTCCGTTGGAGGCCTTCAAGGCGGAAGAACCCCACTATGTGCAGGGCAAAACCTTCCTGGACTCCTTCCTCTTTCTGTTTCATACCTTCGGCAGGATGTCGGTGAGAAATATTTCTCGAAATCGGAAGAGAAGTTTGTTCATCCTCTTCGGGATCATGCTTTCCTTCTCCCTGAGCGCGACCGTCTTCATTCTTTCGGATATCCGCGATACGGTCATCCTGGCCAAATACGATTACAGCGAGACCTACGACGCCAAGATGCAGTTTCAGTATCCGATACGAAAGTCCCTTGCTCTCCAAGAGTTGCAAAGATACCGGGGGATATCGGAGGCTGAAGCACTGCTGGAGATCCCGGTGTCTGTCTACCACGAAAACATAACAAAGGATATCAGTATCACAGGGATCGAGGAAGAAACCGGGCTATACCACCTCCTCGACGAAGATGATAGACGCATCCCTCTTAAAAAAAACGACCTCTTCCTTTCACAGCGTCTGGCGGATATTTTGAAGGTCAGGGTCGGAGACAGTGTCTATATCAAAAGCTTTCTGATGAAAAACCCGGAAAAGGTCAAGAGAACCGTCACCAAGATCATAAAACAAAATGTCGGTCTCGGTATCTATATGGAGAGAAACTCCTTGGAAGAACTCCTGCAACAAAAGGACATCGCGACCTCGATCATCTTTCGTGCGAACAGAAATCTGATCGAAACCATGCAGAAGGATTACGAAGAGAGCCCTCTTGTCTCAAACATTGTTCACAGTGATAAGATGAAACAAAAAATGCTCGACTTTCTTCAGACCTTCGCCTTTATGACCTATGTATTTTCGGGTTTCGGTATCGTTATGTGCTTTATCGTCATCTATAACTCTTACACGATCAGTATCAGCGAGCGAAGTCGGGAGCTGTCCTCTCTTTTGGTACTGGGGATGAGCCGTAAGGAAGTCTCTCAGATCATCGCCCTGGAGCAAAAAATCATCGCCGCCTGTGCGATTATCTTAGGTATCCCGCTCACAAAAGTGTTTTTGCACTATGTCTCCCTTGCGATCTCGGATGACACCTTCACGGTACCTACCGATTTCAATTTTCAAGGGCTTGTATGGGCCTTTGTCTGTGTTGTCGTATCGATCATTTTGGCACAGATCTCAGGAAATAAAAAGATCAATGATCTCGTTATCGTCGAGGTGTTGAAAGAGCGAGAATAGAAAGGAAGGTTAGAAAAATGAAAAAACTGTATAAATGGATACTTTGGATCCTCATAGGGATCATCATCGCTTTTACCGCCTTCTTGCAACTGAATAAAAAGATAGCTGTCGATGTCTATGAAGCCAAACTTTCCGACCTTGATCACAGCATTGAAGAAACGGGAACCGTCGTGGGCTCGGATACGATAACCCTCTCCTCAGAAATAGGAGGACGGGTCTTGAGTTCGATCAAAGAAAACACCCGTGTATCCAGAGGAGACCTTCTGATCTCTCTCGATACCTCGGACATCGAACACAAGATCTCCGAGCTTGAGGCAAATCTCCAAAGTGTTCGAGGACAAAAAAGGATGAGTGATCCCACCCTGTACCGCTCGATGGTCGAAGCAAAGCAACTCGAGATCGAAGCAAGTCGCATCGAGCTTGCCGACCTCGAAAAGAAGATCGAAGATGCACAAAACCTCTATGACAGTGGCGCTCTTGCAAAACAGGAACTGGACTCCCTTATCTTGGCAAAGGATCGCCTTACTCTCAAGAAGGAAGCTCAAGATAAAGAACTCTCCTTGATCCACGAGCAGAGCAAACCGAAGGTGGGAAGCAGCCAAATGTATGCCGGACAGGAGAAGGCCATAAAGGAAAACATCGAACAGCTCAAAGAACAGCGTGCCAAGACGAAGATCTTCTCTCCAATCGACGGGGTCATATCCAAGGTATCAGTGAAAAGCGGAGAGTTTGCTCCCCCGCTTTCTCCGTTGGTAACGGTCACCGACAGCGATGATCTCAGGATCGAAAGCAGGGTTCTGACCGATGATGTCATCTACCTCCATATCGGAGACAAGGTCGATATCACCCAAAAGACAAACTCTCATGACCTGCACGGTACAGGAAAGATCATCGACATCAGTTCCTTTGCAGACAACACGGTTTCGGGATTGGGGCTCAACGAGAAGAAGGTCAAGGTCAAGGTCTTTATTGAGAACAAAGGAGATCTGATCTTAGCCGAAAACTACGACGTTACCCTCAACTTCATCCTGAAAGAGATGAAGGATGTTATCGCCGTACCCAAATCCGCCGTATTTTCCATAGAAGAAGATAAGGATGCCGTTTTGCTGATGAAGGAAGGAAGGGCAGCTATACAGGAAGTCGTTGTCTCTTATGAGACAGGTTCGGACTTTGTTATTTCGGAAGGTCTCTCCGAGGCAGATCTCGTTATCAAGGATCCCAATATCGAAGACCTGAAGGATGGCTCTCCCGTCAAACTTATAGAAAACAACAAGGAGTAATGCTAAGGCGATACCGCATAATTTAAAAATCAGCATAAAATCGATTTTGTACAAGGGATGAAATTCTTGAAATATTGATATGACAAACCTTTGTGTATTATAAAATCAAAAAAATCAGAAGTTTGCCTCTGTGCGATGTTTTCCTAAGACCCAATTAGAATGTCATACTATTCTTCCTTTGAGTTATGGATATAAATAATCTGCGACCCATAGAAGATAAAGCGATTTTTTGTGGGTTGAAAAACGGATATATCCATACTTCTATTGGAGAATAGTATCAGGTGTATGGGATGTATAGATATAAATTAGAATCTCTGTAGTAAATGAAAGTGCCCGTATGGACGACTGGGCGTTTTAAACAGGAAATAGTATAAAAACAAGGGAGCAGTTCAAAATAAGGGTGAATTTATTTTGAACTGCTCCCTCTATTCTTTTTATCCCGCTCTCATACTACTATTCTTTTGAATAGTGGATATAAACAATCTGTGACCCATAGAAGACAAGATAGTTTTTCGTCATCGAAAAATAGATATATCCATACTTCTATTGATGAATAGTATCAAGACTGTCTTTGAACATTCAAGTTTCCGGTATATTATCCGAAGAGTTTGTCGTCCTTGGCGACAACATCGTAGAGATCGGTCCTTCTGTCCCTGTAGACGTTGATGGTGCTTCGGATTTCTTCCAATCTCGAAAAATCGACCTCTCCGACAACAAGCCCCTCTTCTTCCAAGGTCTCGCTGATACGAACTCCCCACGGATCATAGACTGCAGATTCTCCGGCGAATTTTCCGTTTACTTTCAGAGAGGCAAAATTAGTTCCCGAAACGAAGAACTGGTTCTCGATGGCACGGGTCTGTAGGATACTCTTCCAGTGAGGAAGACGCTTAATCGGCCACTCGGCAACGCTGAATAACACCTCGACACCTGCAAGGGCATAGAGTCTTACCCACTCCAAAAACCTCGTATCGTAGCAGATGACAATCCCACACTTATGTCCATCCAACTCAAAAATACCCGGCTTACTTCCTCTTTCGAAATAATTCTCTTCCTTGACATAGGAAAACAAATGCACCTTGTCATAGGTCTCGATCAGTTCTCCCTCCCGGTTGTAAATGTAAGAGCGGTTATACAATCGATCTCCCTCCTTGACCGTAACGGAACCTCCTACGATGTTCATATGATATTCCTTCGCCAACCCGGACAGAAATTCCTGTGTGCGAAGACCATCGACATCCGCAAGTCGAATCACGTTCTCATCCATATGAAAGGCGGTATTCCACAGTTCGGGAAGCACGACGACATCCGCCCCTTCTTCTCCCGCCTTGCGGATCCACTTTTCAGCGGTGAGATAATTCTCATCCGCACTCTGCTGACTGATGACCATTTGTACATTGTATATCTTCATATTCTCCTCCATGTTACAACTCGTTTTTATCTCCAAATACCCTGATCTCCTTATCCATCTCAATCATCCGACGATACAGATCCTATACTGTGATCATTGACGATGTCCTATACTATCCTTTGATAAAAGAACGGTTATATACGCCCCGGTCATCAAACAAAGTATTTCAGATCTGAAAAGTCGGGATCATCAAGATCAACTATTTAAATGAATAATACAGAAACATCATCCAAAGGCAAACTTCCGACATTTGAGCTTATAGAAGATGAAAACTTGTCATACCAATAATTCCGAAGATATCATCCTCTATATATAATTTTGTTTTATTCCAATTGTTCGAAGTGTGCGGTATTGCCACAGTAGTAAGCAGATCGGTTGTCGTGCGTTACTCGAAGTCCTTGTACAGAAGGCTGGGCTGGATATCGTTGTTGCCCTGATACTTTCCGCTCGCGTAGTTCTCATAATCTCCGCAGATGGTATGGTAGTAGATCTGACAGATCTCAACATCGGGATAGATCCGAACAGGATGAATGGTGTGGATCTCCAGGGTCCAATAACCGGAGAAGCCTACATCTCCAAAACCGGCAGTAATGTGGATAGACAGTCCCAATCTCCCTATGGAGGAGCGTCCTTCCAACATCGGGACCAGATCCTTCGTCTGTGTAAATTCAACCGTCCTTCCCAAGTACAGTTTGTTCGGTTCAAGGACAAACCCCTCCCCGGGGATGACGATCCTCTGTATTTTATTGAGTTTTTTCATATCCAAGACACCCTCATCGTAAACCAACAATTCGTTGTGCAGCCTCAGGTTGTAACTGTTGGGATTGAGACGTCGCTCATCGAAGGGCTCGATGATGATCTCACTGCCTATTCTCCTCTGTATCTCTTTTCCCGATAATATCAATCTCTTTCCTCCTCATATCACACATGCAACAACAAGGTTCGATCCTCAACTGACACCTTTTGTCGTTTGCAATCTATTGACATTTATTTCCATATCCGCGTTTTGTTAAACAGTTCTTCTCAAAAAATTGGAAGTTGTAATTCCTATCACTACCCATGTACATTTGCTACTTGAGCGCTTTGAAGTATATCGTCTTTAGGAAAACATCGCAAAAAGGTACATCTTGCTCCTGATGTCCTTTCCCCATATCAAGTCCATGGAAAATAAACACTTTCAGGAAGCGAATTTTTTGTATAAAACAAATTTCACTATATCGTTCGAATTATGGGATATTTCCCGGCAACAACGGCATGACGGTATGTTGTCAATGTCGGTCAACCTCTCATGGAGCAGACTATTCTTATCCTCAGGCCCTTATCTCCCCCAGCATAGCTCCTCCAATGATCAGCACTGCACCGACAGCTTGTGCCGGAGTCATCACTTCGTGAAGTAAGAGTGCCGAGAACAAAAGCGCCGAGACCGGATCCAGGTAACTGATCAGGGCTACCGATTGTCCCGGCAACTTTTGCAAGCCGGAAAAATACAGCAAGTATGCAAATCCCGTATTCACAAAGCCGATCACTGCAATGTAGGGCAGATCACGCACTGTTATATGTGGAATGCCTGCAGTACTCAGTGCATATATCAACACAACTGTAAAGGCTACATTCAATTCAACAGCTGCTGTCTGCATCCCGCTTGTACGAACGATCTGTTTGTTAAACACGATCAACACGGCATAGAGAAACGCCGAGATCATTGCAATACCGAGTCCCGGTATATTCATCCCCGTAACAACGATACTTCCGCTTATGTTGACCAGCCCGATGATGACGATCAAAATAGATAGCCACTTTCTCCCCGTAAGTTTCTCTCGAAAAAGGATCGGAGAACATAACAATACAAGGATCGGCCCTACATAGTAAACCAACGTTGCCAGACTGACATTCAATACTCTGTAGGCTTCAAAAAGTGCGATCCAGTTCAAACCGAGGGTAGCTCCCCCTATGAGAAGTGGTATCCTCTCCTCATAGACACTCGCCTTATCAAAACCTCCGCGCAACAATACCAAGATCGTCAATAAAGCCCCACCGATCAAAGTACGCAGCAAAACGATATGGCTTGCCTCCAAAGAGATATGTGAAACATAGAATCCGTTCGTTCCGAAGATCAATAAAGACAGAATATACATCCCGTAAGCCGAAAACCTCTTATCGTATCTCTTGTTACTCATAGCTCCACATCCTCCAACTATTCTTTACGGTCAAGATGTCTGCTGATCGTACATTGACATATTGATAGTTATCTTTGTTTCTTATCTTCGTTATAAACCGGGAAAGTTCATGTCAAAGCAGGAACTGTGATGAATTTCAATATGCCATCACACCGGTTCCCTTGTATTTACAGAGCGTATATCGCGGACGGCGTTCGATCGGGCTTCAAAATAAGATCCTCTTGGAAAAGTAGCACACAATCGAACGGGAGGAATGAAACCGGACTCACAAAAACCAACATCTACGAGAATAGTTCTTTTACCCGGTCGGTAACGACATAAAGAGCAGAACCACGATAGTTCGTAAAACAAAAAAGAGAGTCTTTTGTACCTGTGCACGCTCTTTTCTTCATCTACTCTTCATCCGCTTCGGCAACCTTCATCATAATGGCGCACTCCATCCTCTTTCGGAACAGTCTGCACCCATAGTCATAGACACCGGTTATCTTACCCGTCGCGTGATAGGAGTTCGCCGCACATCCGCCCGAACAATAAAGTTTTGCCCAACAATCGACACACTCTTGATGAGAATAAATGTTGCAGGCCTTGAACTCTTCCTGCAGGACTTCGTTGGTGATCCCTTCGTCCAAACTTCCCATCCGACAGGAGGGATCGTTGACAAACTGATGACAGGGATAGAGGTCTCCCCAAGGAGTAACCGCCAAGTACTCCGTACCCGAACCGCAACCCAGGATCCTCTTGTGTACACAGGGGCCGTTTTCCAAATCGATGGTATAGTGATAGAAACTGAACGGCCTTCCCTCCTTCTTCCTCTTGAGCATCTCCCTGGCAAGGATCTCATACTGCTCAAACAGCTTCGGCAGATCCTCCTCCGTCAGAGCGTTCGCATCCTGCTCGGAAGATACCACAGGTTCCATACTGAGCTCGGTAAAGCCCAGGTCGGCCATGTGGAGGACATCGTTTGTAAAGTCGGTGTTATGGTGGGTAAAGGTGCCCCTCATATAGTAACCTTCGCCGTTTCTGCTCTCGACAAGCTTTTGGAACTTGGGAAGGATGACATCGTAGCTCCCCTTGCCGGCATAGTTCTTGCGGAAACGGTCATGGACTTCCCTTCTCCCGTCCAGGGACAGAACCACGTTATGCATCTCCTTATTGGCAAACTCGATCACCTCATCATCGAGCAGAACTCCGTTGGTCGTCAATGTAAAGCGAAAATTTTTCTTGTACCTCTTCTCCAGACTTCTACCGTACTCGACCAGTCTTTTGACTACGTCCCAGTTCATCAGAGGCTCTCCGCCGAAGAAATCCACCTCCAGGTTGACCCTTGAGCCCGAACGCTCGACCAGGAAGTCCAGAGCCTTCTTGCCCACCTCGAAACTCATCAAAGCATCGGTCCCCTGATACTTGCCCTGTCTTGCAAAGCAGTATTCGCACGACAGGTTACAGGTATGCGAGACATGAAGGCACATCGCCTTGATCACATCATCCGACTTCTTCCTCCCTGCCAGACTCTCATAGATATCCTCCGTGAAGAGTTGGCCCGTTCTCTTAAGCTCCTCAACATCATCCATGCAATCGAGGATCTCTTCTCTGCTCAGGCTGTAGTTCGGATATTTTTCCTGTATCTTCTCAACGATCTCTTCGCGTCCGTATTCCCGATACCAGGCGATGATATCGTAGGCGACCTCATCGACGGCATGTACGCTTCCACTGTGCACGTCCAAAACGATATTGTACCCGTTTAACTTGTATTGATGTATCATAGTATCTCCTAATCAAAAATAAATGACCTCCGATCACGATCGGCGGTCATTCGGTATTACACAATTACCAATTAAGCATGTTGTTCGCAGGGTTGGTTTGCAACTCCGCAAGATGTCTTGCAGGCGGACTGACAGGAAGTTTGACACTCTCCGCAACCTCCGTGCAATACACTGTCTCTGAGGTTTCTCACCTTCAGACTCTTGATCCTGCCGGGTCTCGATACCGACTCGCAGGGTTGGTTCGCAACTCCGCAAGATGTCTTGCAGGCGGACTGACAGGAAGTTTGGCACTCTCCGCAACCTCCGTGCAATACACTGTCTCTTAAGCTCTTTGTTTTTAGCGTTTGAATACGTTTCATAATAAGCCCTCATCTCTTTTATTATTATGTCTACATTTTAACATAAAACTCCTCCCTTTTACAATAGGGAAATCTCACGCCGAAACAAAACCGAATACGTCCTGTCGTCGATCTCTTAGAAAGGCACTACAGTGTTCAAAATGAAAATAGAGCAATACCGCACAACTTGACAAATAGACTCTGCGAAGATCACTCATCTCGCAATTCTTCTTATTTTGTAAAACAATACCACAATCCCCTTCTAAAAGAAGTCAAGTCCTAAACCGATATGAATTCAAAAACATTGCCTTTGGGTTATGAGACCCATCGTCTCAGAGAAGGCCTTACATAGATTTCTGTTTTTTGTTTATGCAGATAAAGCTACGTTTATTTCGATGTGCCCCTCAACCGAACTCGTACAAAGGAGATACCGTACAATTCACAAAAATAGAGCAAAACCGGTTTCACATAAAAAATAAAATTGTTTCAAGTGTTCATTTCACGAGATTTTTTCGTTGTATAAAACAACAGAAAAACCAAGATACAGCTTTGTGCGGTGTCGTCCAAATAATCAGGGCAGAAGTACGCAGACTTGCTTGTTTGAATGTTTCTTCCCCCATCTCAGTTCTATCCCCTGATCGGCATAGGAGGCAAACAAAGCTAAGATCTCACCGGTAATAAGTTCTCCGGGAGCGAGCAAGGGGATCCCCGGCGGATAGGCCCAGATATACTCACTGCAGATACGCCCCTCCGCCTCGGAGTGTTCCACGATCTCATCGAGAGAAGAAAGTGCTCTTCCAATGTCTACGCACTGCTTCGGAAGAAGATACTTGGTTTTGATCGTTCGCCGTCCTTCGGTCGAAAACCGCTCAAGCTCTCTGTCGATCTCTCTCAAGGCTCTACTGAGATGTTTCAGATTCTCCGCCTTATCTCCAAGTCCCGTCATAGCAATGCAATAATCCGTCGAGCTCATCTCCGTCTCGATCCGATACTCCCTTCTCAAAAGCTCCGCAAGCTCCTTTCCCGTCATGAAAGCAGCTCCCGTATAGATGACGATCTTGCTGACGTCGTAGTCAAAAAAATCCTCCCTGCGATGATCGAAGAGTTTGAGGTGCCGAAGTTCTTCCATCTCCCTTCTAAAACTCTCAAGATCGACCTTCCATCCCTCAAGAAGAGTCCGGCCTTCTTCCTTGAGAAGTCTCATACAGGAATCCATTGAAGCGATAAGAAGATAGGAAGGGCTTGAGGTCTCAAACATGGAGATCGCCCTACAGATCTCCTCATGATCGACCAGCTTTCCGTTGATATGGAGGATCGCCGTCTGAGTAAGGCTCGGCAGAGTCTTGTGCATACTTTGGATCACAACGTCCGCTCCCAATCCCACCGCGCTCTTAGGAAAGATCCCGAAGTGGCCCAGATGAGCCCCGTGCGCCTCATCTACAAGGACGGGAACCCCCTGTCCGTGAGCCTTCATACAGATCTCCCGGATATCACTGATAACTCCTTCATAGGTCGGGCTCGTTATCACGACCAATCTGATGTCCCCATGCTCTCTCAACCTTCGTTCCACCTCATCCGAACGGATATCGAGCAGGATCCCCGTCTCCTCGTCTTCTTCAGGCAGGATGAAGACGGGTCGCAGACCTCTTATCTCCACCGCATGGTAGACCGACTTATGACAGTTCCTCGCAAGCAATATCTTGTCGCCCGGATCGGTCAAAGCATAGATGGCCGAGAGGATCCCGCAGGTACTCCCGTTAACAAGATACCTGCTTGTCTCACTCCCCCAAAACTCCGCCGCCTCTCTCATCGATTCCAGCAGGATCCCTTCCGGAGAATGCAGATCGTCAAAACCTTCCACCTCCGTAATATCCAGATGTGCCGACAAGTCTTTCAAATAACTCGATCCCGGGGAAAGCTCCGTATTCCTCTTGTGCCCGGGCATATGCATGGGGATGTATGTCTCGTTATATTCTTTCAATTTTTCGATCAAAGATTCTCTTCTCATATACTTCCTTTGTCTATTCGTCTCCAATCTCCTTCCCTCTTTTCTCTCGTTTCCTCAATATCTTATTCAAATCATTCACCCATATTCTCAAAATCTATATAACAAACTGTAAATGTCCTTATAGGCAAGATTTGCTTCTATCGGCTCTCCATTC
>JAUMWQ010000052.1 GCA_030529565.1 Filifactor alocis | reverse complement strand
ATAAGGGTATGAAGGATGGGGCTATGCACGGAGCCTCGATGAAAGATAAAGAAATGAAGGATAAAAAAACGGAAGATAAGAAGATGGCAAAGAGCGAAAAGAGGAACGACGGAGAAGTTGCTCCCGATTTCAGTCTGAAGGATATGGAAGGCAATACCTACACCTTGAGCGAACAGGGCGGAAAGAAAGTCTATGTCAAATTCTGGGCATCGTGGTGCTCGATCTGTCTGTCGGGCTTGGAAGAGCTCAACACCCTTGCGGGAGAAGACAATGACTTTGAGATCGTTACCGTGGTCGCACCGGGCAAAAACGGAGAAAAGAGCAAGGAAGAGTTTATCAAATGGTTCAATACCTTGGGCTATTCCAATATCAAGGTCCTCTTTGACGAAACGGGCGACACCATAGATACCTATATGGTAAGAGCTTATCCGACCTCGGCGATGGTAGGTACGGACGGAGTGTTGGTATCTCTTGCACCGGGCCACCTGTCCTCGGAGCAGATCACCAAAGCCTTCGAACAGGTAAAATAGGAAGACGGCGAAATTCACAGTTCGCCGAGAAGGGAGAATGTAGATGAAAATGCTTAAAGTACTTTGTGTTGCATTGGCGTTTGTCGCACTGGTCGGTTGTGCGGCAAAGGTCAAATCCTCCACGGCTCAGACCGTAGAGAAGACATCGACGAAGGAGATGGACAAGGGATATCAAAATCCCAATAAAAAGGTGGACTATTCAAAGGACGAACTCAAGAAGATCTACTTGGCGGGAGGATGTTTCTGGGGCTTGGAAGCATACCTGGAGAGGGTCTACGGGGTCGCGGATGCCGTAAGCGGTTATGCCAACGGAACGACCGAGAACCCTTCCTATGAGGACTTGGTATATCGCAACAGTGGTCATGCCGAAACGGTGGAAGTGACCTACGATCCGAGCAAGGTATCTCTGGACAGACTGCTGATGTACTACCTCAAGGTCGTCGATCCCACCAGTTTGAACAAACAGGGCAACGACAGAGGGGTCCAGTATCGAAGCGGGGTCTATTATACGGACGACAAGGAAAAGGCCGTGATCGAGAAGGTCTTGGCGGAGGAACAGAAGAAGTACGACAAGGACATCGTCGTTGAGGTCCTTCCACTGGAGCACTTCTATATGGCGGAGGAATACCACCAGGATTATCTGGCGAAGAATCCCAACGGTTACTGCCACATCGATATCACGCAGGCGGACGAACCCCTGATCGACGCGGGCAAGTATCCCAAGCCGAGCGATGAGGTCCTGAGAAAGACCCTGACCGACATCCAGTACAAGGTAACGCAGGAGAATCAGACCGAATATGCTTTTTCCAACGAGTATTGGGACAGCAAGGAGAAGGGGCTCTATGTCGATGTGGTCAGCGGAGAACCCCTCTTCACCTCGACCGACAAGTTCGATTCGGGCTGCGGATGGCCGAGTTTCAGCAAGCCGATCTCAAAAAATGTAGTGACATACCTTGAGGATAACAGCTATAATATGAAGAGGACGGAAGTCAGGAGTCGAAGTGCGGATTCACACCTCGGACACGTCTTTGAAGACGGACCCAAGGAACTGGGAGGGCTTCGATACTGTATCAACAGTGCATCCATCCGTTTCGTACCCTTGGAGAAGATGGAGAAGGAAGGCTACGGCTACCTGACCTACCTGATCAAATAATCTTATTGACCGTTTGAAATGTCCGGTATACAGATATCATTGCCGAAACACAACTCGGATAATGAGACCATCCGACCGGACGTTTATACTATTATTCTTTTGAGTTGTGGATATAAACGATCATTCAAGTCCTAAATTCGGTGTAAATTCAAAAATGTTGCCTCTAGTGTAGCGGCACGTTGAAATTCACGGTAATTTCGACTTTGATATGAATTCTTTCGGTTTATAACCGAGATAAGAAATAAAGCTAAATATCAATATGTCAGGACACTAGGTTATGAAACCTATCGTCTCAGAGGTGTAAACAACAGAAGATACAAGAATTTTTCGTAGTCAAAAAATAGATGAATCCATCCTTCTATTGGAGAATAGTGGAAAAACTATTCAGTTCAAATAGATAAGTAATATAAAGTAAGGGGAATTCCATGTACAAACTTTTGATCGTAGATGATGAGCCGTTGATAAGAAGAGGGATCAAGTCCCTTGTCGACCTGAGCGGACTGGGCATATCCGAGGTATTCGAGGCGGGAGACGGAGAGCAGGCCTTCGAGGTCGCCGAGGCGGAGGCTCCCGACATCATCCTTATGGACATCAATATGCCGGGGACGGACGGATTGACCGCGGCGGCACAGATCAGGGAATTGCAGCCCGATACCGTCATCGTCATCCTGACCGGTTACAGCTACTTTGAATACGCACAGACGGCGATCCGGGCGGGAGTCGACGACTACATCCTCAAACCGGTCTCGAAAGACGATATCGAGGTCGTTCTCAAAAAGGCGGTCCATCGATTACAAGCCAAGGTCAGGGACGAGCACAGAAAGAGCTATGAGCAGACTTTCGAGGCCTTGGGCGAGGGTGTGGATCCTTCCGATACCGCCGAGATTGTCGCAGAATATATGAGGAAGAACCTCTTCGAGGAAGAGTTCTCCCTTGCAAAGATGGCGGACGACATCGGTTTCAACAGCAGTTATCTGAGCGGAGTGATCAAACAGATCTACGGACTTCCCTTCCAGGACTATGTCAATCGCGAACGGATGGAGAAGGCGAAACTCCTCTTGCTTTCGACCTCCCTCAAAAACTATGAGATCGCGGAAGAAGTGGGGATCGCCGATGTCAACTACTTTATTACCAAGTTTAAGAAAACCTGGGGCATAACGCCCAAACAGTATCGACGGGAGAAGCTGAAATGAAGGATGAACGATTTTTTTCCAAAATAAATGTTCGTATCGCCACCGCCTTTTTGGCGATCTCGATCGCCATCGTCCTTGTGCTCTCTACCGTCTTGTACTACCAGGTTTCCGATATCATCAGCGAAAACCGCAAAAAGCAGACCGAGGACTCGATTGAACAGACGAGCAACTTCATCGCCTCCTATGTCGACAAGATCAAGATCCTGAGCGACCTGATCTCCATGTATCCCGACACGCTCAAGGCGGTAAAAAACATCGATTCGGCCTCCGTGGAGGCGCTTACCGCCATGGTCGGCATCTCGGCGAAGAGCGATGAGAGGATCCGCACCGTTGCGGTCATATCCAAGAACGGTTTCGCCATTACGAGCAACAACAATATGGCGGTGCCCCTCTCGCAGAATATGATGGAGGAGGAGTGGTACCGGGCGGCGGTCTCGTCCAAGCAGATGCCCGTCATCACCTCCGTATATCACGAGCCCTTCAACAAGGAGGAGGGCGACCGTGTCATATCGATCAGCCACGAGATTGTCGGAGAAGGCGGGGAGCACTTAGGTGTCGTTTTGATTGACGTATCCTACAAGTTCATCGAGGACTACCTCTCCTCGCTTCGCCTCGGGGACAAGGGCTATGCCTACATCGTCGATGCAAACGATATGATCCTCTACCACCCCGACGAGAGCGTCTTTATGGATGAAGAAAAAATCAAGACCCTTATCGAAGACAGCGCCGCCACGATGACCATGGACGACTTGATCATCACCAAGGAGAAGGTACCTCACTCCAACTGGATATTGGTGGGCGTTTCCTCTATGGAAGACGTCGAAGTGCTCAAGGAAAAACTGATGAACATCCTCCTTTTCTCCGCCCTCGTCCTTCTGGGGATCAGTGCCGTTATCAGCCTGAGGATATCCAAGAAGTTGACCGAGCCCATCATCGAGCTGAAAAACGCGATGATATCCCTCGATGAGAGCTGGAGCCATCTTTCGATCAACGAAAAAAGCCCCAGTGAGATCAGGACCCTGACAAGGGAGTACAATGCCCTCATCGATCGGATCAAACAGTTGACGCAGGACATTGCAAGCAAGGAAAACGCCAAGAGGCTCTTTGAACTCAAGGCCTTGCAAAGCCAGATCAATCCCCATTTCTTGTACAACACCCTCGATACGATCCTCTGGCTTGCGGAGTTCGGTGAAAATCGAAAGGCGGTCCAAGTCAGTAAGGCTCTGGGCGAAATGCTCAGGATGTCCCTGCATATCAACCAGACCGTCGTGCCCCTGAAAGACGAGCTCAACCATGCCGAGAACTATCTGAAGATCCAGCAGACCCGCTACGAGGACAAGCTGTCCTACCGGATGGAAGGGGAGGAAGACCTGCTCGAGGTACCGGTCCCCAAGCTGATCCTCCAACCCGTTGTCGAAAACAGCATCTACCACGGCATCCGTCCCAAGAAGGAGAGCGGGACCGTCGAGATCTCCTACAGGAGGGAGGGCGACTTTTTGATCATCGAGGTCGAAGATGACGGCATCGGCTACAAAGAAGCGAAGGCAAGGGACGAAAACCGTGTCAAAACCAAGCTGGGAGGCATAGGGATGAAGAACGTCGACCAGAGGATCAAACTCCTGCTCGGGGAAGACAGCGGAATTGAGATCCAAGGCGGAAGAGAAGGCGGCACCCTAGTCACCTATCGCTTGAAGATAGGCGCAGACCTACGGGAAGAAGAAAGCTGAGAAATCAGCACAAAAGACACAGGGGGAAGGCGGAGGAAGTATCGTGCAGAGGGACAAGAGGAAGGCGGATATAAAAACGAGGGAGGATCTTAAAATAACGGACCGTTTTTTGATGAGATTCCCGACCGTTTTTTGCTTTACAAATACACTTTTAATTGTCTTGAGGAACGAATCATTATAACAGCACCTCCAAATAGTTACTCAACAGCTTGCTTACACGAAGTTTTTCCGCATAGTCCATCAGTCGATGTAAGTTTTTATCTTTACGTTTGATATATTGTTTCATTGCATCCTGAAAGATTTGGATCTCGATTTGTGAACGACTGCGAATCATGTCACAGACCGTACGCTCCGGATCATAGATGAATACTTCGTTCCCGAAGGGTGTTTCTGCTTTTGTAACTCCGAGTTCAAAAAGCTCCTTTTTGATAGAAAATACTTTCACTCCGTCTTCTCGTAAATGAGTGGCATTATATCCGCTCTTTACCGTTACGGTGTATTGTAGCGGCTCTTGATCCGTCATATCCAGTAAAAACAAGGCTGTATCATGAGAAAAGATCGTTTTGGGACAACGAAGCTGTAATAGGTACAGTTCATCTCTCCATACATCTAAAGAGCAATATACTCCGTGTGAAACACGCTCATACTTATATTTTTCTACAAATTTTGCTAAAGTTGTCTTGGAGATTTTCCTGCTGATGACCTCCGAGGTTTTGATCACTCCGTTATTTTCTTCTGAAATCTTGCGAATTTGTTCCAATTGGTTCATGCGGTCACTCCCTTTCACGCTCATATTATATATGATATAAGCGCAAAAGTAAATGCAGTGTATAGAGATGAATGAGTCTTATGAACAACAGCAAGAAACAAACAGGGTTGTGGATACTGTTATCTGATCAATACTGTTCACCAATAAAAGTGTGGTTATGTATACTTTGCAACTACGAAAATTCATCTTATCTTCTGTGGAGTACAGAACGCTGATATTCATAACTCAAATGAATAATAGCATAAAATCTTGGGTTGGGGCTTTGAAGCATATCGTTATCCAAGTTGGTTTCTTTCATCATTGGGTTCTATGATCGCTGAACTGTTTGTGGATGTGATATCGATTTTGTCGGAAATGCTCCGATCGGTCACCGGTGCAAAAGTGTGAATATTTCGAGAAAGTCTTGAATAACGGTTCAAGTTGTGGTATCATAGATATGTTAAGGAACGGTGAAAAATCATCAAAAAACCTCCTTGAAAACCTATTTTAGGGTCAAAAAAGGGGGTAGGTTTTCAAAAAAACACCCAAGTCCGCTAAACCTCTGTTTGCAATGACTAGAGGGCAAAAAAACCATCGTTTTTTTGGAGGCTTAGGTTTCACCGATTCAAAAAAATCACTTTTTTGAGGGAGGTTTACAAAAATGGCCTCTACACACAAGTGATTCCAATAGGTTCAAAACGTAAGGGTTATATAACCTGTTAAGCCCGAAAGGGCACGAAAACATTCAGGTCAAATTTAAGGGAAACGGTTCCGATTGCCGTTATATAACCTGTTAAGCCCGAAAGGGCACGAAAACGCGCTCCAGTTGTTGCTCTCATTTAAGTTAAACTTGTTATATAACCTGTTAAGCCCGAAAGGGCACGAAAACCTGTGTTTGCATCCCCGCCTAGATGTTGTGGGTCGAGTTATATAACCTGTTAAGCCCGAAAGGGCACGAAAACCGAGTGAAGAAGGGGTGAGAACTATCTCCGCCGGCAGTTATATAACCTGTTAAGCCCGAAAGGGCACGAAAACCTGCTTTGTTAGAGCAGTTAGATCCTCTTCTTCCATTGTTATATAACCTGTTAAGCCCGAAAGGGCACGAAAACGGAATGATCGTCGATCATCCTTCCCATAAGCCAATGAGTTATATAACCTGTTAAGCCCGAAAGGGCACGAAAACAGTCGCTCGGTTACGACTTCTATTTTAACGACACGTTCAGTTATATAACCTGTTAAGCCCGAAAGGGCACGAAAACTCTCGACGGTGTACTCTGAGAAGGAGAATGTCGCTGGTTATATAACCTGTTAAGCCCGAAAGGGCACGAAAACTAGTAGTGATATAAGTGGCGACACAAGGGCGCTATGGTTATATAACCTGTTAAGCCCGAAAGGGCACGAAAACTCACTAATGTCAGTGGTGATTTTCACGCCGTTATTAAAGTTATATAACCTGTTAAGCCCGAAAGGGCACGAAAACCAACAACTGCGACCCTGCCATCGGAAGTGGTGTTCATTGTTATATAACCTGTTAAGCCCGAAAGGGCACGAAAACCTACCGCATCAGCTAGCATTGCTGTCATAATTAGTAGTTATATAACCTGTTAAGCCCGAAAGGGCACGAAAACGGCTTGTAAGGTTTTTTCTCTTCCGAGCTTTTGCCGTTATATAACCTGTTAAGCCCGAAAGGGCACGAAAACATGATGGAAGTGATGATGGTATATCTGAAATCAAACGGTTATATAACCTGACAAGCCCGAAAGGGCACGAAAACGACCGCGCCCCAAGCTTCTGAGCTCAGTGACTGCTCGAGTTATATAACCTGACAAGCCCGAAAGGGCACGAAAACAATTCAAAAATAAAAGAAAACTTAACATATTAGTCCCGTTATATAACCTGTTAAGCCCGAAAGGGCACGAAAACAGCCCCTCCTTTTTGGGTTACATTCTTTTTTAAAAAACGTTATATAACCTGTTAAGCCCGAAAGGGCACGAAAACTCTTCAGACATTCTATCCAGAACCTCTTTAATCATTGTTATATAACCTGTTAAGCCCGCCCCGGTGAATGCCGGACACAGTGCACGAAAAATTTCTTCTTTACCTTTGTGAGCGTTCATGCTATATTGTTATATAGCCGGATAAACCCGAAAGGGTACGGAAACCGGTGCTAAAAGTCCTTTCTTAGGACGAAAGATAAGTTATATGGCTTGTTAAGCCCACTCCGGCACTCAAAAACCTGAGCGCCGGACACAGTGCACGGTATTGAACACCCGTAAGGGTTCGTCATTACAGATCCGACATACAGACAAAGTATTGAAACGTCAAGGAGAAGGGCACAACATCGAAGATCCGGTATATAATGCGAAGTATTAAGTACCGGACACCCCAACGGGGAAATAAACAAAGACCTGATATACAATGCATAGCATTGCGTATCGGGTCTTTTCTTTTGCCTCGATATGGTGTAGACTATAATTGAAAAGAATTATCATTTTGATTGTCCTTTGTGTATGGGGGATGGTTTTATACTTCAAGGCATTCAAGCTGTCAGTTTTAATAGATAATAGGGAAATACAGCACAAAGGCAAACTTCCGATTTTTCTTCGACTTTATAAAACACAAAAGTTTGTCATATCAGTATTTTCAAGAGTTTAATCCTTCGTACAAAATCGATTTTATGCTGATTTTTTAAATTATGCGGTATCGCCATAGTAAAAAGAGGTGAAGAAAATGGATGTAGATCTGACGAAGAAGGGGTTTGTTTTTTCGCAGGAGGGCGAGAAGAAGCTCCATTACAAGATGGATGAGAGCATAGGGGAGGGAAGTATCTTTATCTATCCTATGTTCAGGGGGATTGATGTGTTTTTTGTCGATATCGCCCATGCGAATTCGGGTCTGATGAGCAACGAGGATATGCCGAGGTACTACGAGTTATCCTTTTGCAGCTGCGGTTGTTATAGGGCGGACTTGGACCAAGAGAAGGAGATCTGTATGTACCCGGGCAGTCTTTCGATCATGAAGAACTATCTCGGCATGCACAAGACCAAGATCCCCGATGAGAGTTTCAAGGGTTTTTGCCTCCTCCTCTGTCCGGATTCCTTCTGCGACGGGGAGCTTGATCATCTCCGAGAGGTTTTCGATATCGACATCCGCGGTCTGTGTGCGAAGTTGGACTCCTACCCGACGGCGGGCGTCTATCCCTGCGACGAGGAACTGCACCGTGTTTGCAACGAGATGCATTCCCTGCTGGAGATGGAGAAGATGGAGCATTTCAAGATCAAGTTGTTGGAGTTTTTCTGTCTTTTTCATATCGGATTGGACAGGGAGTTGCAACTGAAGTACAAGCGTTTCAGTCGAAGTCAGATGGAGAAGGCACAGAGGCTCAAGGAGCTGATCGACGCGGACATCACCCGCCACCACACCATCGAAGCCCTGTCCAAGGAGGGCAATCTGTGCGGTACGACGCTCAAGCGTTGCTTTAAGACGATGTATCAATATCCTCCCTACGAATATCTCGTTCGAAGGCGGATGAGCGTAGCGGCGATGAAACTTCGGGATACGTCCAAGTCGATACTGGAGATCAGCGAGGAAGTCGGTTACAGCAATGCGAGCAATTTTACGCGGATGTTCAAGAAGATCTATGCGATGAACCCGAAGGAATACAGGGAGTCCAAAAAGGTACCCGCGGAGTTGAAGGGATAGGTGGGTCAACATAGCAAAACAATGTCCAAACGGATGGTTTTTGTCCAAGGGAAGTAGAAGATAGGGCCTAGTATATGATAATATTTATCAACGGATAAACGTGCCCTCGTTTGTTCGTCCACTATGTCATAGAAGGAGGTCGTACCGATGAAGCAAAAGAAGGAAGCAAGGGAATCAAACATCGGTTTTATTCTAAAGCGTTCGGGAAGGCACAAGTTCAAGATCCTATTTTCGGGGGTCTTCAGCGTTGTTACCGCACTGTGCAAGCTCTTTCCCTATGTGTTGATGTATCATATTTTGGTGGAGCTGTCTTCGCCTCAGCCGGACAGGCAGGTCATCCTGCGTTTTGTGATCTACACGGTGATCGCAAGCGCATCGGCGGTCATTCTTCAGTTTGTAGCCCTCAGTATGTCGCATATCGCGGCGTTTTCCATCCTCTTTGAGATCCGCAAGAGGACGATCGAGCGTTTGGGAAGGATCCATCTGGGTTTCTTCCGCAAACATTCCATAGGTCAGATCAAGAAGGCGGTGGACGAAGATGTCGAGAAACTCGAGCTGTTTATCGCCCATCAGATCCCCGATCTCATGGAGTCGTTGGTCGTACCGATCGCGGTGATCATCTATCTGATGACGATAAATTGGAAGCTGGCGCTCTGCCTGTTTATTCCGTTTCTTATCGCCATGCTCGCCCAAGCCTATATGTTCAAGGGCTACAATGAGAGGATGGAACTCTACAACAGTTACCTTAAGAGAATGCACTCTACCATTGTGCAGTACATACAGGGAATGAGTGTGTTCAAGGCGTTCAACCTGACAGCGCAAAACTTCAAGATATACAAGGAGACCGTCGATGACTATCTCAAGATGTGGATAGAGATCTGTGACGAAACGATCGGCAAGTATTCGTTCGGGCTTTCGATCATCGATTCGGGCGGGATTTTGTTTTGTATCCCGATTGGAGGTCTGATGTATCTCGGAGGAAGTCTCGATTTTTCGGGCTTTGTTATGTTTCTCCTGCTTTCGAGCGTGTTTTTGACCTCTTTTATCAAGATCATGATGCTCGGAGGCAACCTGTCCATGCTTTTGGTGGGAGCGGAAAATGTCAGGATGATCCTGACCACGCAGGAGCAGGAGTCTTCCGGAGAGGATATCGTCATCGACAGGGGAGAGATCGTCTTTGAAGATGTGAACTTCGCCTACGAGGACAAGGATGTGCTTGTAGACTTCAACCTCAAGATCCCCGCGGGAACGACGACGGCGCTGGTGGGACCGTCGGGCAGCGGAAAGACCACGGTCGCGATGCTGGTCGGAAGGTTCTGGGATATCGAGAGGGGCAGGTTGAAGATCGACGGAAGGGATGTGAAGGAGATCCCGGTCGATGAGATCATGGAAAACACCGCCTTCGTCTTCCAAGATACCTTTATGCTCAACGATACCATCTACAAAAATGTCATTATGGGCTTGGACAAGAGCAGGGAAGAAGTGATGGAGGCTTGCAAAAAAGCGAGGATCCACGATTTTATCATGAGTTTGGAGGATGGATACGAGACCGTTCTGGGAGAAGATTCCGGTATCAAGCTGTCGGGAGGAGAACGTCAGAGGATATCGATCGCCAGAGCCATCCTCAAGGATGCAAGGATCGTCGTCCTCGACGAGGTAACTTCTTATTCGGATATCGAGAACGAGACCTTGATCCAGGAGTCCATTCGCAATCTGCTCAAGGACAAGACGGCGATCATCATTGCCCACAGGCTGTATACGATCAAGAACTCCGACAATATCGTGGTCCTGGATGAAGGCAGGATGGTGGAGCAGGGCAGACACGAAGAACTGCTCAAAAAAGAGGGACTGTATAAGAAACTCTGGAGTATCGGGATGGGAGGTGAAGTTCATGTTTAAGGATATCAAACGATTGATCGGAGAAGAGGATTATAGGGTGTTTATGAAAGCGAACAGGATCCTGGTCTTCGACGCGGTGTGCCACGCCTTTATCTACAGTATGTTGTTTTTGATCCTGCTGGATCTCGTCAACAAGGATGTGACCCGCGCCAAGCTCCTGAAGTACACGCTCGCCATGGTCGTGATGATCTTCATCCGCTATCGTTTCCTCAACAAGGGCTTCTATCTCGCACAGGCAGGCGGAGCGACGGTGATCGCTCACTTGAGGATCAAGATGGGAGATTATATCAAAAAGCTCAACATGGGTTATTTCAGCAAGAACAACGTCGGAGAGCTGACCAACATCCTCTCCAACGATCTGAACGACTTCGAGATGTTGATCACCCACCAGACGGCGGATCTGATCAAGTATTTCATCCTCACCCTCTATCTCGCCCTCTGCCTGATCCTCTTCGATCCGTTCCTGGGAGGAATCCAGGCTCTTACCCTCGTGATCATCTTCCCCGTGAGCTATCTGTGCTCCAGGAAGATCAAGGAGGTAGGCCTTCGCTCCAAACAGGTCCGTGCAAGGATGCTGGCGAGGATCATGGAATATACGAGGGGCATCGAGGTCTTCAAGTCCTACCGGATGTCCGGAGAGAGGTTTGAGAAGTTGAGCGAAACCTTGGAGCAGGTCAAGAAGGAGTCGATCAACGTCGAACTTGCGGGAGTTCCCTATATCGTGCCGATGAACATCTTGAGTCTGGTGATGTTTCCCATTGTCCTCTACCTGGGAGTCAACCGTTATTTTGAAGGTGAGATCACCCTACAGCGTCTGACGATGTTTATTATCATTTCGCTGGCGTTTACAAATGTCGAGATGGCGTTTTCGGGCTGCTTTGTCGTTTCGAGGTACTTTACTCTTTCGATCGACAAGCTGCTTTCGGTCCTCGACACGCCGGAGATCCCCTACCGCGATGAAGACCATGCTTTCGAGAACTTCGATATCGAATTTAAGAAGGTGGATTTTTCGTATGTGGAGGGCAAGGAGGTCCTCTCGGATGTGAGCTTTAAGGCGAAGGAGAATGAGATCACCGCCCTCGTCGGAAAGAGCGGTTCGGGAAAGAGTACCGTGATGAACTTGATCGCCCGTTTCTTCGATGTGGACGGGGGAGAGATCCTTATAGGAGGCTATGATATCCGAAACGTCTACGCCGACAGCCTGCTCAAGAATATGAGTATTGTGTTCCAGGATGTGTATTTGATCGAGGATACCATCTATGAGAATATCCGCATCGGAAAACAGGATGCTACGCGTGAGGAGGTGCTCGAGGCGGCAAAACTCGCACACTGCCACGAGTTTGTCGAAAAACTCGAAAAAGGCTATGACACTCCGGTCCACGAGGGAGGTACGACCCTGTCGGGAGGAGAGCGACAGAGAATCTCGATCGCAAGAGCCTTTTTGAAAAATGCCCCCATCATTTTGTTGGATGAGGCTACGGCATCTCTGGACGTGGACAACGAATATATGGTGCAGGAGTCGATTAGAACTCTGACAAAGGGAAAGACGGTGCTTGTGATCGCCCATCGCCTCAACACCATCATGGATGCCCATCAGATCCTCGTCTTCGATGAGGGACGGATCATAGAAGGAGGTTCGCACCGTGATTTGATGGACGCGGGAGGAACTTATGCCTCCATGTTTACGACGATGAGCAAGGCGAAGGAGTGGAGTATCTAGTATTTTGACATATTTATCTTTATTTCTTATCTCGGTTATGAACAAAAAGAGTTCATACAAAAATCGGAATTGCAATGAATATCAGCGTGCTATTACACCGGGTCTTGGAGTTGTATACTATAAAGATCCCGCATAACTCAAAAAAACAGCGTAAAATTACTGTATAGAACTCCTTACTTTCTTGAAAGCATAGATTTGAAAAAAACTTCATTTCTTGCAAATTCACAGGAAAATCAAGATTTCATCTTTGTGCGGTATT
>JAUMWQ010000051.1 GCA_030529565.1 Filifactor alocis | reverse complement strand
GCTTCGTTACATCCGTACGAAGATAGAGGAGATCGAAGAGAATCTTGCAGGGATCCGTGGTGAGATCGTCGCACTGGAGGAGGAAGTTTCCGCCATAGAAGAAGAGATCCTGGCTGAGCAAAGACGTTTGGAGGATTTTCCCAAGGATGACGACCTCAGGACCATACGACAAAGTATTCGCGAGGCGGTATCCAAGAGGGAACTCGAGGAGATGCGAAGGAAGGAGTACGAACGTCAGTACAACCTTCTACAAGAGGAGATCGTCGAGCTCAGGCAGGCTTGTTATATCTTTGAGAGGGAGAACGAACTCAAGTGCAACCTCGTCCTCGTGGCAGAGGCGGTGGGAAAGATGAGGGAGTATAAGGACGTCCTTGACGATATGGGCGACATCTTCAAGGAGATCCTCAGCGAGAACAAGAGGTTGGGCGACAAGGAGCAGACTCTCTCCATCACGTTGAAGAATCTTTCGTCTCTCAAGGACGAGCTCGAAGAACTTAGGACGGACATCGATGTCGAGAGCAGGAGGATCCTGTCCTTGGAAGAGCGACTGCAGCTTGCCGATGTGGAGGAGGTCCGCGCCAAGATCCGAGAGAAGAGATCGAGGCAGGAAGTCCTCCTCGAGGAGAAGGATCGCCTTAATACGTCCACGATCCGAAAAGGAGAACAGCTCTCGACGACAAGAGCGAAACAGGAGGAGAGCGAGAGGAGGGAGGTCTTCCTCGAAGAACTGTCCAAAACTTGGCAAGACCTCTTCGACAAGGAGTACCTTCGCTACAGCGAGGAGGGCGAGAGCGTAGAGGCGCTCAAGGACTATGCGAAGAGCTTCGAGCCTTCCCGGGCGGAGAAAGAGGCCCAAAAGACCAACAGACTGGGCTCGGTCGTGCGTGAACACACCAATGAATTGAGCGGGTACAGTCCGGAGATCATAGAGTCTTTCACCTGCGATACCGAGACCTTGGAGAAGTTGGATACGCAGGGAGAGTTCGCCTCCGAGATCGAGGTGCTCAGAAGCAA
Organism: Filifactor alocis; assembly: GCA_030529565.1. Classification (GTDB taxonomy): domain Bacteria; phylum Bacillota; class Clostridia; order Peptostreptococcales; family Filifactoraceae; genus Filifactor; species Filifactor alocis_A. The sequence goes on along the minus strand of JAUMWQ010000051.1, from coordinate 11,986 downwards.
CTCCAAACGCAACCTCCTGACCGTTCTCAACGAGCAGAACAGGCGTACGGACATCTTCCGTGTCGTCAGCTCCTTGGAGATCACGATCGAAGAGCAGGAGAGATACATCAGGCAGGAGGATCGAAACCTCTTTGAGCACATTCTCCTCGATTCGACGGGACGTATCATCAAGGGACTGATCAACTCAGCGGAGAAGTGGACGAAGAAGATGAACGATGTCCTTCAAAGGCAGAACAACTACCGAGGTCTCAAGCTTCTGATCGAGTGGAAACCCAAGACCGCCGAAGATGAGAGGGAGGTGGGTACGAGGGAACTGGTCGAGCTTTTGAGACGGCCTTCCGAAACGCTTACCGATCATGATTTCGAACGGATCGTAAATCACTTCCGTCTCAAGATCGAACAGGCGAAGATCGATATGGAAAAGGACGAGAACGTCCGATCCCTCCACGATGTGATGAAACAGATCCTCGATTATCGACGATGGTTCCGCTTTGTGATCCGATACGAGAAGGACAACCAAGCCTCGAAGGAGCTTTCCAACCACGTCTTCAACCGTTTCAGCGGAGGGGAGAAGGCGATCAGCATGTACCTGCCTCTCTTTACCGCCATCTATTCGCGGTATGAGGACGGTTCCAAGAATGCACCCTACCTCGTCGTTCTGGATGAGGCCTTTGCGGGAGTCGACGAGAGGAACATCGCCGAGTTGTTCAAGGCGATGGAGGACCTCGGTTTTGACTATGTGCTCAACTCCCAATCTCTGTGGGGGGACTACGAGACCGTCAAGGATCTGATGATCTATCAGTTGATCAGGGAGAGGGGCTCGGACATCGTGGTCAGCCGTGAGTATCGTTGGAACGGAAGGGAGAGAAGGGAGGAAGAGAAGAACTATGGATAGGAAGAAGGTCATCGAATTTTTCAGTCGGGAGAGGGCCTATCGAAGGTTCTGTGAAGCCTGTTTCAAGAAGTATGAGAGTTTTGGAGAATTTCGAGGCAGTATTTCGCTTGAGAGCTATACGGCAGATGAGGTTCGTCTCCTGGCGGACTTTTTGGGAGAGGCGGACTACAAACTTCTGGAGAAGAGGAGGCTCTCTCTGAAAGCCTGGATCCAACAGTATCAGAAAACGGGATTTGCCTTTGTCCCCTTCGAAGAAGTCGTGAGTGAGATCACCAAGGCGGAGCTGATCAAGAGGACGGAGGCTCAATTGCGCGAAAAACAGAGGGAAGAGACCTATGTTCAAAACTTGGAGAAGGAGTATCCGAACCTCTTTGCCTGCCTGAATTCCAAGGAGATCCTTCACGAGGTCTATATGGACTCCTGCAAGGGAAAACTCAGGGACAGGGAACTTGAGATCCTTGAGCAAGCAGTTGCAAGGCTTCCTCTCGAGGACTTCGTCTACCTGCCCCTGTATGTCAATCAGGTCGCGGGCCACCCTCATGCCTTCGACAGTCCGAGCGTCTTGGGCAGGTGGTTCGAACGGCTGTTGAACTTCAAATACGACGAACAGCTCCAGGGTGAGGACAGGGCGAACTATGAGAGAAAGTCCAAGGCGGAGCAGCGCCACGAACGGCTGTTGAAGTTCGGGCTTCTGGCGGACGATATCTCCAACTTTGTTACGGTAAATGCTCTTCTTGCATTTCAGGGGGAGGAGGGTGTCGGTTTTTGGAAACAGGCGTGTGAGAGTCGTCTGACGTGGAATGTCCCTCTCAAGCATCTCGTCGAGAACTCGAAGTTTCAAACGTATCGGGGGAAGGTTCTTTTGGTGGTCGAAAACTCGGGCCTCTACTCGATGTTGATATCGAAGTTTCCCGATCTTCCGGCGGTTTGCAGCCACGGACAGTTCAAACAGGCCTTCTGGTACCTGATGGAGCATCTCGACGGAGACATCCTTGTCTATTATACCGGAGACTTTGATCCGGAGGGACTGCGGATGGCGGACACCTTGAAGAAGAGATATCCTTCGAGGATCCGACTCGATTTTATGACACGGGACTGTTATCTTCTCTCTTCACCTAGGAAGGAGCTGGACTATGCAAGGCTCAAGAAGCTGGGCGGGACAGATTCCGAGGAGCTGGAAGGAACGGTGGCTAAGATGAAGGAACTCCGGTGCGCCGGCTATCAGGAAGAACTCTTTGAACTCTATTGTGCCAAGATCGAGGAGATATTTAAAGAAGAGACGAGGCAGAAGTAGCAGGAAGGTCGAACTAAAAAACGGATTCCCACGTGCTCGAAGTTCCAAGATAGGAATGGAAGCAGGGTGCAAAGGAGGATCCCGTTATCGTTCCATGGAGGACGGGGCTCTTGCCAAACCGATGTGTATAATACTATTCTCGATTAAAGAGATACCGCATAATTCGAAAAATCAGTATAAAACCAATTTTGTACGAAAGACGAAATTCTTAAAAATATTGATATGAAAGACCTTCGTATTTTATAAAAATGGGAGAAAATCAGAAACTTGCTTTTGTGCGGTGTTTTCTTAAAATTGACGGGTCGGACTCCTTGAAGCATAGGATCGTTCAAGTCGTGTTTCATCAGTTATATACTCTGCATATTCGACATTTCAAACGGAGAATAGTATAAGGAGATATCTTTTGTGATCGAACGGAGTCCGCTATGTGTTTTGAACTGTGCGGGATCTCCGTAGAAAAACTCAAACAAGGAGGTCGTTGAGATGAAGGTGGAGTTGAAAATATGGTCGGAAGAACACAGGGAAGATCTGATCAAGGTGTGCAACGAGGTGGACAGGTCCTATCTTTCGGGGATCCTGCCCCTTCCCTACACGCAGGAGGATGCAAATTGGTGGCTCAACTTTGTGCAGGAGCATGAGGGACGTGAAGGGGTCTTTCGTGCCGTCGAAGTGGACGGCAGGGTGGTCGGCAATATGTCGGTCGAGAAGAAGGAGGATGTATATCGCTGTGATGGAGAGATCGGCTATCTTCTTTTGGACGAATATGCCTCCAAGGGTGTGATGACTCAGGCAGTGGGGCTGTTGTGTGACCTTGCTTTTTGTGAACTCGATATCCTTCGTATCACAGCCCTGGTCTACTCTCCCAATGTCGCCTCGATCAGAGTCTTGGAGAAGAACGGTTTTATCCGTGAAGGTATAAAGAGAAACGGGGTCATCAAGGACGGGAAGGTCTATGATCTCTATATCTACGGACTGCTCAGGCCTTAGAAAAATGCGGCAGGAGGACCTGCCGAAGTACATATGAAACCTCAATGAAAGGAGAAGAACAATGTATATTGATAAGTGGTGGGGAGAATACCTCGGAGAAAGTGAAGACAGCTACACCCTGATAGATTACTTCAACGAAGGAGAGGAGAAGGACTATCCTCTCTCCAAGATCTTTCGGGACTTCTATCTCGAGGAACAGATCGCGAAGGGGAGTTTTCGAACGACGGCGGATATCCGCTATATGAGTGCGGACGGGGTGCATTACAGCGAGATCGATATCGTTATCAACCTGATGGCGGATATTGCGGCTATCCTCTTGGAATGTCTGCACAACGAAGAAGTATCTCTCAAGGACCTAAATGACGGTATCGGCAAGGAGAAGAAGATCCGGGTAACTCCGACCCCCGGCGAGTTCGATTGTCTGCTGGAGGTGCTCGATGACTTTGCAAGCTCCTATATGGACTATGAGCTGGCAGAGCTCTGCGATGAGGAGACCATGAGGGAGATCGCAGGTCAATGCTCCGAGATCGCACAGGAACTGAGGAGGTATCTAAAAAATTGAAACAACAGCAATGCGTTTTTTGAAAAAACAGTCCCCGGAATAACGGGGATTTTTTTCTGTTCTTCAAAAATTTTACAAACGGTAAAAGTTTTGATTTCATTGGGTTTCAGCTTTATGAAAGGGGAGAGGTGCGAGTATGGAGCATTTTTATTTTTAATTTTTTGAAAAAATGTTAAAATAAAGAGAAATGAAGACTTATACTGTTCTCCAATAGAAGTATGGATATATCTATTTTTTTGACTATGAAAAATTGTCCTATCTTCTTATTGCTCACAGATCGTTTATATCCACAATTCAAAAGAATAATAGCATTAGAAGGAAGAGGATCAGCCTTGACAGGGATGATTTGTAAGAGAGGAGAAAAGATGGAATATCGTTGCGCGGGGCTTTCACATTTGGTAACAAGAGACGAAGGTTTGTCAAATCGAAATTTTTGAGGATTTCATCCTTCATATACATTGATCGTATGCTGATTTTTCGAGTTATACGGTATTTCCCTAATGTGGAAGTGTGGCTCCGCACCTGTAAGAGTAAAAACTTATCACCCATGGAAAGACCTTGACATTGATAATGTAAACGAATAACAGTATAGAACAAAGAATGGTGATCGATTTTGCCGACACAGAGGATAAAGAAGGAGGAGGACTATGGAGACTAAGGAAAGATTGGAGAGGATCCGTCAAAAGATGGCTCTTTTATCGGAGAAGAACACAGTTCTTGAAGATGGGGAGATCGTTTGGGAAGCGCCCCTGACCTTGCATGAGGTCGAGGAGTTTGAGAGGGAGCACGATATTCGTCTGCCTGAAGATTACAGGGAGTTTATCACTACCGTCGCAAGTGCCGGAAACAGGCCTTTCTACGGGCTATACAGACTGTATGAGGAAGTGCCGGAGCATGAGGTACACTCCTTTCCTTCTAAGAAGTTTCCCTATGAGATAGGCAGTCCTCTTTGTCTGTTTCAACTGTCGGAGGACGAGTATGAGGAAGAGATGGAGAGGGAAGATATCGATGACGGCTTTCTCGTACTGTGTACGGAGGGTTGCGGGATGACAAGTATCCTTGTCGTCAATGCGGAGGACGAGGCTGCTTGCGGAACGGTGTGGTTCTACGACTTGTCCAACGACTTCGGGATCATGCCTCTGTTTCTCCCGGACAGGGAAGAGCCGATGAGGTTTTTGGATTGGTTCGAGTATTGGCTTGAAAAGGAGCTCAATCAGGGAGAAGGAGAGTATTTCAGTTATATGGAGTTGGTTCGGGAGCTTGACGAAGAGTAGATACAATCGACAGGGGCAGTCAAGCTCGTGAATGTATCGAAGGAGGATCTGCTCGGATAATGACATAGAAGGAGGATGTAGGATGACAGTTCCAATGTATTTGAAAGGATATGCAGATGAGGTCAGGGAAGGCGACTATACCGATATCCGGATTAGGGGTAAGACGGGAGGAGAGCTCTTTGAGATCTATTACTTCGGGGACCTGTTCCAAAACGAGTACCTGCCCAATCCGTATATCGTGGATCTCTATGTTGGAGAGGAGACTCTTCCCTGCAAGGTCGTCGCTAAGGATATGGCAACGGGAGATCTCATCCTGATCTATGACGGTTTTCGCCACGGGTACAACGGGATGTTCTGTGAGGAATGTGACGGACAAAAGGCGGGGGAGAGACAGCTTGTACGATACGATCTTCCGCCGTCAAAACTCCATCTTCGTTTGGGTTACAGCATCGACTATGAGGAAGAGAAGGAAGACTTCGACGTTGATGAGAACGACAGGGTAAGATTGATCAATGACGAGGTAGTCTCTTGGGACGAGGTCAAGAGAAACGGATTTGACTATCTCTCCCTGAGCTGTGAAGACGACGGAGGAAATAGGATCGAGATCCTGTCCTTGGAATTGGCCTAGGGTAATAGTATGTTGAAATTCACAGTAATTCCGACCTTGATATGAATTCTTTTGGTTTATAACCGAGATAAGAAATAAAGCTAAATATCGATATGTATTCCGGAGTTCCTGAAAACAGGAAAGATGAAACAAAGGAGGAGTTATGCAGGTATTTGTAACGATAAAACAGGTAGGAAAGCGGAAGAATGCGGTCGAAAAGCAGGCCTATGACATCAGCGGAAAGATCGAAACGGTGGAGGATCTGATCCGGTTTGTCGTAACTTCGGAGGTCGAGCGTTTCAACCGGAAGGAAGAAGGGGAGAGGGTCCTTCCTTATTTGACCTCAAAGCAGATTGAGGATATCTCCGTACAGGGCAAGATCTCGTTCGGAGCGGACTACAGCGGAAAGAAACAGGATCTTGAACAGGCGATCGAAAACGCCTGCCTCAGCTATGAGGATGGGATCTACCGCATCTTTGTGAACGAGGAGGAGGCAGGAGCTTTAAAGGGGCCTCTTAGTCTCAAGGAAGGCGATGTTTTGAGTTTTGTACGACTGACCCTTCTCGCGGGACGGATGTGGTAGTTTGCTTGGAGACGGGATCGTTTTGGAGAGTAGATCCGAAGTGTTTCATACTATTATTCTTTTGAATTGTGGGTGTAAACGATCGGTGATCCATAGGAGATAAAATAATTTTTTGTGGTCGAAAAATAGATATATCCGTACTTCTATTGGAAAATAGTATCGGACATTCACAGAACTCGAACAATGCGGCAATAGAGAAGTAAAGGTATAGGAAAAGAGGAGTGATAAGATGTTAAGTTATTCCGTTTCGAAGGAAAAGAAAGAGGCCTATCGACAGAAGGTGGTTCAGAAGAGCAAAAAACTCAGCAAGGCTAACAGGGAATTTGTTCGGGAGATCCTTGAATTGGACGAGAGAGGTTTTGTAAATCTCTTGGAAGAGAAGATTTTGAAGAAAAAGAAGGAAGTGTACCTGACCTTGGAGGAGGCTCTTCCCGTTGAACTGTATCCCGCCCTTGATGTCCTGATCGGCGAAGAACTTCGGGGTGTTTTTACAGACTACTGTGATAAGATCACAAGGTACAGCTACACCGCGGGCTATTATCGAAGGATGATCCGCAGCAGGAACTATCGGGACTATCTCCACAAGATGGGTTCGGCTCTATCCGATTTTATAACGATCAAAGCCCTTGATCTGGATTTGGTGCAGGTCCTGAGGAAGGAGTACAACAACGATATAAACGGAAGGTACATCTATATCAATCCGGCCCCCTATGTCAGTGTCGAGATCGATCGGGCAAACTCCGAGATCATAGACCTTATCAAAGAGATGATCACCGGAGACAACAACACCTTCGTCCTTTCGAGGGAGGTCATACAGGGGATCTTGCTTTCAGAAAATCGGGAGCTTGTAGAGCTCGTCGGCAAGCTTCTTCTTGCGGCAAAGCTCCAGGAAGGCCTCAGACAGTCGATCTGTGAGAGTATGGATGAGGGCACCATGGAGAATTTTGAATACCTCTTCCACATCATCCACGAGAACGATCTCCTTCGTTTTTCGGCGGTTAGACGTGCCGTTGCAACCTGGACCGGAGTGGGAGAAGAGTACTCCGATCGCATTACCAAGAAGGAGATGGCTCTGATCGCCAAAATTCTCGAGGAGCCTTCCTATGCGGATGAACTGCTCAAGAGCAAGGACAATATCGAAGTTCTGCTTGCCTTGTGGTACAAGGGTGCGATCGATGTCGACGATGCCGTCGAAGCGATGGAGGAGATCATCGAGAAGGGAGAGCGCCACACCAAACTCCTCGTCAGCTACTATCTTGCCATCATCCAAAAAAGGGATCATGCTCAACGAATTTCTTCGAAGATGATCTCGAGTCATCCCGATGACCTTGAGATTTTGGCTTGTTACAGGGTCCATCTCCATCCGTCCCTGGGAAGGATAGCCTGGTATTACACCGAACAACAGTTGAGCTACGATAAGGTCAAAGACATCTTCAGATCGAAGGAAGAGGGAAGGAAGTTTTTTGAGATCTTCATCTCCGCCCTTGAAACGCTCGGAAAAAAAGACAGGGAGTTTTCGCCCTGCATCTTCCCTTGGTATGCCGTAGGGCTCTACCGTCAGGACTTGGCATCCGTCCTCTTTTCGATCAACGCCTTTCTCGAAGGGGAGATGACCGACAGGGTACTGCCCTACCTCAAGCTGATGGATACCTATGCGAGGGGAGGAATCCTGAAAATCCTGGTAAAGAAACCGAAGAATCAGCTTCAAAAGGATGTGGTCGTTGACCTTCTCTCCGACAGGAGTTCCGCCTCGGATACGGCCTGCGAGATCATCCGTGAAAACAATATGGTCGGCGAGTACAGGGAGAAGATCGAAGCCCTTCTTCGTCTCAAGACCGGAGAGACCCGCAAAAATGTCATCGACCTCCTCTATACGCAGAAGGACGAGGAGCTCAAGAGGTCGATCGCAAACCTCGTGGTGCAGAAAGATGAGAACAAAAGGCTCGGTGGGCTCGATTTGATCCTGAGATCCAAGGAAGAAGGACGGTTTTCTATGGAAGAACTCCAATCGCTTGCACAGAAGATAGAGAAACCGACGAGCAGCGAGGAGATCCTGATCCGCCGTCTTCTCGGAGGGGAACTTCGCACCGAAGAACGCGAAAAACTCTACAATACACAGTACAGACCGGAGTTTGAGCTTGAGATCGTCGAAAAAGGCAAGAAGAGAAAGAAGAATACCGCGGATAAGACCCTCGTCATCGAAAACTCGATCGCCCTCAAAGACATCTTTGACAAGAGCACGAAGGATTTGCTTGTGATCATGAAGAAGCTCATCGCCCTCTACCAAAGCCACCGTAACTATGAGTACAAAAACCACTGGGGGCACGACTACCTTTTGGGAGAGAATTTTACGAACACGGTCTATCGGGGTTACGGACAGGAGAAGTTGGAAGACTATCCTCTGGCGGAAGTGTGGAGGACCTTTTATGAGGAAGAGATCAAGGACTTCAAAACCCTCTATCAACTGCATATGATGAGAAGTGTAAGTGGGGAGCTCCGCGACGAAAACAGATCTTCCGATTTTCGCCCTGTGATCGAGAGGATCATCTCGAAAAAGGATCTTTTCAAACTTTCCGACGAACTTCGAAGGCTGGACAAGGAACAGGATAGAGAGGTGGCGGTATCCTTCGATTCCGTGGGAAGGGTCCTGAGTGTCCTCTTCGACGAGTTTGTGGATACAAAGGAGGGCAAGAAGTTCATCTTCGAGGTTTCCAAGGCGGTGTTTTCCTACCTTATCCTGCATGAAAAGGAAAAAGACCTCGTAACCCGTGAGAAATATGCTTGGGAGGATGAGGAAAGGTATCTTACGATCTTTGGATTTTCAGAATTTCTACGTGATCTACGCTATAAGATGATGACCTCCTATGCCGACGAAGAGGAGTTTAAGCAGGCCTATGCTCTAATTTGGAGTCTATGCGACAAACTCAATACCTTCTGCCTGAATAAGTATGCAAAACCTTTGTACAATTTCGGATCCTTTGATCAGTTCTCTATTGCCAAGGCGGTAGCGACCTCGCTGGTCGAAAAGGACGAGCTTTACCACTATATCCTGGATGAGAAGGAAGCGACCAGAAGGGTTCGAGCTCTGACCTCGTTTTTACATCCGCAAAGAGAGGAGAAGGAAGAAAAGGACGACCTGACTCTCAGAGCGGAAGAGGTGCTCCGCCATGAGGGAGAGAAGATCATCGACTTCATCCTCTCCTCCGAGCTCGACCGCGGAGATACTCCGCTGACGTACTCCGAGTGCGTTCATTCGATCGAACGCGTGGAGGGGATCGATGTCCTGATCAAGGTGCTCAAGGCCCTCGGCAAGGAGAAACTCGAGAGGATGGATTCTTATTACAGCGGCGGAAAATCCAAGAAACAGACCTTGAGCAGGATACTTAGAATAAGCTATCCGGCACAGGGAGAAACATCGGAGGACTTCTGCAAAAAGATGGACAAGGCCAAAATCCCTCAGGAGAGGTTGATCGAGGTCGCGATGTATTCTCCGCAGTGGATCTCCTTTATAGAGGCCTACCTCGGTTGGAAGGGACTTTCGAGCGGTTGCTATTACTTCCGGGCACATATGAGCGACATTGCCCGTGACGAAATGGGTATCATCGCCAAATATACCCCGATCGAAAAGGAGGACTTGGAACTGGGGGCCTTCGATGTCGACTGGTTCAAGTCTGCATACAAGGAGCTCGGAAAGGAACGTTTCGACCGTCTCTACGAAAGTGCCAAATACATCTCTTCCGGCGCCAAACACTCGAGGGCGAGAATGTTTGCGGATGCGACCAACGGACTTCTCAAGGTAAAGGAGACCGAGGAGAAGATCGGGGACAAGAGGAACAAGGACCTCGTGGCAAGCTATGCCCTCATCCCCTTGGGCAGGGACAGAACCAAGGATATGCTGAGACGCTATAAATTCCTCCAAAACTTCCTCAAGGAGAGCAAGCAGTTCGGTGCTCAAAGGAGGGCGAGCGAAGCCAAGGCGGTGGATATCGCACTGGAGAACCTTTCCAGAAACGCCGGCTACTCCGATGTCATTCGTTTGACCTGGGCGATGGAGAGCGAGATGATCTCCGAGATCAAGGAATACTTTGAGAAAAAAGAAGTGGGGGAATTCAAACTCTATATCGATATCGACGAACTCGGTCAGTCGAAGGTCGTATACGAAAAAGAAGGAAAACAGCTCAAGAGCCTTCCTGCCAAACTGAAGAAGGACAAGTATGTAGAAGAGTTGAAGGCGGCACACAAAAACCTCAAGGAGCAGTACAGACGCTCGAGAAAGATGTTGGAAGAGGCCATGGAGGATGCGACCGAATTCTACGGACATGAGATCTCCAACCTGATGAAGCACCCCATCGTTTCACCCATCCTCCAAAACCTCGTGTTTCTCTTAGGAGAAGACACGGGCTATTACAAGGAAGGAAGTCTTGTGGATGCGAAGGGCAGAAGCGTTCCGGTGGCGGACGAGGCGAAGCTGAAGATCGCACACTGCCTGGATCTCTATCACAGCGGGATGTGGGCGAATTATCAGGAAGACCTCTTCCGTCGTCAGGTAAAACAGAGCTTTAAGCAGGTGTTCCGAGAGCTCTACATCAAGACCGAGGACGAGAAGGGAAGCGAGACTTCCTTGCGATATGCGGGGCATCAGGTCCAGCCTGCAAAGACCGTTGCCGCTCTCAAAACGAGAAGGTGGGTGGTCGACAACGAGGAAGGTCTCCAAAAGGTCTACTACAAGCAGAACATCATAGCCAAGATCTATGCGCTTGCGGACTGGTTCTCGCCGGCGGATATTGAAGCACCGACCTTGGAATGGGTCAATTTCTACGATCGAAGGACCTTCCGCAGCATAAAGATCGACGAGGTGCCCGACCTCATCTTCTCCGAGGTTATGAGGGATGTCGACTTGGCGGTCAGCATCGCTCACATCGGCGGAGTCGATCCCGAGGCCAGCCATTCTACGGTGGAAATGAGAAGGGCGATTGCACAGTTCAATCTCAAACTCTTTAAGCTCAAGAATGTAAGCTTTACGGAAAAACACGCTCTGATCGAAGGCAAGAGGGCGTCTTACACCGTTCATTTGGGAAGCGGAGTTATTCATCAGAAGGCGGGGGCGGAAATCTACGTCCTGCCGGTACACAGCCAACACAGGGGAAGACTCTTCCTTCCCTTTGTCGATGAAGATCCCAAGACGGCGGAGATCATGTCCAAAATCCTTCTCTTTGCCGAAGACGGCAAGATCAAGGATCCGACCATCCTAGATCAGATCCGATAAGGAGGACAGACGGTTTTTGAAGGAGGGACAAGACCGAACCCCGATCGAGATGCCGGTATGAAGAGGAGATGGATACCGACATACTTGATTGGAGAATAGGGAGATAGGCAATACCGTACAGTTTAAAAGAAATCGGTATACTACTATAAGTTATTAGAATGAATAGGTTGAATGCTTTGAAACATATACTTATTCAAATTGTTCTTTGGGGAGGATATGTTTCGTATGCCCGGTATTTCAAACGGGGAATAGTATAAATACGGTCTTGCGACCGACATAGTATATTGTCCTCCGGTCAAGGTATAGTGATACCGTATCTGAACAAAAAACATTTTATCCTCGATGGAATACAAAGCACTCCTATCAAGAGTTCAAACGGATAGTAGTATGAGGGCAAAACAGCCTGCGGTTCTTCTCGGAATCTGTCTTTCTATAAAGAAAAGATGGAGGCGCGATGTTATTGAGGATAGTGTCAAATGAGCTATGAAAAAAATGAGCCAAATAAAAAAAGGCTCAAA
>JAUMWQ010000050.1 GCA_030529565.1 Filifactor alocis | reverse complement strand
TAGTTCTGTTCCTTATAGGGAACTATTAGCTCTTTTTGTGCGGTATTTCCTTAATACTACTATTCTTTTGAATAGTGGATATAAACAATCTATGACCCATAGAAGACAACATAGTTTTTCGTCATCGAAAAATAGATATATCCATACTTCTATTGAAAAATAGTATAAAACCACAAATTTATAAAAAAACTTCCGCACTCCAAAAGCATCTTGCGATCAAAAAATGGACGCGGAAGTTTTTTTATTATTGAAAATTATAAAGCTCTTAAAAGTTCCGAAATCAATATCACTCAGATCTCAAAAAATCAGACCTTCTCCCTTTAACTTTGTGATAACTTCTCTGTAGCTTTGTTCGTCATCATAGACCAGAAACACTTTGCACAGATTAGGTTCTTCCATAGGCAGGTATGTTGAGAGCGCCTCCAAAAAACCATCTATATCTTCCCATACACAGGTAAGAGCAACATTTTCATCTTTTTCGGGACGAAGCTCCATATCCGCCAAATCAAAGCCCAACTCCCACTCTGCACGGAAAGAGCCGTAGAAATGAAACTCTCCCCCTTGTCTACGTAACAGACACGTGGCTATCTTATAAATAAAATCTTGTGTGTACGAGTGTTCCACGATAAAAAAGAAACAGTCGATCCGGTCGAGTTCAAAACAGTTTTTCCCGCAATACACTTCCAAGGTATGAAGATTCATACTCTGCTGTTTGTGTACATCCATTCGAGACCTCCTCTAATCGACATCTTGTTGAGAATGTTTTTTTGAAGTTAAGAAAATATCGCACAAAGACGCAAAATGATTTTTCCTCTGTTCTGCAAAGTGTAGAAACCCTGCCAAATACATACTTTCGAAAATGACTTTGTTCAAGAAAAACCAATTTTCTACTATCTTTCCGAATTATGCGGTGTTTTCTTAAAGTAAATACAACCATACTTCTACCGGATAAGAGTATATGTCTGTTCCATACTACCTGCGAGCTCTCTTCTTTCAGTCTTGACTTCTACAGCCGTTCTTCCGGTTTTTACTTTTTTACAAACGAAGGTACAAAGGCTTCCTTCTTTGCTCTTCCCTCGTTGGATGCTACATAGGTGCTCAATTCTCTGTTGATCAGGCTCGCTTTTTGGAAGGCATCGGTTGCAACGCTGTTGGATGTCTTAGTTGCATAGTCCGCAGCGGCATTTTTTCCATCCTTCTTGTAGATCGCCGCCAGTTCGGCATCCTTTTTCTCCTGCTCCGCAATCAGCTTGTCTTCATACTCACTCCAATATGCCCTTACGTTCTTTCCGAACATCTCTCTGTTCAACGCCGACATCACATTGATGTTTCTCATCGTCCAATAGAAGGACTCCGGTGTATAAAGCTCATCCGCCACCTTATAGGGAGCTATGGTGTCCTGGATGTTTCCATAGAAGGGAAGGTAGACCGAATGTTCGGCATTGGCCATCGCCATCCACATGACTCCGCCTACGTCCTCAGGCAGGCTGTCCTTCATCTGGATGATGTGGCACTCCATGGAGGTCGGTGTTCCGATCGCTCTTACCCCTTTGTTTTTCTCCAGGTTTGCATTTTTGTCCGTATCTTCATATCGATATCGTTGCAGTTCCATGATGTCTTTGACACTCAGCTTTTTGTCGGGCTTTCTCCACAAAGAGAATACCTCGGTGTCATAAGAGACCTTATTCGAAGGAGAAAGTTTGTTTTGTCCTCCCCAAATGCGGACCCTATCATAGTCTTCCACTGCATCGGAGTAGGTCAGTGCAACGTGGAACTTGCCATTGTGCTCCTTGTAAAATCCCTTCTCCTTCGGCAGGTTCATCAAGTCCTTCGATACGATGACATCGGGGCTCTTCACATCGATCTCGCCCATAAAATAGTGATTGGGGATGACCGCATAGACATCGTCGGGTACTTTTACAGCCGCATACTGATGTCCCGAGAGGATCTCCATATACCAAGTTTCTTCGTCATCGGCAAAAAAGACGATGTTACCTTCCGCCGAACCGTGTTTGTCGATGATATCCGCCGTTCTTCGAACCGCTTCTCTCGCTGTTTTGACATAGGGAAGGACGACCGTTGTCATCGACGCCTCGGACAGACCGTTTTCCACAAGAGGATCGTGTTTCTGTGCCGCAGCTCCGGGATCCGCCGACACCGTAGCACTGATGGCAACCCCGTATTCATTGAAACCCACCTCGTCATAGATCCCCTCCGACTGTTCCGCATCGCAGATGGCGGTATATTTGAAACTCGTCTTGGGAAGTTCTATCCTAAAGCCGATCGGATCCTCGAACATAACAGGAGCGGGATTGTCCTTTCTCGGGTAGATCTTGAAGGTCTTGTTGTGAGCACCGCTCAGATCCTCGGTTCTCGCAATAATACGGCTTCCATCGACGGTGGCGTTCTTTCCCGCAACAAAGCCCGTGCAGGCAAAGGAGGATGTAACCGTCGAAAAGGTCATCATCGCCGCCAACATAAGTACAGACATTCTTTTTTTCATAATGTGCCTCCAAACAATAAGTATTTTCGCAGAGTGTCCTGCTGTTCTCCCGTGAAACCGCCATCTCATACAGATATATCCCGAAACCCAGGAAAGCACCGCAACAAGGCAAATTCCTGATTCTCCTTTGAGTGTGCAAAAGACGAAAATTTGTCAAACCAACACCTTTAAGAATGTTATCTTCCATATAAAATTGATTTTATGCTGATTTTTGTAATTATGCGGTATTTCCATAGTATTTCGTGAAGTTATAGTGTTTTATGGCGTTGCGATCGGATGACAGCAAAAACTCTCGCCTATTTATTATCGCATAGATGAAACCTTCCATCAATATCAGAACATATATTCGCAATACTCTGTTTTTTGAGAGGATGCCTGATAGAAAGGGATACAAGCGACAAAACATATGAGAGCATCGTTCGATCCGAAGAATAACGCGGTGCCTCCCCAGAGAAAACACCGCGTTGAATTTATACTATTATTCATTTGAACTGTAGATATCGCCGATTTGTACTCCGTAAGAGATGGACGAACTTGCGTGGCTCCGAAGTAAATACAACCATACTTCTACCTAAGAATAGTATTAATACTATTATCCATTGGAATTGACAGCTTGAATGCCTTGAAATCATAGGATCATCCAAATTGTTTTCAGCAATTGTATATTCCCTATACCCGGCACTTCAAACGGAAAACAGCATCAAACAGATAATGGCGTTAAAACTTCTCAAACGGGATCTCGATAAATGTGGAGAGAAGTCGGGTCATCCTCTCACTTTCTTCCCCCATCATATTCTCAATATACTCGATGTCCTCATCCGATTCGATGCTTGCCTTTTCGGAGTAGTAGACACTTCCGTGCAAAATCGTTTTGTTGACAAAGTTGCCCGTTTCCTTATTGACTCCGAAACCGATATAATACCCGTTGGCATTGTCCCCATAGGTCTGTTTAAGCAAAAGTTTGTAGTCTTGAGTCAAGACCGCTACATCTGTCGGCCAGATCTCATCGTGAGAGAGGATCTTGACTATGATCTCTTCCTTCTTGTCCCCCGTCAGATCCATAAACCCGATCTCAACAAGGTCTTTCTCCGGAAGAGAGAGAAGCTTGGCGATCTTGGCCTTGGATACATCCGCCTTTGTCAACTTCTTTTTCAAATTTACCTGTCCCTTGTCCGAACCTATCAGTACACTGCCGGTCTGCGCCACATATTCGACCTTCTCTCCCAGGGCGGTCGCTACAAAACGAAGCGGGACCATCGTTCTCTTGTTGATCAGCTGAGGTTCGACCTCCAGCACGGACTTCTTCCCGTTGACAAGCGCGACCTTATTGCCGAGCTGCAACTGTATCAGCGTTTCGCCCTTCTTGACGGTGACCCTCCTCATCTGAGGATTCCAATCCGTCTTGGCTCCCAACTCGTCCGAAACGATCGATATGGGGACCAACACGCTTCCTTTGACCTTGACAGGGCCCGCATCGGAGATGACCTCTTTGTTTCCTATAAAAAGCTGCATCCCGAATACCTGTTGAGGCACCAACACTGCAAGACACATCAATAGTGCAACTGTCTTTTTCATAGACTTCTCTCCCTTCTCTACAACTGTAACTTTCATTATCAAACCGTGTTCGAATCTGACCTGCAACAGCCGAGCACAGGTTATTACACTTGATTTTACTGCCCTCGCATCAAGAGATTCCTCATCCCTATTCCTTCTTCCCATCCTCGGCGAGCTTTTGTTTGCTCATGGTCTCGACGATCTGCATAAACTTCTTGTTGATATACTCATATCCGCCCTTGGAATGAGGCAACATACATTTGGAGCAGTCCTTGATCCCGTTGTCCATATAGTGAACATTGCCGCCACACTCACTGCCCAGCATATAGAGCGGACAATAACAGAAGAGACAGTTGAAGTACTCCACCTCCCTGTCCTTATCTCCGTGGCAGGGAAAATACTCACACTCCCTATTACAAAAGTACGAAAAACTATTTTTTGTCTCTGCCATTTGATCCTTCCCCCTTGTATATATGCTCCATATAAAGGTCTGAAGATACGGTCGATGACACCTGCTGTGCCTTCCGCCTCCAAAAAAACCAAATAGAGCCTACTCATCATATAATACCTGGATATGATTGCGATCCGCGCTATCATCCGATCGAAACATAGAATTGTCCGCCTTCGTTATCACAAAAAACATCCCTGCCTCTTATAGTTTAACTATCGAGAGTTTAAACAGATAAACGTATAAAAGTCAAACAAAGACCTTGTATTCTATTTTTATTATACCAAATAGCCTCCCCGTTATTCAATGATAACGGAACTTCTTCTTTTAGAGAAGATCCTACCGTCTCCCATCTTTGTATGATGAATGCATATTCTCCGATCAAACTGTCAGGGAAACAAAGTATATGGTTGTTGAAATTGTGTGATCATAGGTTTTTCAAACCGCACAAGGGGACAATTTGGTCACGGAACGGTATAAGACAAGGACTGTAAAATATAGTATAATAGAGACCAACACAAACTATTATATGGGAGGTAGCTATGAAAAGAGTTTTAGTTACGGGAGGCACTGTGTTTGTAAGCAAGTATACCGCGCAGTACTATCTCAACAAGGGATATGAAGTGTTTGTTCTCAATCGAAATACGCGAAGTCAGCTCCCCGGAACAAGACTGATCCAAGCGGACCGACAGCATCTCAGCAATGCTCTCAAAGGCCTTCACTTCGATGTTGTCTTCGATATCAACTCTTACGACAAAGACGATAGCCGTCTCCTCCTAGCTGCTTTGGAAGACTATGGAGACTATATCTTCATCAGCTCCAGTGCCGTCTATCCCGATACCGCTCCCCAACCTTTCAGCGAAGGCTCTTCCGTCGGACCCAACTCTTTTTGGAAGTCCTACGGCACAAACAAGATCGAGGCGGAGCAGGTCTTGACAAGCCGAGATCCCAAGGCTTACATCCTTCGTCCCCCTACCTCTACGGCCCTATGAACAATATATATCGGGAAGCCTTTGTCTTCGACTGCGCTTTAAAAGGAAGAACCTTCTACCTTCCTTCAAACAGCGAGATGAAGCTCCAATTCTTCTACATCGACGACCTCTGCCTTTTTATGGATGTTCTTCTTGAACAAAAACCTTCACAGCGTATCTTCAATGTGGGAAACAGGACCCCCGTCTCGATTTCGGATTGGGTCGAGCTCTGTTATCAGATCGCTCAAAGACCTCTTCACACCGCCTGTGTATCGGAGACCGTCGATCAGCGCGATTACTTCAGCTTCTACCCTTATGAATACCTTCTCGACGTAAGTGCACAGAAGAAACTCCTGCCCTACGAAACTCCATTGAAAAAAGGCTTGGAAGCTTCCTTCGATCGGTATTTGAAGTTCCCCGACGAGGTTGCGACCAAGCCCTTTATGAGATTTATCGACTTTTATTTGAAATAAGAGGCAAGCGCTTATCTTCTTCCCGTCTTTTGTCGGACCGAAACGAGAAGACCGAGGGACAACATTCTTACCGTTTTGCATCTCGTTAAAAGAGGGGCCTTTTATCTCTTCGTGATGTTTTTTTCACAAGCGTTCTTTCGCAAAACAAGAAAAAAGACGGGACGGAAGAACCGTACAAAGGCAAACTGTTGATCTTCCTTTCGATTTACAAAATACAAACGTTTGTCATATCAAGATGTTCGATGATTTAATCCTCTGTATGACATCGATCCTGCACTTATTTTCAAGTTGTGCGGCATTGCCCTATTGTTTTGCGGTTCTCCCTTCGATGTGTCCCGCACAAAGACACAAAATGATGTTCCCTTTGTTTCACAGGATATAGAAACCCGTTCAAATACACACTTTTGCGAATGGCTTTGTTTAAGAAAAACCGATTTTCTCCTACTTTTTCGAATTATGCGATGTCCTCCTAATACAGCACAATCTCACTGATCACCGTGTCCTTATACTTGCTGCCCGGATAGACAGCTCTGATCGCAAACGAAACACTGTCGGTCTCCACCGGCTCCGAAAATTTGATCCTCTGAGCCTCTCTGACATCTTTCAGATCGAAGATCTCGCTCGAACTGTCGGAGAAGAAGACTTCGATCTGCGAGGGTCGCGAGTTCTTCTCATAGACCTTTTCGTTTTTGTGATAGCCCGCATGGATCACAAAGCCGCTGATAAGATAGTTCTTATCGAAGACCAATTTGACACCCTCTCCTTCTCCCTGACCTTCGACACCTTCCACCCACGCGGTCGAGATATCCCCGTCGATCACTCTGTCTTCCTTATGCACAAAGTTCTTCTCCACGAGGTGGGAGGTGGAAGAGACTCCTATGACCTTCTTCATACTGAAGCCTTCCTTCTTTTGTACAGTGACCTCCTTCGGTTTTTCGCTCGCCTCCTTGGGAGTTGCAGTCGAAGAAGAACTCTTCACTCTGTTGAATTCGGATACAAAAAACCTACTTTCTTCCTGTAACATCTCCTCCCAGTCTTCAAACTCGGCTGTAGGCTCGTCACGGTCATAGGAGATGGGATTTTCCTCGTCGTGATCTTTGAAATGTCTCCAAAGGATCAATTTCCCACCCTTAAAGAAGAAGAGGTCCCTATCCTCGTTTTCGAAGACGGAGAGCGCAAGTTCGCCCTTGTCAAAATAATATTCCCGGTTGTAGTCCTTCGAATTGGTCCCTTCCTGTGCAAAGACCGCCTTGATCTCCCCCTTGTCATGATAGATGGAGATATCTTCGGCCGGAACGACCTCTTCATACTTTCCGTCCGCAATATCCATGATGAACTGTCGATGAAAAACACGCAGTTCCTCCACCCTCTTGTCGATCTCGCCGTCGTCGACCTTGTCCTCCGTTTCTCCGCTGTCTTCTCCCTCTTCCTTCCAAGAGGTTTTTTCTTCTTCGCTCCGAACGTTCTCCTTCTCGTTCGCACCCCCGGAAGGACCTGCCATTCCCAGACCTACGAATATCGTCCCTCCTGCAAGACCGAGCACAAGTAGGGACAGTAAGAGGATCAAAACAAGCTTGGATCCCTTTGCACTCTTTGCTGCGCCCTCTCTTTGTTCGCTCGCCACTTCGCTATCGTGCACGGAGGCTCCGCAAGCAGTACAAAACTTCGCCGTTTCGGATACGGGACTCCCGCATTTTTTACAATACATCGTTTTTCCTCCCCATCGATTTTGATAAGAAAATCATAGCAGTAAGAGGGCTCTTCTGTCAATTCCCACCAAAAAAGCTTTTTCCTTATTCGGACTTTGCTTTTCCGCCTCCACCCGATGGGACAAGTTGCTTCTTATTACCATTCTTCGTTTGAAATGCCGGGTATAAAACATATCCCCTTACCGAAAAACCATTCGGAGGATGATGTACTTCCAAGCATTCCACCCGTCAGTTCTAACAGATAACAGTATTAAGTACCAAACTCCTATTCGTCGAAGTAAAACAGTTCTTCAAACTTCTTATTCAATGCAATACAGAGGATCAATGCCAACTTTGCCGTCGGATTAAATTGTCCCGTTTCGATCGAACTGATCGTATTTCGTGAAACTCCGACCATTTCAGCCAGCTCTCTCTGTGAAAGATTCCTCTGTGCTCGGGCTTCTTTCAGACGATTTCTTAAAATCAATGTTTCATCTACGCCCATACCGCCTCCAAAATAAAACGAAGTAAAAAAACCATAGAGGCGACCGTCGAAGCTATCCATTGCAACTTATCATGTTTCTCTTGAGAAAACTTATACTTTTGTGAAGAGATTGAAGCTAAAAAGCAAAAATAGATCGACGAAGAAGCATAAAAAGCCTCCATCTGCTTTCCATAGCGGAAGGCTGAGAAAAGATTTAAAACGGAGATACACGCATAGATCGCACTCGAGTAATAGAAACCTCTTCGGATCCCTAGTAACTCCATATATTCTCTCCCTTCGTCACAGGCCTCTTCTCTGCTCTTTTTCAAAATTTGTTCCCTATTCATAACTACCTCCCCTTCCTCACAGGATCTCTTTAAAGCATTCTCCTATGCACAAGCGATATCACTACCGAAACAGCGGATCCGTTACAAAACCGTTCGGACCTCTTACGCCTATTCTAGCTTCGCCAAGTTTTCTTGTCAATACCTTTTGCAAAGTTTTCTTGTCAATTTTGCTCAAAAAAAGCTGATCGCTTTAGTTTATCGTTCTAAAGTCGATCAGCTTATCTCGGTTAAAACTTATCGTAGAGGATATCTTCTTCCGCCAGTCCCTTTTTCTTGAGGACATCAACGACCGAGTCTATCATCACGCCGCTTCCGCAGAGGTAGGCCTCGCAGTCGGGTCCGTTGTTGATGTATTTGTCGATCGCAGTCGTAACACGACATCGCTCTCCTTCCCACTTCGAGCCTTCGGGCACCCTGGAAAGACAGGGTACATACTTGAAGTTGGGCAGTTCCTTCTGCAACTGTTCAAACTCTTCATGGAAGAACAATTCTTCTTCCACCTTTGCTCCGAAGAAGAAGGTCGCCTTTCTGTGGGTGAGTTTCTCCTCCCTCATATAACGCAGGATGGACAGGATCGGCGCCATACCCGTTCCGATCGCGACCATGACCATCTCCTTGTCGGTCTCACGGTAGTAGAAGTCCCCGTAAGGTCCGACCACCGTCACCTTCTGTTGCGGAGATAGGTGGTAGTGAACATAGGAGGACACGATGCCTTCGGGCACATGACCGATCAGAAGGCCTACATGGTGTTTGTCGTTGGGTGAGGAGGCAATCGAATATGCACGGTAGACTTCCTCGGACGAGCCCTTGTACTTCCTGCTCATCAGCTGGATGTACTGACCCGGCTTGAAGTTGATCTCCTTGCCTTCGGGCAGTTCCATGATCAGGTTCTTGATGGTATCGGTCACGTTATCATTGGAGATAACGGTGTAATCGTATTGTTTTACATTGAACAGAGCCTCGTCTATTTCGATCTTGAGGTCATTTTTGACCTTGACCTGACAGGACAATCTCATATGGTCGGCTTCTTCTTCCTTCGAAATAAAACCTTCCTCCGTCGGAAGCAGGGGGCCCGCCCCTTCGAGCACCTTGACCTTACAGAAGCCGCAACTTCCCTTTCCTCCGCAGGCGGAAGGAATAAAGACCTCGTTGTCTACAAGCAGGGACAGCAGGGAAGAACCTCCCCTCGCTTCTATCACCTTGTCGTTGTTGATGGTCAGCTTGACTTCTCCATAGTCGTTGACCGTCTTATTCGCAACGGTAATCAAAAGAGCCAGTATCGCAGAGATGGAAGTAATTACCGCAACGGTTACTATTACATGATTCATGTACTTACCCCCTTACTGGATCTGTACGATTCCGGAAAATCCAATAAATGCCAATGCCATAATTCCCGTGATGATCAGAGTGATCCCTGCATCTTCAAGCCCTGTCGGGAGCTTGTTCTTCTTGATCTTCTGACGGATGCCCGCCATCGCCGAGATCGCAAGCGTCCAACCGATACCCGAGCCGAAACCGAAGGCGAGAGACTGCATAAAGTTGTAATCACGGATGATCATAAACAAGCTCACTCCCAACACGGCACAGTTTACCGTGATCAGCGGGAGGAAGATCCCGAGCGCATAGTAAAGAGTCGGGAAGTAACGGTCAATGAGCATTTCCACCAACTGAACAAAGGCCGCGATCGAAATAATGAACACGATGAAGCGGAAGTTCTCCAAGTGAAAGGGTACCAACAGCTTATAGTAAATAAAGTAGTTGATGATCGTCGTAAACGTAATGACGAAGGTCACCGCGATCCCGAGGCTGTATGCAGTTTTGATTTCTTTGGAGACGGCGATAAAAGAACACATCCCCAAGAAGTTCGACAATATCATATTGTTGGTAAATATCGCCGCAAATAAGATTACAATCGGATGAATCGACATTAGGCCTTCCCTCCTTTCGCCTGTGCTTTTTTCGCTACCCTATTTTGTGAGATCCAAATGATCACTGCCAACACAAAGAAGGCGGACGGCGGCATTACCATCAGGGTCCAGTTGACAAAACCCTCCGGCATCACTCTGAGACCGAAGATGGTACCGAAACCGAGGATCTCACGAACAAACGCTATCATAAGAAGGACGATGGTATACCCTCCTCCATAGGCGATCCCGTCGACAAAGGAATCGGTCGGAGAATTGTTCTGTGCATAGGCTTCACAGCGTCCCATAATAATACAGTTCGTAATGATGAGACCTACATAGGGACCGAGCGCCTTGCTCATATCCGGCCAGTAAGCCTTTAAGAAAACATCCATCATAATAACGAAGAAAGAGATGATGAAGGTCTGGATGATCATACGGATGTGCTTGGGTGTATACGAACGAAGCAGGGCCACCATAAACTCGGAACAGGCTGTGGTAAGCATAAGTCCCAGTCCCATGACCAGCGAGTTCATCATCAGGTTGGTCACGGCAAGGGAGGAACAGATCCCCAGGATCTGAACGAGAACAGGGTTGTCCGTAATAAAACCCTTCTTCAACGTTTCTTTTATTTTCATCCTACTTCACCCCCTTGAAGTTTTCTTTGATCTTTATTACATTTTCGTTGAGCAGATCGCGCATCGAACCCGAGGTCAAGGTCGCACCCGTGATCGCCTCGATGTTCGATCCCGCTTCGGGAGGATAGGAAAAATATTTTCCGTCCTGCAAAGCAAGGCTCAAGCCTCTGAACTGCTCTTTGAACCAATCCTCTTCGATACGACCGCCGAGACCCGGAGTTTCGCTGTGAGAGAGGATGTCCATGCCTATCATATGTTCCATATCCTTGTCCATCGCTACAAAGGCATCGATGGTCCCCCACAGACCCTTGCCGCTGACCGGAAAGGCATAGCTTTGTACCTCTCCGTTCTCCCGATAGACGTAGTAGTTGGGCTCGAGCAAAAGTCCGGAGGTATCCATAAAGTCGATGGGAAGCACTTCCACCTTCTCATCGAAGATCTTCTCCGCCTCCTGTGCATCCGCAAAGTCGATGTTCATCGCATACAGGAGTTTCTGCTCAAAGATCGCCTTCTGTTGCAACTCGATCTTATCCTTGGTCCCATAGTCGAGCAGGGCCAGGATCAAGGTCATAACAAAAGCCAAAATGATCATAAATACCGTAGGATACCACAGGGTATCGTTTCTGGAGACCTTAGCCATTTGCAACCGCCCCCTTCTTCTGTGCTTTCTTCTTGTTGTTCTTCATCTTGACCAGTTCATCGATCAAGGGTACGAAGGTATTGCCTATGAGGACGGCAAACATCATTCCCTCGGCAAACAGCGAGAACCCTCGGATGATAAAGGTCACCATACCCACGATGATGCCGTAAATCCACTTACCTTCCTTTGTGGACGAGGCCGATATCGGGTCGGTCGCCATAAAGGCTGCTCCGAACAAAAATCCTCCGCTTACTACCCCGTAAAAAACAGACTCCATAGCTACACTTCCCGTCACAAGACTAAGAAGGGTCCCCGTACCTACGAAGCCGATAAGACAGGCCGCCATGATCTGCCATGCAGCCACCTTCTTGTAGATCAGGTAGGCCGCCCCAAGCAAAATAAGTACCTTGCTCGTTTCTCCCATTACCCCTCCGATGTTTCCGAGCAGAAGACCCGTCAGCTCGGTGAGAGCTTCCTCACTTCGATAACGGATCAGAGGTGTAGCCGTCGTGATCGTCTCCACCATCGGATTGAGCCACTTGGTAAAACCTCCCGGAAAACCGGCGGAAGCCTGTGTCCAGTGGATCGTCATATAGTTGGGAAAACAGACATAGACGAAGGCTCTTGCCACCAGTGCAGGGTTGAATACGTTCTTGGAGAAACCTCCGAAGGCCATCTTCGCAAAAACCACTCCGAAGACGATCCCGACCACTGCAATCCAAAAGGGGATCGACGGCGGAAGGGTCAGGGTGTAGAGCACCGATGTTACCAGCACGGCTTCCGTCACCGGCTTCTTCTCCTTGTAGAGAAAGGCATATTCCGCCAAGACCGCCGACAACATAACAACAAGCTGAACCGCTATAGTCCTCCAGCCATAAAAAAAGACCGAAGCTATTACAAGGGGACAGAGTGCTGTCAAAACCGTCGTCATCATCTTCTGTCTCTTAATCAGATTCTTCAAGTCCAATCTCATCACTCCATTTCTAACTATCAATTTGTACTAAGTATAAATTATATGATACCACATTTCTGCCACATCTACTCGATAAATCACCAAAAACTCAAAACTTTTTACAAAAATCCGCCATCCAAATATCTTTCTCCTGTTGGCATACAGCTACACAGATAGCGACCGGTGTATTGACATATTCATATTTGGATTTATTTTTTATCTTCGTTATCCATCAAAAAAGTTCATATCCATGTCAGAGTTATTATGAATTTCAACGTTCTATTACGTTGGACAGAGGAACAAACCTTCCTTACATGAAAAAACGACCCCTCGAATAAACTTCGAAGGGTCGTTTCGCTTATGGTGCCGGGAGGCGGAATCGAACCACCGACACGAGGATTTTCAGTCCT